>NZ_CP083553.1:2224285-2532857 GCF_025144465.1 Leisingera sp. S132
CGCGGGCTGGTGCCAAAGGCGGTCTTGACGCCGTTGGGGGAGATCAGCTTGATCTTGTCCCCGACGCTCACCCCCAGTTCCCGCGCCACGCCGGAGCCGATGGAAATCCCCTCCTCAAACCGCGCGAGGTCGCCGATGGCTTCCTCGCTTTGCGCGACGCCGGGGATGCCCTGGATGTCCTTGGCGGAGATCCCGAACACCTCGACGCCTGCGTTGCGCTGGCGCAGGCTCGCCATCACCTGCCCTTTGATCAGCGGCGCGGCGCGGGTGACGCCCGGCACCGCGGCAACCGTCTGAGCCAGCGCCTCGTAGTCCTTCAGCGCGCGGTCCAGCACACCCGCCTCGTTGACCTCGCCATAGGAATAGACGGTGACATGGGCATTGGCGCCGAGGATGGTGCCGACAAATTCGGAGCGGAAGCCGGAGCGCACCGCCAGCGTGGCAATCAGCGCAAACACCGCCAGGGTGATGCCAATGAGGCTGATCCAGGTCATCACGCTGACCCCGCCTTCGGCCTTGCGGGCGCGCAGGTAGCGCCAGGCGATGATCCATTCGAAACGTGAAAACGGCGGTGGTGTGGTGGCCATGTAAGGGGTCCTGCCCGGAAATTTTGCCTGCAAACTGTGCTGCCTAACGCCTGGGGTCAAGGTGCGGTTGCATATCTGCCCGATAATCCGCCTGCCGGGGCCGGGACAGATCCGCTGCGCGCGCAAATCTTTTGAGGAAAAGATTTGCCAAGAGTTTTTCTCAAAACTCTTGAGCGCCCGTTCCGCCCGGCGTCACCGCATCGTGACCTGCCGCATATGCCCATTGCCTTGCATCTGCCCGCCGGCGAGGCTTTATCAGGCCGGTTCCGGATTCAATGGGTAAAACGATGGACAGATACTTCAAACGCGCGCTGCCGCATTCGTCTCTGCGCATGGTGATCATGGCCGGGCTTGGCGCCTTTCTGGCCATTGCAGCCTTGTCGCTGCTCACCACCCACGCCAACCTCCTGTTGCTGATCGCGCCCTTTGGCGCCAGCTGCGTGCTGCTGTTCGCGGTGCCCGCCAGCCCGCTGTCGCAGCCCGCGCATGTGGTGGGCGGCCATGTGCTGGCCACTGCCATCGCGCTGGCACTGAACGCGCTGCTGCCGGACACCTGGTGGGCGCTGGCGCTGGCGGTGGGGCTGTCGATTGCCCTGATGGCGGCGCTGCGGCTGACCCACCCGCCCGCGGGCGCCGACCCGCTGGTGGTCTTTGCCACCGATCCCGGCATCAGCTTCCTGCTGTTCCCGGTGCTGACCGGCGCCGTCGCGCTGGTGGCCATCGCTGCCGTGTTCCACCGTTTCTCGGGCCATGACTACCCGCTGAAACAGAGCTGAGCGGACCCGCGCTGTCAGAGCGCCAGCATTGCCGCCACCGGCACCCGCAGCGCCACGCCCAGAGCGCGCGAATCCGCCGCCTCCAGGTGATAGCCATCGGCGGCAGAGGCCCGCGCCACCTGGCCTGCATTAAAAAAGCCGCAGCCAAGCCGGTCCGCCAGTGCCTCGATCACGTCTGCCAGTGCCTCTGACTGTTCGACCATCGCCGGGGTCACATCCGAGGTTTCGCACAGCGTCACCGGCGGCGGCGCGACCAGCAGCACCTGCGGCTCCGCCGCCTCCGGCAGCCGCCAGGGGTGATGGCGGATGATCTCCACCAGCCTCTCCAGCCCGTCGCGGATCAGATAGCTGGGGTGGCCTTCGTAAATGTCATTGGTGCCCAGCATGATGATCACCAGATCCAGCGGCGCATGGCTGTGCAGCAGCATGGGCAGCACTGCATCGCCGCGCATCTCCGCACAGGCGGAAGGGCGGGCATGAACCGTGGTGCGGCCGCGCAGCCCTTCCGCAACCACAACCGCCTCCGCCTGGCCTTCGCCCAGCGCCACCGGCCACCGGTCCGCTGCGGCGTGCCGCCCGCCAGTATGCGGGTGGCTGCCCCAGGTCAGGCTGTCGCCAAAAGCCAGAATCTGTTTCATGCCGTCTCCTCCCGTTTCCGGCACCCTGCGCGGCGCGGCTGATCCCGGCAAGGGAAAATCCCGCCGTCCGCCGTGATCTTAAGCCGGTCTGCAGGCCCGGGCGGGCGCTGACCCTCCGCGCGGCCTGCCGGTCCAGTGGCAGGCCGACGCAAACATTCCGTCAAAAACAGGCGCATCCGGTCCCGGCAACACGCGAGGTAATACCTTTTTAACCACGCGCAATTTCAGGTTGAACCCCATCGTTTCTGACATTGAGGATTACCAATGAACAGTATCCGTTCTGCTGTGTCCGGCCCCGGTGCCGGGTTCAGCCCCCTGGCCGCGCGCGGCGGCACCAGCGGCACCGGCGGCAATGACACAATCACCGGAACACCGGGCAATGACCGGATCAGCGCGGGCGGCGGCGACGATTTCGTGTCCGGCGGCGGCGGTCATGACGTGATCAGCGGCGGCGGTGGCAATGACATCCTGCTGGGCGGCAACGGCAATGACCGGCTGTCTGCCGGGGACGGCTTCGACTTTCTGGACGGAGGCAATGGCAATGACGTTCTGACCGGCGGCGGCGGCGTCAACATGATGGCAGGCGGCAACGGCAACGACCTTCTGATCGGCGGCAGCGGCCTGAACGGCATGGATGGCGGCAGCGGCGATGATGTGCTGATCGGCGGACGCGGCAGCGACCGGATGGAGGGCGGGTACGGCAACGACCGGCTGATCGGCGGGCCGGGCGATGACGAGCTGAGCGGCGGCGCCGGGCGCGACACCCTGATCGGCGGCGCGGGCAGCGATACCTTCATTTTTGCCGAAGGCGACGGGCGGGACTGGGTCATGCAGTTTGATGCCAGCCAGGATGTGATTGCGCTGCAAATCAGCGGCGTTGACAGCTACGAGGACCTGATGGGCTTCGTCGCCCGGGACGGCCCGAACATGATCTTCAGCTTTGGCGGCGGCGATGTGATTGTTCTGCTGGGCAAGGATCTCGATGATCTTAGCGCGGACAATTTTCTGTTCCTTCCCGGTCAGGACCTCTTCTGAGCCGGGGGTGCAGGTCTGCGCATGCAAACAAAAAGGGAGCCGTGAGGCTCCCTTTTTAATTGTTAACAGTCTCTTATTCGCCGAAGCTCAGAAGCCGCGGCCGGTGGGGTGGGCCTTGTAGACCTCAACCACCTTCTTCACCGCCTCTTCCGGGGACAGCTCTTCGCTCTCGCCGGTGCGGCGGGAGGTCAGCTCAACCACGCCGTTCTTGAGGCCGCGCGGGCCGACGGTGATGCGCCAGGGCAGACCGATCAGATCCATGGTGGCGAATTTGCCGCCCGCACGCTCGTTGCGGTCGTCATAGAGCGGGTCCAGACCGGCAGCGGTCAGCGCTGCGTAGAGCTGGTTGCAGGCGGCATCGGCTTCGTCGTCGCCCTGCTTGAGATTGACGATGCCGCAGTGGAACGGGGTCACGCCTTCGGGCCAGATGATGCCCTTGTCGTCGTGGCTGGCCTCGATGATCGCACCCAGGAGGCGGGAAACGCCGATGCCGTGGGAGCCCATGTGGACCGGTACGTTCTTACCATCGGGCCCCTGCACGGTGGCGCCCATGGCGTCGGAGTATTTGGTGCCGAAATAGAAGATCTGGCCGACCTCGATACCGCGCGCCACCCGGCGGCGCTCCTCGGGGATCTGGTTGAACAGGGCCTCGTCGTGGGTCTCGTCGGTGCGGGCGTATTTGGAGGTGAACTCCTCCAGCACGCTCTGGCACTGCTCGACGCTGTCATAGTCGATCTCGCGGTCGCCGAAGGTCAGATCGGTGACGGCGCTGTCATAGAATACCTCGGACTCGCCGGTCTCGGCCAGCACCAGGAATTCATGGGTGTCGTCGCCGCCGATCGGGCCGGAGTCGGCACGCATCGGGATCGCCTGCAGGCCCATCCGCTCATAGGTGCGCAGGTAGCTGACCAGGTGGCGGTTGTAGGCGTGCAGCGCATCTTCCTTGGTCAGGTCGAAGTTGTAGCCGTCCTTCATGTAGAATTCGCGGCCGCGCATCACGCCGAAACGCGGGCGGATCTCGTCGCGGAACTTCCACTGGATCTGGTACATGGTCAGCGGCAGGTCCTTGTAGCTGCTGACATGGGCGCGGAAGATGTCGGTGATCAGCTCTTCGGCGGTGGGGGTGAACAGCATGTCGCGGTCATGCCGGTCCTTCACCCGCAGCATCTCCTGGCCGTAAGCCTCATAGCGGCCCGACTCGCGCCACAGGTCGGCGGACTGCATGGTCGGCATCTGCATCGGGATATGGCCCGCGCGGATCTGCTCGTCATGCACGATGCTTTCGATCTTCTTCAGCACCTTGAAGCCCAAGGGCAGCCAGGAATAGATCCCGGCGGCGGATTGCTTGATCATCCCGGCGCGCAGCATCAGCCGGTGGCTGACGATCTGGGCTTCCGAGGGGTTCTCTTTCAGAACCGGCAGAAAATAGCGGGACAGGCGCATCTTGGCTCCATCGGTGATGTGGGTTCGAGTTCCCGCCCGGTTTAGTGGGTGATGGGGGTGCGGGCAAGAGGAGGATCCAATCGCGGTGTTCTGGATAGCAACTGTGCCAGGCTGTGCACCTTGGGACGTGTGGCGCCAGCCGCACGGCCCGCGCCTGACCTTCCCCCCGGGAGTTCACGCCGGTTCCCGAAGGGGCAAACAGTCCGGCGGACTGTTTGAGGCGTGGACGGGCGGAGCCCTTCGCACCCAACCGTGCAATTCAAAGAGGGGCGTTGGCAGGATATTCCCTGGGACGTGAGGCGCCAGCCGCACGGCCCGCGCCTGACCTTCCCCCCGGGAAGGCGCATTTGCGCCTCCCCAAGGTCAGGCCCGGGCCTCGTGGTGCAGAAGGTGCGCCCCTAAGTCTCCACCCCCAGCCCTTCTGCCAGCATCCGGATCTCCGCCCAGGTCGCTTCCGGCAGCAGGATCGGCTTCTGCGCATTCTCCATCCGCGCGTCCGCCTCGCGCTCGCCAGGGATCTCGACCCGGTCGAAGCCGGGCGCGGGCGGGCAGTTGCGGAATTCGTCCAGGATACCCTCGGCGATCTCCTGCAGGCGGCTGGGCTCCTGGTACAGGCTGCAGTCCAGCGCCAGCATCAGCCAGTTGCATTCGGTGGTGACCGGGCCCAGCATCGCCTCGGCGATCATCTCGGCCGCCACCGACAGCGCATAGCCCTTGGCGCCGCCTGCGGTCAGGATGGCGCCGCCCCCGAAATAGGCCTCCGGGTCGGTACTGGGGTTGCCGTCGCGGTCGATCAGCACGCCCTCAGGCAATTGCGCCCCGGCTATCCGAGCGCCATAGACCCAGCCCGCAGCCGCCGCTGAGGTGGCGAAGTCGACGATCACCGGCCCGCGCCGCCCGCCGGGAATGCCGATTGCATAAGGGTTGGTGGACATCAGCGCCTTGCGCCCGCCGTAAGGTGCCACCAGCCGCCAGGCCTCGCGCCCGCCGCCGCCGATGATGATCGCCAGGCAGCCCTGTTCGGCGGCATATTCGGCAAAGGCCCCCAGCCTCCCGGTGTGGCCTGCCTCAGTGACAGCGATGGCCGCAATGCCGCTGTCCTGCGCCCGCGCCACCACATCGCGGATGGCAATCGACATCGCCGGGATGCCGATGCCGCCGTTGCCGGTGACGCTCCAGGCGCCGCGGGCATTCTGCTGCAGCTGCGGGCGCACCCCGGCGGCCAGGTAGCCGCTGTCGTAGTATCCCGCATAGGGCAGGATCCGCCACACGCCGTGGGATTCCACCCCCGACAAGTCCGAGTCCACCAGATGCGCCGCCACCTCTGCCGCGATATCCGCCGGGCAGCCCTTGGCCGTCAGGATGGCCTCTGAGATCCGCCGCGCCTCCGCCTGCGGCAGTGCCACCCGCGGCGTGTCCTTGCTGTATTTGCTGCGCGTCATGGCGAATCATCCTCCCTGCCCTGCCCCTTGGCATCAGGCTACGGCTCCGGCAGGGCCCGCCGCGCCTGTTTGCGGCATTGCTTCCGCTTTCCTGCATTCAGACCGCAGCGCCATGCCGCTTTCCTGCCATCGTGGCGCAAAAGAACTTGAACCGCTGTTCAAGATTCGAAACTGTTACCGGAAACACCGCTCTCAGACAGGGACAAGGGAGACGAGAGACGTGGCCAAGACCATACGCGAGCCGGCACGGGAGATCCCGGTCATTCATGAAACCGAGGTGCTGGTCGTGGGCTCCGGCCCCGGCGGGCTGGCGGCGGCGCTGGCGGCAGCACGGGCGGGCGTGGAGGTCACGCTCATGGACCGCTTCGGCTGCTTTGGCGGCAACATCACCACCGTGGGGGTCGAGGGCTTTGCCTGGTACCGTCACGAGGAAACGGTAGAGGCCGGCGGCATCGGCTGGGAGTTCGAGGAACGCGCCAAGGCCATGGGCGCCGCGGTGCCTGAAAGCCAGTCTCTGTCTTATGAGCTGGACAGCGAGGGCTTCAAGCTGGTCGCGGACAAGCTGGTCGAGGAAGCCGGCATCCACCCGATGCTGCACCGGGTCTTCGTGGCACCGATCCGCGAGGGCAACCGGATCACCGGCGTCATCGTCGAGAGCAAGGCGGGCCGCGAGGCCATTCTTGCGAAGCGTGTGATCGACGCCACGGGTGATGCCGACATTGCCCATATGATGGGCGCGCCTTGCGTGAAAACCCCGGTGGAGCAGATGCAGGCAGCCAGCGTGATGTTCCACATCGCGGGCGTCGACAAGCAGAAGTTCATGGAGGGCGTCAAGGCCGATCCGCAGACCTATGCCAACTGGTCGACCGGCGAGTGGCAGGTGGAGACCTCAGGGAAAGAGGACGACATGTTCTCCCCCTTCCTGGCCAAGCCGTTTTCGCAGGCGATCCGCGACGGGATCATTCCGGCGCATCTCAATACCATCGGCGGCACCTGGGGCGCGGTGCATGACAGCGGCGAGATGACCTATATGAACCTGGTGCATCTGGCCGGCATCGACGGCACCGACCCTGACAGCATGACCAAGGGTGAGATCGAGGGGCGCAAACAGGCGATGCATGCAATTGACGCGCTGCGGGCCTATACCCCGGGCTGCGAGGGCGCGCGTTTGCGGAACTTCGGCATGACCATCGGCATCCGCGACACCCGCAAGATCGACGCGCATCACAACATTACCGAGGACGAGACCCGCAATCAGGGCCGGTTCGAGGACACCATCGGCATCTATCCTGAGTTCATCGACGGCTACGGGGTGCTGATCCTGCCCACCACCGGGCGCTACATGCAGATCCCCTACCGCGCGATGCTGCCCAAGGGGGTGGAAGGCCTCTTGGTCACTGGCCGGGCCATCGGCGGCGACAAGATCGCCCATGCCGCCACCCGCAACATGGCGGCTTGCGCCGTCGCGGGCCAGGGCGCGGGCATCGCCGCGGCGCTGTCGGTGAAGGCAGACTGCGAATTGGACGCGGTGAACATCGGTGAGGTCCAAGGAGAGCTGATACGCCAGGGCGTGAGGATTCACTGATGCAGGAGATCCCCACAATCGACATCACCCCGCTTCGGGAGGATGGCCATCCCGGGCGGCAGGACACCGTCGCCGCCATTCTGGCGGCAGCGGAGGATATCGGGTTTCTTTCGATCACCGGAACAGGCATCGTACAGGAAACGGTCGGGAATGTGCGCCGCGCCGTTCAGTCTATCTTTGCCGTGCCCGGGAAATCCAAGTGGGAACAGGCAATTACGCGGGAGAATTACCGCGGCTACATCCCCTTGGGGTTCTTCACGCCGAATGACGGTTCGGGGACGGCGGACAAATACGAGGGTTACAAACTGCACCATGAGGTGGCGGCGGATGATCCCATCTGCGCCATCTGCCCGCTTTACGGCCCCAACCGCTGGCCGGTTGAAGTGCCTGAGGCGCGCGAAGCGATCCTCGGCTACTGGGCGGAGCTGGACGGTGTCTTTCACCTGCTGCTGGGCGCGCTGGCCGAGGGGCTGGGGCTGGACCCGGCGGCCTTCCGTGAACCGTTCGAGACCCCGCTCACCAATATGAGCCTGCTGCACTACCCGCCGCAGGCGCCGGAGGAGGACGGGTTCGGCATCCACCCGCACAAGGACACCGACGCGCTGACCATCATCGCACCGGACCCGGTGGGCGGGCTGGAGGTCCAGACCAAGGGCGGCGGCTGGATCACCCCGGGCTGCCCGCCCGGCGGCTTTGTGGTGAACATTGGCGACATGCTGGAACTGTGGTCCGGCGGGCGGCTGGTCTCCACCCCGCACCGGGTGGTCAACAAGAGCGGGCGGGAGCGCTATTCCTTCCCCTATTTCGCGGTGCCGCGCCATGATGTGGTGGTGGAACCGCTGCTGCCGCCTGTCGAAGGCTTTGACCGGCCTTCGGTGCATTGCGGCCACTGGTCGGCAGAGATCTGGCGCACCAACTGGCCGGATGAGGCCGCGGGCGAAGACACGCCGGAACTTGGCACGATACATAGCTGACGGAACGCCCCGCCCCGGGAGGGGCGGAGCGCCCGCCCACACTGTGAGGGCGGGCGCTGCCCGGCCTGCGGCCCGGCGGGAGGTTTCCCCCACTTGCCCCCGGCCTTTTCCGCCTTATCCCCGCCTTGCCCACAGGGGATTTGCCCTGCCCCCTTGCAAGCCCCTGCTGCATCAGGAAAGACTGGCGCCAGAAACCTGATGCAAACGGATCAAAGGCGGCACGCGGACCATGGCCTTACCGGCAAAACAGCAGCTGAAATACTGGGGCATCGCCGCCATTGTCTTTGCGGTGGTGATGTGGGCGCTTGGCAATGTGCTGATGCCCTTCGTGCTGGGCGCCGCCATCGCCTATATGATCGACCCGGTGGCCGACCGGCTGGAGGCCTGGGGCATGAGCCGCGCCGGGGCCACCGCCGCGATCACGGTAGGCACCCTGCTGATCTTCCTGCTGCTGCTGGTGGTGGTGGTGCCGACGCTGATCTCGCAGATGATCGACCTGGCCCAGGTGCTGCCGCAGCTGCTGCGCGATGCGCGCGCCTTTGCCACCGAGCATTTCCCCACGGTTTTCGAGGAGAACAGCCGCATACACCAGGCTGTCACCTCCTTCATGCAGACCCTGCAATCGCGTGCGATGGAGGTGCTGCAATCGGTGCTGGGCGGTGCCGCCTCCTTCCTGAACATCGTGATCCTGCTGGTGATCGTGCCGGTGGTGGCGGTCTATCTGCTGCTGGACTGGGACCGGATGGTTGCCCGCATCGACGAGCTGCTGCCGCGCGACCACCAGCCGGTGATCCGCCGCCTGGCGGGCGAGATCGACGCGGTGCTGGCCTCCTTCATCCGCGGCATGGGCACCGTCTGCCTGATCCTCGGCACCTATTACGCGGTGGCGCTGATGCTGGTGGGGCTGAACTTCGGCCTCGCGGTGGGCTTCATCGCGGGGCTTGTCACCTTCATCCCTTACCTCGGTGCCCTCATTGGCGGCGCGCTGGCCATCGGCCTGGCCCTGTTCCAGTTCTGGGGCGACTGGGTGTCGATCGGGCTGGTGGCGGCCATCTTTGCCATCGGCCAGGTGGCAGAGGGCAATATCCTGACGCCCAAGCTGGTGGGCGGCTCGGTCGGCCTGCATCCGGTCTGGCTGCTGCTGGCGCTGTCGGTCTTTGGCGCATTGTTCGGCTTTGTCGGCATGCTGGTGGCGGTGCCGGTGGCGGCGGCGCTTGGCGTGATCGCGCGCTTTGTCACCGAGCAGTATCTGGACAGCCGCCTGTATCAGGGCCAAAGCCATCCCAATGCTGAGAAACGGGACGCAGGCGCGGAGTGATCCCATGGCACAGCAGCTGAGCTTTGATCTCCCGGCGAAACCGGCGCTGGGGCGGGAGGATTTCTTTGTCGCGCCGTCCAATGCGATGGCCGTGGCGCTGCTGGATCCGCAGTTTGCCTGGCCCAGCGGCAAGCTGGTGCTGACCGGCCCCAAGGGCGCGGGCAAGACCCATCTGGCGCATGTCTGGGCCAGCCAGTCCGGCGCCCGCATCCTCCCCGCCGCACGCCTCAGCGAACAGATGGTGCCGGAGCTGGCGCAGGGCCCTGTCGCGGTCGAAGACGTGCCGCAGATCGCCGATGATCCAGCGCAGCAGAACGCCCTGTTCCACCTGCACAATCTGGTGCTGGCGCAGGGTCATTCGCTGGTGATGACCGGGCGCGGCGCGCCGAACCTCTGGGGGCTGACGCTGCCCGACCTGCAAAGCCGGGTGCAGGCCGCCACCCACGCCGAATTGCAGCCGCCTGACGACCAGCTTCTGGCGGTGGTGCTGGCCAAGCTGTTCAACGACCGCCAGATCACGCCCAAGCCGGATGTGATTCCCTATCTGGTGGCGCATATGGACCGCTCCTTTGCCGCCGCGGCGCAGATCGTGCGGCGGCTGGACCAGCTGTCCCTGGCGGAAAAACGCAGCCTGACACGGCCCCTGGCGGTGCGGGTGCTGTCCGAGGTGCGCGGAGAGGCGTCGGAAAATGACGCATCCGCAAGCTGTTGACCCCTGCCCGCCCATGCCGCATCCTGACCGCGGATCGCAAGACGGAGCCCTCATGAACCTGTCCCAGGACCCCGCCGCCGCAGCCGCCAGCACCGATTGGGGCCCCTTCGGGCGGCCGATCTTCGACGACCCCAAGGCCCGGGCGCTGTCGCGGGTGGGGGTGGTCGATGTCGGCTCCAACTCGGTCCGCCTGGTGGTGTTTGACGGCGCCGCCCGCAGCCCGGCCTATTTCTACAACGAAAAAATCATGTGCGCGCTGGGGGCCGGCCTGACGGACTCGGGCCGCCTGAACCCGGAGGGCCGCGCCCGCGCGCTGTCGGCGCTGCGCCGGTTCCAGCATCTGGCCCAGGGCATGGGGCTGCCGCCCTTGTCTGCGGTGGCCACCGCCGCAGTGCGCGACGCCGAGGACGGGCCGGACTTCTGCGAGGAAGTTCTGCGCGAAACCGGCCTCAGGATCCACGTCATCGACGGCCGCGAAGAGGCCCGGCTGTCGGCCCAGGGCGTGCTGTTGGGCTGGCCGGGTGCCTATGGGCTGGTCTGCGACATCGGCGGTTCCTCGATGGAGCTGGCGGAGATCCAGGAGAACTCTGTCGGGCGCCGGGTGACCTCGCCCTTGGGTCCGCTGAAGCTGCGCGACATCAAAGGCGGGCGCAAGGGCCGCAAGGCCTATATCAAAGCGGTGATTGAGCAGCTGAAGGGCGAGATGGGCGCGCAGCGCGACCGGCTGTTCCTGGTCGGCGGCAGCTGGCGCGCGATTGCCCGCATCGACATGCACCGGCGCGGCTATCCGCTGAAGGTGCTGCATGAATACCGGATGAGCGCAAGCGACGTGCGCGAAACCGCCCGCTACATCGAAAAGCGCGATCTGAACAAGCTGCGCGACGCTTGCGGCATCTCCTCCAGCCGGATGGCGCTGGTGCCCTATGCGATCGACGTGCTGACCCGGCTTATCCATACCTTCAAGCCTAAGGACATCGCGGTCTCAAGCTATGGCATCCGCGAGGGGCTGCTGTACGAGCAGATGCCGCAGCGGCTGCGCGCCCGCGACCCGCTGGTCGAGGCGTCGCGGTTTGCCGAGATGAAGGACGCCCGTGTGCCCGGCTTCGGCAAGACACTGTATGACTTCGTGCATCCGCTGTTCGCCAATGCCCGCCACAGCAAGCGGCGGCTGGTCAAGGCGGCCTGCCTCTTGCATGACGTCAGCTGGCGGGCGCATCCCGACTACCGCGCCGAGGTCTGTTTCGACAACGCCACCCGCGCCAACCTGGGCGGGCTCAAGCATTCCGAACGGGTGTTCCTGGGCCTCGCGCTCCTACACCGCTACAGCAACAAGCGGCAGGGCAGCTCCTTTGAGCATCTCTATGAGCTTTTGGACGAAAAGGGCCAGCACGAGGCGGAGGTGCTGGGCAAGGCGATGCGGTTCGGCGCCATGCTGATGGTGACCAGCAACGGCGAGATCGGCGAACTGCAATGGCAGCCACGCAAGCGGGTGCTGCATGTGACACTGCCGGATACGGCGCGGCCGCTCTACGGCGAGGTGGCGGAATCGCGGCTGAAGTCGCTGGCCAAGGCGCTGGGGGCGGAGGTTGACCTGAAGTTCAGCAAACCCGCGCCGGAAGCGGAGCAGGCGCAGACGCAGGACTGACGGGCGCAGGGCAATCGGTCGCAGGGCAAACGGGCACAGGGCAATCAGGTTCAGGGCAAACGCGCGCGGGGGAGCTGGGGACAGAGGTCCGCAGCGGCGTCAGATTTCGGTGACGCCCTCGCCCTCATCCTTGTCTTCCTTGGCGGGCGCGTTGTCCTTGGGCTTCTTGCGGATGATGATATCGCCGTTGGGCAGGATCTCCGGCAGCTCGTAAGCGCTCCAGTCCTCGACTTCCTTGGCGATATCCGCCAGCGCCGGCCCCATCTCCGCCAGGAAAGCCCCCATCGAGGGGCCGATCTCCTCCATCATGCCCTGCAGATCTTCCAGAGCGGGCGCCATTTCCTTGCGCAGACCCTCCCAGAACAATTCCGCCCCGCGCTCCATCAGTGAGGGTCCGGTGCCCTCCCCTTCCCCCGCCTCCTGGGCAGAAAGCGGCGCGGATGTCAGGAGTGTGAGGGCGGCGGGCAGAAGGATCTGTTTCATGGGGCTAATATAGGGAGCGCGCGCATGGTGTAACAGGGGGAAGAGTTTGCACAGGGACGTATAGGTTTGGCAGCATAGCCGGACTTTGCTGACCTCCGATGGTGAACGCCAAATGTCAGCTTTCCTGATTTTGCGGTCTATTCTCCCCTAACTTGAGGGCGCGCAGTCAGTTTGAACGACTGATCCTCCCCGTCATTTTCAGACCGTCTCGAATGTTCAGTCCCATCATCGTGAGATTTGCAGTACCGGCAACCAATTCGACAACCTGAACAAGGTAAAAGGTGCTATCGAATTCGCCAGCCGCAGCCTTGCCAGCTAAGAACCAAGCGGCCGGTACGAGGATCAGCAAACCGTTCAGCGCGATGATGGGCATGCGCTTTTTCTTGGCTCTTGCAGGCGCATCCTTGCGTTTCCGGCCCATAGCCATGCCCGATCCGCCGACAATTGCCATCGCAGGGATGAGGATAAACATGCCCTTAAGGATAAATCCTTTGACGGCTGCAATCGTCTCGTGGCTGGCAAATAATTCGCTGAACACGGTGGAAGTCCAGAAGAGGAGGATCATCAGGAAGCCGATGCCGCCCGCAATTGCGTGAATGCGTGTTTTCATCTCTGTTTTCCCTGAAATGGTCTTTTTCCGACGGTCCCGTCAGGCCGTGCAGCAGTTCGATACGGCAATCTTTTCGAAGAGATGCGGTGCGGTCACTGCACTGGATGGATAGTGACTGAGCGCCTTTTGAAACTCGGGATTCGAAAACGCCGCGCGGAAGTCGGCAACAGAGTCCCAAATGGCGTAATTCAGATACATGCTGCTTTCGCCGATAGCCTTATGCATCTGGGTGCTGATGTAGCCCGTTTGTTTTTTCATCCAGAGCGCATCGTCTCTCCATGCCGCAATCAGATCATCGTGATCATCCGGATCAATTGTGAAGAGGTTGACCAATACCACCGGGCCGGCGTCGACACCCAGTTGCTGTTCGATTGGATGTTCGGGATCGAGGGGTTTGAAGTTGACCATCTGAGTTGCTCCGTGAGTGCATAAATATGGTGACATGTTGTCATATATGGCTTGATAACCTTATTGACAATATGTTGTCAATAAATCAGATTTCGCCCATGACAAACAAACGATGGACGGAGGCCGGAGAGGCGGTGACAGCGCTTATCCTGGATGTGTTTCGGCTGAATGGCCGGTTGCAACTTGCTGGTGATCGGCTGGTGGCCGAACTTGGGTTGACCAGCGCGCGCTGGCAGATCCTTGGTGCCATCGCCTATGCCGATAGCCCGGAGTCTGTCGCGTGGCATGCGCGCACGATGGGCGTTCACCGACAAGGAGTTCAGCGCATCGTCAATGAGATGGAAAAAGAAGGTATCTTAGAATTCCAGCCAAACCCGCATCACAAGCGTGCGCAACTTGTTGTGCTCACTCCAAAGGGCCAAAAATTGTTCGACGCTGCGATCGCGCTGCAGGTCCCGTGGGTGAATGACCTGTCCGAAGGTCTATCGTCAAAAGACATCGCGACAACACAAGAAATCATCAGTCTCCTGAAAAAGCGCCTTGAAGCAAGCTCGACCTCACAAGGCGAGCGCCCCAACCAAAGCTGACTTTCAATCGAGCCGCAGCATCGGTCAGTCTGGGCTCACAGCTGCCGTTTCCGCTTCAGCAGCATTGCCGTTGCGGCAGCCCCTTCCCCTCACCCCGCCTCAATATCCAGCGTCACCGGAAAATGGTCGGAGGCATCCAGCAGCGCCTGGCGCATCTCTGCATCGGCGTAGCATTCGCCGTCCTCGAACGGGTGCCAGATGCGCCACTGGGGGCGCAGGCCCATCAGGCTTTGCGAGATCATCACGTAATCCAGCAGCGCCCGGGTGAAGCGCTTGGTTTCCGCATTGTAGAACCGCGACGTGCTGGGCGGGATCGCAGGGCGCGGCTGCAGCAGGCTCTGGGCGTGGGGGTCGTGCAGCAGAGTGCCCATCACGATCTCCACCGAGGACTGGCCGAACAGCTGTTCGTACTGGTCGAGGCCGGGGCCGTCGTTGAGGTCGCCCAGCACCACAACATGCTCGCCTGCCGCCACATGCTCCGCGACCCGGCGGTGCAGCCAGATCGCCTGTGCCAGCTGCTTGCGGCGGTTGGCGATGGCGGCGGCGGTGATCTCAGCCTCGGTTCTGGCCCCGTGCGGCGCCTTGGATTTCAGATGCGCACCGATCAGCCGCAGCGCCATCCCCTGTGTGTCCGGGCCGCCCCTGGTGGTGACGGCCAACTCCAGCGGCGGTTTGGAGAACGCCACCTGATCCAGCCGCTCATCCACGTCGAGGTCGATCTCGAACACCCCGTCAAACCGCGGTGCGGCAGGGCTGGAGCGGGCGTCATGCACTGCGTCCAGCACATCCGGGTCATAGAGCAGCGCGATTTCCTGATGGGTGTCGTTCGGGAAGCCGCTGACCGCCTCGCGCGCGCGCAGCCCTGCCTCAGCGGCGAAGTTTTCCAGGGCCCGGGTGGTGCGCTGGCTGCGGCCGGTGTTGGGCGCCTCGACCACCATGATGGCATCGGCATCGATGCGGCGCAGCACGTGGGAGATGGCGCGGCCCTGGGTGTAGCGGTCAACGCCGTGCACGCCCGAAGGCTTGGCATCCAGCATCAGCCTGTCGTTCTTGTCGAACAGATAGGCAAACCACTCGATATTATAGGTGGCCAGCCGCATTGCCGCCGCATCCGCTGATCTCGTCCCAGGCGCGGTTGATGTCGATCATCCGCTTTTCCGCCAGCCGCACCGCCTCCTCCGGCACCCCGCGGGCGATCATCGCGTCCGGGTGGGTGTCGCGCACCAGCTTGCGCCAGTGCTTGCGGATCTCGTCACGGGTCATCTCAGGGGAGACCCCCAGCACCGTATAGGGGTCCTTGGGCGCATCCGGCACGAAGCGCGCGCGCAGCGCCTGGAACTGCTGCGGGGTCTGGCCGAAGATGCGGCTCACCTCCTCCAGGAACTCGTTTTCGCCGGGATGGTAGAACCCGTCCGCCATGGCGATATGAAACAGCCCCTCCATCAGGTCGCAGAGCGTGGTGGGGTCGTTGGCGAACATGCTGTGGATGCGGCGGGCGTATTCCTGGTAGCCCGCCACGTCAGTGCGCGCCATGTTGAAGACGCGGGCGGCGCCGGCCTCATCATCGCGGGCGATCTGGAACACCTCGCGGAAGGCGGTGACCTCGTCGCGGGTGACCTGGCCGTCGGCCTTGGCCATCTTGGCGCCAAGCGCAATGACGGCGATGGCAAAGGCCACGGTGCGCTCGGGCGGGGCGCGCAGCTTGTCAAAGACGTCGGTCAGGCTTTCACCTGCGGCAAGCGCGGCAAGCGCGTCGGATATGCGGGTCCAGAGAGACATGGGATGAGCCTATCCGGGTTTGGCGGCACTGTCAGGGGCGGGAATACCCGGCGTCAGGATTTTCTGCATGAAAACAGTGTCGAGCCAGAGGCCGTTCTTGCAGCCCAGCTCCGGCATCCGGGCGGTTTCCACGTAGCCGAGGGCGGCGTGAAAGGCGATGGCAGCGGGGTTGGCGCTGCTGACGCTGGCGATCAGGACGTGGATCTGCGCTTCCTTGGCCTTTTTCTCCAGCATCTGCATCAGGCGGCGGCCGGCGCCCTGCCCTTGCGCCGCGGGCAGCAGGTGGATGGTGTGCTCAGCCGTGAAGCGGTAGCCGGGGCCAGGGCGGAACGGAAAGAAATGCGCGTGGCCGAGGATTTCGCCGTCCTGCTCCGCCACCAGATAGGCGCCGTTGCTGGCTGCAATTTGCCGGCGCACCTGCTCCGGCGTCTTTTCAATGGTGTTGAAGGTCGCCAGGGTGTCGCGGATCACCCAGTTGGCGATGGCGCAAACGGCTTCGGCATCAGCGGCGGTTGCCGAACGGATAATCATCTGAGCACCCGTCGCCCGTGCGGCGTCTCGAACTCCGCCATCATAGCGGGCGCGCCCGGCTCCACCGCGATGCGCGGGTCGCTGATGATGCGGTCCAGTGCGGCTTGCAACGCTGCGGCTTCCGGGTGGCTGAGGATCAGGCGGCTGAGACGGCAGCCCGATTGCGGCAGCCTGCCTGCGGGCGGCTCCCCCTGCCATTGCAGGACCGCGGGGAAGATGTTGTCGAACGGCAAAAACCCGTCGTCAGGCACCGTCATCAGCCAGCTGAGGTCTCCCCGCTGCATCGCCACGTGGCGCTGCGCATGGGGCGGCAGCAGCGGTTTCTCTGCCTCAAGGTTGCCGCTTCGCAGGATCCAGTTGTTCAGCCGTGCGGGGCCTTCGAAACGGTCAAGGTTGAACCAGCGCGGCTGCTCTTCCGGCTCGCTGTCCGGGTCGATGGCGATGGCTTCAAGGTACAGCCCGTCCCCCAGCCCGATCAGCCGGTTATGGGTCCCATAGCGGGCATGGGCGCCGCCGGGGCCGAGGGGGATGCCCAGAGCGTCCTCTGTATGGGCAACGGCCTCATCCAGAGTTCCGCCGGCCACTGCCAGATGGTCGAGTATCATATGTGCCCTCCCCTTTTGCGGCCTGAGACTAGCGGCGCTGCGGCGGGGTGCAAGGCGGGAATTGCGGGTGGCTTCCACCGGTTGTCTAAACCCAGACCGCCAGCGCCCAGATCCCGGCAATCACCGTCGGGTAAAACGTCCCGGCAAAGCCCAGCCCGCGGAGCGGCGGCGACAGGTGGTAGCCGGCCCAGAACAACAGCCGCATGAAGGCGAAAGAGAGGCCAAGGGCAATCGCTACTGCACCGCCCAGGGTGACAGCAGCAACCGGCCAGATGGCCAGCGCCAGCACCAGCTGCTCTACGGTGTTGGTGAGCACCCGCTGGTCGATCTCTGCCGCGGAGCCGGGTATGAAGGGCTCCCCGTCGATGATGGCGTCATCGAAAAACCGCCTCTGCGCCAGGCGGCCGATGAGCAGCGCCAGCACCAGACCGGGTGCAAGGAAGGCGCCGGGCAAAGCGATGGGGGCCGGGAGATAGGGCAGGCCCAGCCATCGCGGCAGGCCAACAATCAGCACGCCCCAGAGGGCGCCGAGGGCCATGCCGGTGAGGATCTGAGGGCGTTTGGAGCGCAGCATGGCGCCACTCAACCACCGCCGCGCAGATTTGCCAAGGCATGGCGCCGCCGCCCCGGCGAAAAGCCGCGGCTGGCAGCATCAAGCCTCTGAAAAACAGGATCTCCCGCCCGGCGGCGGCTTGTGCCTTTGGCACATCCGCGCCCGTTGGGCGCAGCATCGCACGCCATCCGGCGTGCGATGCAGGCAGCCCGCCCCATCGGGGCGGGCTGCCGGACCCAAAGCCGCCAAGGGGGCGGCCCGAAGGGCGGGTCCCTGCGGGAGCGGGAGAGCCTCCCTGCCCCGCAAGGCCCGTTATTTGCTTAAGGGCGCGCTTCGCGGATCAGGCGCAGGATGTCCTGGGCCGCTTCCGGAATGTTGGTGCCGGGGCCGAAGATGGCCTTGACGCCTTTGGAATAGAGGAACTCGTAGTCCTGCTGCGGAATGACGCCGCCGCAGATCACGATGATGTCGCCTGCGCCTTCGGCTTTCAGCGCCTCGACCAGCTGCGGTGCCAGCGTCTTGTGGCCTGCCGCCTGGCTGGAGATGCCGATAACATGGACGTCGTTGTCGATGGCGTCCTGGGCGGCTTCCTCCGGGGTCTGAAACAGCGGGCCCACGTCAACATCAAACCCGATGTCGGCAAAGGCAGTGGCGATCACCTTGGCGCCGCGGTCGTGGCCGTCCTGGCCCATCTTGACCACCAGAAGACGCGGGCGGCGGCCTTCTTCCTCGGCGAAGACCTCAATCGATTTCTGGATCGCGGCAAAGCCCTCGTCGCCCTCATAGGCGGCGCCATAGACGCCGGCCAGGGTTTTGACTTCCGCGCGGTGGCGGCCGAATTCCTTTTCCATTGCCATGGAGATCTCTCCGACTGAGGCCCGCGCGCGGGCGGCTTCGACTGCGGCTTCCAGAAGGTTGCCCTCGCCTGATGCGGCGCGGCGGGTCAGTTCATCGAGGGCGGCCTGGCAGGCAGCCTCGTCGCGGGTGGCGCGCATCTTCTCAAGACGGGCGATCTGGGCGTCGCGCACCGCGTGGTTGTCGACATCCAGGATGTCGATCGGGTCTTCCTTGTCCTTGCGGTACTTGTTGACGCCGACGACCACCTCTTCGCCGCGGTCGATCATCGCCTGGCGGCGGGCGGCGCTTTCTTCGATGCGCAGCTTGGGCATGCCGCTCTCGACAGCCTTGGTCATGCCGCCCATCTCCTCGACCTCTTCGATCAGGGCCCAGGCCTTCTCGACCAGTTCCGCCGTGAGGCTCTCGATGTAATAGGAGCCGGCCAGCGGGTCCACGACGTTGGTGACGCCGGTTTCCTCCTGC
The DNA here is from genome assembly GCF_025144465.1 of Leisingera sp. S132. Lineage (NCBI taxonomy): Bacteria > Pseudomonadati > Pseudomonadota > Alphaproteobacteria > Rhodobacterales > Roseobacteraceae > Leisingera > Leisingera sp. S132. The sequence continues at coordinate 2,243,317 of NZ_CP083553.1, forward strand.
AGCACCAGCTGGGTGTTGCGGGCGATGCGGGCGGAGAAGTCGGTGGGCAGCGCGATGGCTTCATCGAGCGCGTTGGTGTGCAACGACTGGGTGCCGCCGAGCACTGCAGACATCGCCTCATAGGCGGTGCGGATCACGTTGTTGTAGGGGTCCTGCTCCTGCAGCGACACTCCGGAGGTCTGGCAATGGGTGCGCAGCATCTTGGAGCGTTCGGACTTGGCGCCGAACTCGGTCATCACCCGGTGCCACAGGGTGCGGGCGGCGCGCAGCTTGGCGATTTCCATGAAGAAATTCATGCCGATCGCAAAGAAGAACGACAGCCGCCCTGCGAATTTGTCCACGTCCATGCCCGCATCCAGCGCCGCGCGCACGTATTCGCGCCCGTCGGCGATGGTATAGGCCAGTTCCTGCACCAGGTTCGCGCCGGCCTCCTGCATGTGGTAGCCGGAGATCGAGATGGAGTTGAATTTGGGCATCTCGTTCGAGGTGTACTCAATAATGTCCGAGATGATCCGCATCGAGGGTTTGGGCGGATAGATGTAGGTATTACGGACCATGAACTCCTTGAGGATGTCGTTCTGGATGGTGCCCGCCAGCAGAGACCTGTCGTGGCCCTGCTCCTCGCCTGCGACGATGAAGGAGGCCAGAACCGGGATCACCGCGCCGTTCATGGTCATCGAGACCGAGACCTTGTCGAGCGGGATACCGTCGAACAGGATTTTCATGTCCTCGACTGAATCGATGGCCACGCCGGCTTTGCCGACATCGCCGACCACGCGGGGGTGGTCGCTGTCATAGCCGCGGTGGGTGGCGAGGTCGAAGGCGACCGAGACGCCCTGCTGGCCTGCGGCCAGGTTGCGGCGGTAGAAGGCGTTGGATTCTTCCGCGGTGGAGAAGCCCGCATACTGGCGGATGGTCCAGGGGCGGCCTGCGTACATGGTGGCCTTCACCCCGCGGGTGAAGGGGCCGAACCCGGGGAGCGTGCCCATGTGGGGCAGATCTTTGGTGTCGTCTTCGGTATAGAGCGGCTTGACCTCGATGCCTTCCAGCGTCTGCCAGTTGAGGTCGTCGACCGCCCGTCCGCGCAGCTCTTTCTCAGCCAGAGCCCGCCATTCGTCTTTGTTTGTCATCAGGTCTTCCTCTTGTCAGTGCGATACGGGGCGGGTTCGTGCCCGCCGCCTGTTTATCCGGGTCTTGTGCCAGCGCAGCGAGGCCGTCCGCCCCGCCCGCAAGCCACATCATGTCGTCGGCATAGGCCTCGCGCAGGGCAGCGGTCTGCGCGTCGCTGAAGGGGCGCCAGCGGCCTGTCCCTTCGGGCAGGTCTGCTGCCGCTGCGGGCGGCAGGCTGGCGCGCAGGTCCTGCAGGCAAAGCGAGGCGTTGAGGCGCACCCGCGCGTGGGCGCGCGGCGCCTTGATGCCGGTGAGAGCCGTCAGCGCGGCCTCCGGCCGCGTGCCGAAGGTCTCAAACGGCAGCACATGCAGGTTCACGCCCGGCATGGCCGCGGCAATGTCGGTGATCACGTCGCGCCAGCTGCGCGCCGAACAGGCGAGCCGGTCGAGGCTGGCGGCAGCCGGCATCTTGTGCCCGCGCGCCACCGCAAAGGCGAGGCCGGAGGTCCAGTAGCTGTCGAGGCTGCGGATCGAGAGCGCCACATCCGTCACGGCGCCGCCGAAGGCCTGCGCATAACGCGCCATGCGTTCGCCGACGCCGCCGTAGAGGTCGCCGACCCGCAGGTTCTGGCGCACCGCGCCGATCATGTTTTCCTCGCTCACCAGCAGCTGATTGATGCCGCGTTCGCGGCAGCCCGCCAGGCGGATCTGCAGCCTGCCTTGCGCACGCTGCACCAGATCGCGGCCGGTCACCTGCGCCGGGCCCGGCTGGATGCCATGGAACAGCCCCTTGCGTGTCCGGTACGGCCCCCAGAAGCCGATGCCCTGCTGGTTCAGGCCGAGCACGTTCTGGCGCATGTATTCCTGGAACGATGTGGTGGCGCAGCGGTGGGCGCCGGTGTGCAGGATGACTTTCATAGCGTTACGGGGCCTCTGATGGAGGGCCGCAGGCCGCAGCCCGGTCAAGGGGAATGGCACGATCATGGCCGGCAACCCCTCATTATCCCGTTAACGAAGATGTTTTTTGTCCAAGTGGCGGTTTTCACAGTCGCATTTGCTGCCGGCGCACATATATTCAACACAACAGGAGAGATCATGAGAGCAATCCTAAGCGTTGTTTTGGCAGGTTTCCTGCCGCTGGCGGCTGCGGCGGCGGATGGCACTGCGGCCGATTTGATCCAGCCCGGGTATGATGTGGAGCTGGAGGAATTCCAGTGGACGCACCGCCCGGTGGTGGTGTTTGCCGACAGCCCCGAAGACCCGCGGTTCCATGAGCAGATGGAGCGGCTGATGGAGGGTATCGAGGCACTGAAGACGCGTGATGTGGTGGTGCTGACCGATACCGATCCGGCCGCCAAGTCCGCCCTGCGCAAGAAGCTGCGGCCGCGCGGGTTCATGCTGGTGCTGGTGGGCAAGGACGGCGGCGTCAAGCTGAGAAAGCCGCACCCCTGGACGGTGCGCGAATTGTCCCGCACCATCGACAAGTTCCCCGAGCGTTTGCGCGAAGTCGAGGAGCGGCGCGGCGGGTGAGCCCGCCCGGCGCCGCAAATCAGCCGTTGCCGCGGACGTAGATCAGCGCCATTGCCTGCTTGTCCAGCACCACCATCGCGCCGGTTTCCGGCACGAACACCAGGCTGGAGCCCGGATTGCGGATCGCCTGGTAATAGACGGATTTGACCAGATCGGTCATGCAGCCGACCCCCGCCAGCCCGGAATTCAGCACCCCCAGCCCCTGCGGCAGGTCGCGGGACATGATTTCCTCTGTCACCGTGTTGGGGGATTTGCCCGCCACCGCAAACATCACCGGCTTGCCGGTCTCCAGCATTTTCATGCCGGTGTTGAGAGAGCGGGCGCGGTCCACCAGCGAGGTGATGCGGGGATTTTCCGCGGTGTGGAACACCGCTGCGGTGCAGCTCATCGAACTTTGAAAGAAGAACGTCTCCCCCAGCTCCACCCAGGCGGAAAGCTGGGCGCGCAAGGCCTCTTCCTTGTCCAGCGCGCAGCCGGACAGGACGGCCAGAGCGGTCAAAAGACAGGTCAGGAGTCGGATCATGCGGCACCTTGGGGTCGTCAAACGGCGTCAGTGTCGCAGAAAAAACTGAAGATTTGGTGCATGGCACCAGGCGGTGCGGGGCAGGCACGGCTGCGGGGGCGGGAAAACCCGCCTGCCCGCGTGCATATGTGCCTGCCCCAAGGTGCATTATTCGAATTCCATGATCACATCGTCGACCGCCAGGCTGTCGCCCGCGGCAGCGTTGATCTTGGACACAACGCCCTTGCGCTCAGCGCGCAGGATGTTTTCCATCTTCATCGCCTCGACGGTGCAAAGTGCCTGGCCTTCCTGGACCTCCTGCCCCACTTCGACGTCGACCTTCACGATCAGGCCGGGCATCGGGCAGAGCAGCAGCTTGGAGGTATCGGGCGCGACCTTTTCCGGCATCAGCTGGGCCAGTTCGGCCTGGCGGGGCGTGCGCACCTTGACGGCCAGGTCGGCGCCGCGGGAGCGGACGCGGAAGCCCTGGGTCACCTTGCCGACCTTCAGCACCAGGGTTTCGCCGTCCACGTTCAGGGTGGCCAGCTGGTCGCCCGGGGTCCAGTCAGAGGTCACCCGGTGGCTGCCGCCGCCGTCAAAGCTGACAGTAGCGCCGTCGCGGTCGGCGTCGATCACAACGCTGTAGGACTGGCCCTGCAAACTCACGACCCAATCGGTGCCGACCTTGCGCTCGTGGTTGTCCATCCGGCCCGACACGCGGGTGCGGCGAATTTCGGCAACCCGGTGCATCGCGGCGCAGGCAGCGGCGATCTTGCGCAGGTCGTCGCTGTGAAGTTCAACGCCTTCGAAGCCGTCGGGATACTGTTCCTCGATGAAGGCGGTGGTCATGGAGCCTTCGATAAAGATCGGGTGGTCCATCACTGCCGACAGGAACGGCAGGTTGTGGCCGATGCCCTCTACCTCGAAGCTGTCGAGCGCGGTGCGCATGGCGCCGATGGCATCCTCGCGGGTTGGTGCCCAGGTGCAGAGCTTGGCGATCATCGGGTCGTAGTACATAGAGATCTCGCCGCCCTCATAGACGCCGGTGTCATTGCGCACGGCGGTCTCGCCCGCGGGCGCATCGCCCTGCCATTTGCCGTTGATCAGCATCGGGCCTGCGGCGGTTTCCGCCGGCGGGCGGTAGCGGGTCAGACGGCCGATAGAGGGCAGGAAACCGCGATACGGGTCTTCGGCATAAAGACGGTTTTCGATCGCCCAGCCCGTGAGTTTCACATCCTCCTGGCGCAGCGGCAGCTCTGCGCCGTCCGCAACGCGGATCATCTGCTCCACCAGGTCGACACCTGTGATCAGCTCAGTCACCGGGTGCTCCACCTGCAGGCGGGTGTTCATTTCCAGGAAGTAGAAGTTCTTGTCGCCGTCGACGATGAATTCCACGGTGCCTGCCGAGGAATAGCCCACGGCCTTGGCCAGCGCCACCGCCTGCTCGCCCATCGCCTTGCGGGTCTCCTCGTCGAGGAACGGCGACGGCGCTTCTTCGACAACTTTCTGGTTGCGGCGCTGGATCGAGCATTCGCGCTCGCCCAGATAGATGCCGTTGCCGTGGGTGTCGCAGAGCACCTGGATTTCGATGTGGCGCGGCTGGGTCACGAATTTCTCGATGAAGATCCGGTCGTCGCCAAAGGAGTTCGCGGCCTCGTTCTTGGAAGACTGGAAGCCTTCGCGGGCCTCGCTGTCGTTCCAGGCGATCCGCATGCCCTTGCCGCCGCCGCCGGCGGAGGCCTTGATCATCACCGGGTAGCCGATCTCATTGGAGATCTTTACCGCCTCGTCAGCGTCGGCAATCAGGCCCATGTAGCCGGGCACGGTGGAAACGCCTGCTTCCTGGGCAATCTTCTTGGAGGTGATCTTGTCGCCCATCGCCTCGATCGCGCCTTTCGGGGGGCCGACAAAGGCGACGCCTTCGGCCTCGAGCGCCTCGGCGAACTTGGAGTTCTCGGACAGGAAGCCATAGCCGGGGTGCACGGCCTGGGCGCCGGTCTGGCGGATCGCCTCCATCACCTTGTCGATGACGATATAGGACTGGTTGGCGGGCGGCGGGCCGATGTGAACAGCCTCGTCGGCCATTTGCACATGCAGGGCCTGCTTGTCGGCGTCAGAGTAGATGGCAACGGTCTTGATACCCATCTTGCGCGCGGTTTTGATCACACGGCAGGCGATCTCGCCCCGGTTGGCGATCAGGATCTTATCAAACATAGGCAGTCCCTTGTTCCTTGGTCTTCCGGAATGCAAAACGCCGCGCCCGGGGAGAGCCCGGACGCGGCGTTTGCGCGATGTCAGAAGCGGCCCGCGAGGGGCGGCTGTTCAGAGCGGCGGCAGGTGCGTCAGCACTTGCGCGGGTTTTGCTCGCAATAGATGAGGTTTGCGGCCACGCCGACAGCGGCGCCGGTGACCAGGTTGGCATCCAGCACGGCTGCGCCAAGCGCACCTGCGCCGCCGCCGTAGATGATGCGCTCGCCGGTGGTGTCGCCACAGGCCGCCACGAGGCCGCTGAGCGAGAGCGCCGCGATGAGAGATTTTGCCCGCATGTCCAGGTTCCTTCTTCCGGGGACGTTACTGTCCCGGCCGAATTTGCAGGCTGCGCGGGACGGCGCAACGCTGCGGAGACAAACTGCGGCTGTTGAGCGGAGGCTTGCCGCACCGGGGGGGAGATACGGCAAGCTTCCGCCAATGCCTGAAGGGGATAAAAGACGGGCAGGCCGCGGATGGGGGCGCGTACCTGCCCGTTCAGGCGAAGGGGCCGGAACAGATGCTCGGCACAGCAGCGTGGCTGCGCTGCTTGACTTACGATGCACCGGAGGACGGCGGCTGTAAGCCCCTGAGCCACAGGCTCCCGGTTTTTGGCAGATTCCTGCTGAAACACGCGGAGCATGTGCAGTTTCACGCCGAAATTGCCGGGCTGAGCGGGGTGTCCGGCGCAAATGCGCGTCAGCTGCGTCACATCGCTGTGACAAGACTGGCGCCAGACAGCCCCGGCTGCTGCGCTAACGGTTGCAGCGCGTGAGCGGCGCTGCGGGCCGCCGCGGGAAAAACCAAGCCGCGCCAACAGCTTGTACTGACCGGTCACAGCGGCGGGACCGCGCCGCGAGAATCTGTCACGTTTGCGGGCGCGAATCCTCACGGCGGCTCGCCTCAACGTCATTTCCCCCCTCGTTTTGCCCGTGGGAGCGTGGCCGCACACCACTGAAGGAGGAGGGATAACCCCATGAAACAGGTGCATAAGGGACGCTTTGTCCTGGCTGCTGCTGCACTTGCCGGCAGCGCTGGTCTGGCGCAGGCGGACACCACGTCCGAACTGCAGGATCTGCGCGCGCGGGTCGAGGCCCTGGAGGCCGAAAACCAGCAGGCAGCCAGCATCCCCGGCGATTTCCGGCTGGGCAATACGGCGGTCGATATTTACGGCTATGCCAAAGCCGATTTCTATTACGACTTTGATTTCATCCAAGGCGATACGGCCTTCGTCAACAATATCGGCGAGCCGGTCAACGCCACCGACGGTGACTTCGGCGCCACGGTGCGCCAGTCGCGCCTGGGCATTCGCACCACCACCGAAAGCGATATCGGCACCCTGCGGGGCCAGCTGGAATTTGACCTCTTTGCCTCGGGCGGACGGTCCGAACTGCGGCTGCGCCATGCCAACATCCAGATCGGCGATCACTGGACCTTTGGCCAGACCTGGACCAACTTCATGCCGCTGGGCCAGTACCCTACCAGCGTGGAGTTCAACGGGCCGGTCGGCATCGCCTTCGCCCGGGTGCCGCAGATCCGCTACAGCAACAGCTTTGGCGCGGGCTTCGACTACAGCCTGTCGCTGGAGGAAAACAGCTCCGCGTCCAGCGATCCGGTGTTCACTGCTGCCGCGCAGTACAGCAACGACCTGTTCACCGCACGGATTGCCGGGCTGACCGGCACCATCGAAAGCGGCGGCGTTGAAGTGGACCAGACCGGTGTGACCCTGTCGGGCGCGATCACCCCCTGGGACGGCGGGCTGTTCCAGGCCACCTATGTCAACGGCGAAGCCCTTGGCCCGCTGCTGATCGGCGCGGGCGATGCCATCGTCGGCGGCCAGGCCAATGACGTCGAGGGTTACACGCTCGAATTCCGTCAGGACATCGGCCAGAAGTGGAACGTCGGCATCGGCTACGGGCGCGAGGACTACGATCTGGCGACCTCGACCGGCAGCCTGTCGTTCACCGAGCTGGAGACCCTTCACGTCAATGCGTTCTACAGCCCCACCGACAATCTGACGCTCAGCGCCGAGTATATCTTTGGCGAGCGCAATGATGCCGCCTCCGGCAGCACCTTTGACGGCGACCGGGTCCAGCTGGCGGTGCAGCTGAACTTCTGACACGGCACAAACCTTGCGGCGCCCCGGACGCTGCAGCAGGCATCGCGGAGCAATCCGCGGTGCCTTTGCCGTCATATGCATCCGGGGCCGCGCCATCAGTCAAACGCCTCCGGGAAGGACGCGCGCGCAACCGCCTCGTTGATGACCAGCAGCGCCTCGTAGCTTTCGGGATCAAAGGGATCTTCGGCCGGGATCACCTCGCGGCCGAACAGCCAGCTGAGGCGGCCTGCATCCAGATTGCCGCGCTCAAACGGCTGGTCGCCGAAATGCTCCCACAGGGACTGCATGAACATCAGGTCGACGCGCTTGTCGACGTTCTTGCGGTCGCGGAAGCGCTCGCGCCGGGTCAGCGGCGTGACCCCCTTGGGGTTGGGGCGGCGGATGGTGAATTGGAAATCAGTGCCGGGCATACGGCCCGGGAACCCGCGGTGTTTCAGCATTTGGGTGCCTCCGGTCCGGCACCCCACGGGGCGGCGGGGGCCGGCCGCAGGGCCGGACCCCTGTAGTGCTTAGTTGTACTTGCCGGTGAAGACCGGTTCTTCGGAAACCGGCTCAACCACGACGAATTCTTCTTCCTGCTGAGCGCAGGCAGTGACGGCGGCCAGCAGGCCTGCCAGGGCGAGAAGCTTGATGCTCTTGGACATTTCTGTCTCCTGATAAATTTTGTGAAACCTGCGGCGGCGCTGCCGTCCGCGTGCCTCAACCTCAATACGAAGGCAGCCTTTTGACTGCCCGCGCCGAGGATACCCGGCTTTGCAGGCAAGTCACATGCAAATCGCGGCAATTGACGGGGCTGTGGCTGCAATGCCGCAAGATTCCGCCGATCCTGCGCATGGCCCGCAAGATATTGTGGAAACATCAGAAAGCCTCCCAAATGCAGGCCGCGCCCTCGGGGCGGTAGGCTTCGAAAAACTGGGTTGCCTCGGGGTCCTGGGCGCCAAAGGGCACCATCCGGTCCGACAGCGAGATCACCACCCGCGCCGCGCTCAGGCCGTGCTCAGCCAGATAAGGCAGCGCGATTGTGCCGCAGAGGTGGTCCATGTCGGGGGCCGCCGCCTCATAGCTGACCGTGCCGCTTCCGCGGGCGATCTGCGGCGCCAGGAAACGGAACCGCGCCCAGGTGCCACCGGGCTGGCCGGGGGCCTCGTCCAACAGCACCTCTGCCAGCGTCACGGGCTGGCCGGAGGGAACAGGCACGGCCTCCGCAGCCGCGGCGGTAAGCGCACAAAGTGCAAAGGGGATTGCCGCCAGATATCCGCAGCCCCGGCCCCCGGTCACCCGGGCTCCTCCGGCCGGAGCTGCAGGCGCTGCGCAAGTGGCGCGCGCTGTCTGATATCGGCTGGCGCGGATCATGACGCTGATTCGGCCTCCATGTCAATTTTTGCCGCGAATCTGTGCGAATCATTCGCATCTGCCCGGGAATCGCGCAGAGCGGCGCCCTGCCCCCGGCCCGCATGACGGAGCCAGCGGGCGCGGCGGCCCGGATTTTCCAGAACTTCAGCGATTTGCGCGGCCGCATTGGATGGCACCCGGCCCATTACCTGGCCGCCCGCGCGCACCTTCAGCCCCTGCCCTTCGGCGGTGATTTCCACCACCGGAGAGAACCCGCGCAGGGACTGCAGCTGCCGCCACATGTCCTGGCGGATCTGATGCGCCAGCCTCAGGGGATCGCCGCCGGGCAGCACCGATTCCGCCGCCACGTCGAAACGCGCAGGCAGGCGGCGCGACAGCGTCAGGCTGCTGTCCGTGCGGGTGATATGCCAGGGTGTGCGGGTCATTGAGCTACCGGTGCTGGAAGCGTCGCTTCAGTCGGCGACTGCCAGATAATCGCCACAACCAAAGCAAACAGGGACAAATAGCCGGTAGAACAAAGCACCCAGAACGGCACAACTAATTTTCTACTCACGTTCAAAGCATAGAGTTCAGTGTATGCAGCTGGATCTTTTGCCAAAGACAAAATCCAATTTGCATAGTCACGACCTTTCACCGACTCTTTGCCATCCCTACGGTAAAGTTCCATCGCGTAGGTGGACTGGATTGTCATCGCCATCAGCCATGCCAGAACAGTTGCGATAAAGAGCGTGACAACACCACCAGTGGCCAAAACCTTGATCCAAGTACCCTCCACATTAGCAAGGTACCTTAGCTGAACCAAAATTATACCCAGTGGCACAGAAGCAATTCCAATAGACGCTTTGGATTGGTCCGTTACCTCAGCCAAAGCCTCTAAATAACTGGTATCGTCACGCTTCATTGTTCTAATTCACAGCGGAATGTTGTCGTGTTTCTTCCACGGGTTTTTCAGCTGCTTGCCCCGCAGGGAGGCGAAGGCGCGGCTGACCCGTTTGCGGGTGGACTGGGGCATGATCACCTCGTCGATGAAGCCGCGTTCCGCCGCCACGAAGGGGTTTGCAAACCGGTCTTCGTAGTCCGCCGTGTGGGCCGCGATCTTGTCCGCATCGCCAAGGTCGGCGCGGTGGATGATCTCGGTCGCGCCCTTGGCGCCCATCACCGCGATCTCGGCGGTCGGCCAGGCATAGTTGAAGTCGCCGCGCAGATGCTTGGAGGCCATCACGTCATAGGCGCCGCCATAGGCCTTGCGGGTGATCACGGTGACCTTCGGCACGGTGGCCTCGCCATAGGCAAACAGCAGCTTGGCGCCGTGCTTGATGACGCCGCCGTATTCCTGGGAGGTGCCCGGCAGGAAGCCCGGCACGTCGACGAAGGTCAGGATCGGGATCTCGAAACAGTCGCAGAAGCGTACGAAGCGGGCGGCCTTGCGGCTGGAGTCGATGTCGAGGCAGCCGGCCAGCACCATCGGCTGGTTGGCGACGACGCCGACGGTCTGACCTTCGAGCCGGACAAAGCCGGTGATGATGTTCTTGGCGAAATCCTCCTGGATCTCGTAGAAATCGCCCTCGTCCGCGACCTTGGTGATCAGCTCTTTCATGTCATAGGGGCTGTTGGGGTTTTCCGGGATCAGGGTGTCCAGGCTTTCCTCGATCCGGCCGGGCTGGTCGAAGAACGGGCGCACCGGGGGCTTTTCGCGGTTGTTGAGCGGCAGGAAGTCGACCAGGCGGCGGACTTCTGCAAGGGCTTCGACATCGTTTTCAAAGGCGCCGTCGGCGACGGAGGATTTGCGGGTGTGGGTCGATGCGCCGCCCAGTTCCTCAGCTGTCACAACCTCGTTGGTCACGGTTTTCACCACGTCCGGGCCGGTCACGAACATGTAGGACGTGTCTTTGACCATGAAGATGAAGTCGGTCATCGCGGGGCTGTAGACCGCGCCGCCGGCGCAGGGGCCCATGATGACGGAGATCTGCGGGATCACGCCGGAGGCCATGATGTTGCGCTGGAAGATCTCGGCGTAGCCTGCGAGCGCATCGACGCCTTCCTGGATGCGGGCGCCGCCGGAATCGTTGATGCCGATGACCGGCGCGCCGTTCTGCACCGCCATATCCATGATCTTGCAGATCTTCTGGGCGTGGGTCGCGGAGACCGAACCGCCCAGCACGGTGAAGTCCTGGGAGAAGACATAGACCTGGCGGCCATTGATGGTGCCCCAGCCGGTGACCACGCCGTCGCCGGCCGGCTTGTTGTTTTCCATGCCGAAATCGGTGCAGCGGTGGGCGATGAACATGTCGAACTCTTCGAAGCTGCCCTCGTCCAGCAGCAGTTCGATCCGCTCGCGGGCCGTCAGCTTGCCGCGGCCGTGCTGTGCGTCAATGCGGCGCTGGCCGCCGCCCAGCCGCGCGTCCTGGCGGCGGTCTTCCAGCTCGGAAAGGATATCTTTCATGGCACATGTCCCCTGTCAGTTTCAGCGCGACCATATATTGCGCCGCGGCGAAGCCAAAGGACATTGTCGCAAATTTGCAAACCGTTTGCATACGAAGTTAGCAAATCTGAATAACAGCAAAGTTCAGGGCGGTTTCCGGCCCCTTGCCGGGCCGGATGGCGGTAGTCAGGCCGCCTTAGCGATGCCCGCGATCTGGCGCAGGGCGTTGCCCAGAGGCGCCCGGACCGGGGCGGAGATGCCAAAGGGGTTGTCCTCCACCAGCGCGATCACCGGATCCTCCTTGAGAAACTTGCCATAGGCTGCGACCTGCGCCAGCAGCGCCTGGGCGGCTTTTTTGCGCGCATCACCTGTGGCGGCGTTCATCTCGAACAGGGCTATCATCAGTGCGGTCTGATTGCCGCCTGTGGCGCCAGCCAGCCCGGCATCGGCGATGCGTGCCAGCACCGGGTGGTTCTGGGAGCGCAGGGCAGCTTGCAGTTCGGAGATACCGCGGTCCGCCTCTTCTTTGGCGGCCTGCCAGATTACCATCACATCCGCCTCAGGCGCATCCGCCTTTGCCGGGGCGTCCAGCGCCTGCGCCAGCGCTTTCAGCCCTGCCGCCGCCTCGCCCAGCGCGCCGGACTTCAGCTGCGCGGCGATCTCCTTGGCCCGGGCCGCCAGAGGTGCCGCCTGTTCCGGCGGCAGCGCTTTGATCCTGGCGGCCTGCTCCTTCAGGAGCTTGCTAAGGCGGGCCGTCTGCTCCTGGCCGGCCGGGGGTTTCGCGGACTGCGCCTGAAGCTTGGCCAATGCCGCCTCCAGCCGGCCGAGGCGGGCGGCGCAGCCCTCTGGGTCGCCCTGTCCCAAGAGCCTGGCGCTGGCCTTCACCTCCTGCGCGAGCTTGCCGGCAAGCTCCGGGCTGCCCAGCGCCTTGACCGCCTCCGCCGCGGCGGCAATGCGCTGCTTCAAGGCGGCGGCGGCACCGTCCTCCGCCTGGGCCGGTGCGGCGGTTTCCTGATCCTCGGCATCATCATCCGGCAGAGTCTCTTCGTCGATGATGCTGCCGTCGGGGCCGACCAGTACCGGCTTGAACTTGATCAGACCCTCCTTCATGAACCGCTTCTTAAGCTGTTTGACAATGCCCTTCAGCGGCTTTTCCGGCTGCAGGAAGACCTCGTTCTCCTCCACCCGCAGGGTGCCGAAGCAGGTTTTCCTGATCCCCGGCATCTTCTTCAGATCGCCGCGCAGCACCTTGCCGGGCTTGCGCAGGTCGATCATCAGCCCGCAGGTTTCCGGCTTGACCCCCAGACCGAAGGCGAAGGGCAGCTCCTTGCCGGAGGCCTTGGATTTCTTGATGAGTTTCAGGACGGCATCGGTGTCAAAAGCCTGGCCGGACATGGCATCTCCCTCAGGCGCCGGTGAAGGCGTCCCATTCTTCTGCGCTCATTTCAACAAACTCCAGATCGGCCTCGTCACCCGGCTCCGCGAGCGGCTGATCCGGCCAGATCATGCCATAGGCGCGGCGGAACAGCGTGACCAGCTCCGCTTCGTCGTAAGGATAGCGATGCCCGGAAAACTGGCTGATACGCCCCTGCGGGTCATTTATCAGCGCCTCCATGGAAAGGCGCAGCCAATCCAGGTTTCCCTCATTGAGCGCGCGCCGGCGCATGGTGCGGATGTCGGCGTCCATCTTGCCGGTTTCAGACATCGGGTCTGCGGCGTTTGCAGCGCGGCCCATGGTCAGCAGACGCAGATACCCGTCAATCAGTTCCTTGCGGATTTTCATGGGATCAGATTCCCCGGATCTTCGTTTGTGTAAGTCTTGGTTTCATTGTCCCAGCCGTCAGCAACTGGAAACTGCTGCATCATCACCCAGCGGCCAGGCATCGTATCGGGAGGCTTGTTGTGCCGGAGGGTGTATTTTTCGACGTACTCTTCGGCATCGTTCACTGGCTCCTGGGGATAGTGTGTCGGATCTACCGGAAAGGCCGTGGTTTCTACCGGAAGAGGGTCCGGTTCCCACAAAAAGTTCACGAAGGCACGGGTCAGACCTTCGGCCTCCTCGAAGGTTTCATAGCCTTTGTCGCTGATCGGCTCGCCGCGGTCGTCCAGGCGCACCTGCTTCTTGCGGCCGATAAAGGCCTTGTCGATCGGGCGGCCATGCTCAACGTAGAATTCCGCGCTGTCCTTAATCGCATCCGGATTACCGTCATAGGCCATTTCGGTTGCCTCGATGTCGATACCCAGTTTGTCCTTCGCAGCCTGGGCAGCAAGCTCGCGCCCCGCCAGCCAGTCCTGCGGGCTTTCAAAACGGGATGACGCCGGAGCATAAGAGCGTTCATCGTCGCTTTTGGCATTCGGAGGCTTGCCGGTCTTGAGGCGGGTGATCAGGTCGTCGTCGCTGACATCCGGGCCATGGCGGTCCAGCGAATGGCCGGCATCGCTGCCCGTGCCGTCCTGCGCTTCATAGGCTTCTGCCGCTTCCGTGCTGAGAGCGGCGAGATCCCCGCGCAGCGCGTCGAACAGCGTCCTGGCCTCAGTAAAGTCCGGCTTGGCGGCTTCGGCCTCAGCGGCGGTGGCACGGAGTTCAAGCGGGTCCAGTTTTTCCGCTTCCAGCCCGGCCCGCCGCAGCGCGCCCAGAATGCCCTGCACCTGAAAGCGCGCCGTGGCCATCGGCTTTACCTGCTTCAGGAGCGTCAGGTGCTGTTCCAGCAGCAGGAAGGCGTCGCCGTATTCGCCATCATCCGCCCGGTCGGTGGCGGTCTTGAGCGATGCATCCAGCGCGTCCTCGGCCTCGGGCAGCTTGAGGTATTTCCTGGTGCGGCTGTGCTCCTTTTGGACCCTGGCGAGCTTGGCGCGGTAATCGGTCATCGCCAGCACCAGATCGAGGTAGTCGGTGCCATCCAGCACTTCCTGCAGATCCGCCGTTGCCGTGGCCGGATCACCGCCGCGGGCAGTCAGTTCCGCCGCCTGGATCGCGCCGTCCAGCGTGCTGCGCAGCTCCGCCGGATCGCCGGGCAGCACGGCCAGCAGGTCCTGGGCGGTCCGGCGCAGGGCCAGATACTCCGGCATCCGCAGCAGCTTTTCCAGCGCGCCCGGCGCGGCGGCAACCGCCGCCGCATAGTCCGCCCCGGCCAGGGCATCGGTCACCGGCTTGTGGAAACCATACCCCTCAGCCTCCGGATGCCGGCGCAGGATCTCGTCCATTTCCCGGCGGCTGTCAGTGATGCTTTCCAGCTTGAACAGCTGATCAAGCTTGGCGTGGTGCTGCGGGGCGCCGGTGTCCATGTCGAAGTTTTCGTCCTCGGCCAGCTGCCGGTGCGCTTCCCAGGTGGCGTTCAGATCTGTCAGCTCCGGCTCCTTCAGCACCTGCTTCAGCGCGTCATAGCGCCTCTGCAGCGTCTTGAGGATCTGGGTCGAAAAGCTTTGCCCCATGAGCGCGGGATGCGCGTTTACCCAGGACTTCAGATCCTTCAGCGCCTTCTTGGGGTCATTGTCTCCGGCTGCCTTCTGCTTGGTCTGGGCGGCCAGCACGGCGTTGCGGAACTCCGTATCCGTCATCATCGACATGTCGAAGCCGCGCAGGTATCTGGCCAGCGCCGCGCGGTCCCTGGTGCCATAGGCGATCAGCGCGTCCAGCTTGGCCTCTGCCTCCGGGAACTTGCTGTCTTGATAGGCCAGTTTTTTGGCATCTTTCAGATGGCTGCGGAAATCACCGGTGTCCCGCAGCTGGCTGCTGAGGATGTTCTGACAGCGCTTATGGTGATTGGCCTCGTAGCCGCACAGAAGCGCGTCAAAGCTGACCGCGGCCGCCAGGTGGTCCCCGGTCTCAAGGTTGCTTTTCCAAGCCTCCAGTGCCGCCTTGGCACCATCGAAATCCCCCGTCTTCGAAAGCGCTGCCGCCGCTGCCATCTGTGCCGCGCGTGCCGTGGCGGCGGTTTCCGCAGCCGGGTCATCCATCGGCTTGATCAGTAACAGCGTGGCACGGGTCCAGTTGTCGAAGAAGGCGCCATAGGTCCCGGCCTCCTCCGCCTTGGCGGCGATGTCCTTGGCCTGCGCCTCCACCGCTTCGAAATCAGTGGCTGAGACGGCGGCGGCCATGGCCTTTTGTGCGGCCTTGATCAAGGTTTCGATGAAAGTGAACGCCCCCTGATCAAGGCTATCGCGCTCCTTGGCGAACTTATCCTCGGCCGTGGAAAGGGCGGCCTGTGCCTTAGCCCGGGCGGCGGCGATGGCCAGCTGAGCGGCTATCTGGTCCTGCAGCGCCGCAATATCGCTGTCGATCTGATCAAAGGCCTCCGCTGCGTTTGCATTGAGAATGGCCTTTTTCAGCGCCTTGCGCCCGCCCGCCAGGCTGCGCCGGGCACCAGAGCTGAGCGCTGCGGGAATGGCGGTCTTGTCCAGCTCTGCCAGTGCCGCCGTGCGCCGTTCCTCCAGCGCTTCCGCGCCAGCCTCCGGCATGTCCGGCATATCCCAGGCCTTGGCGTCATAAAAGCGTTCGGCCCAAAGGCGGATGGCGGGGTTGTTGGCAAGCGGATCTGGGGCGTTGGCCATGGATCACCTCGGCAGCAAATAGGTCGGGATTGAAAAACAAGAAAAAATGCAGTGCTGCTCCCAGCATAGGCGGCGCATTGTTTGGCAGGCAAGAGTCTTCTGACGCGGCGTCACCCCTGTGCGCCGCTGCACATGCGGCAGATGGACAACCCCGGCCGACTGCTCTAACCCGATGGTATGTCCACATATGATACCCGGGCCCCTGGCCAGCGGACGCCTCCGCGCATTTTCACCCTGATCCTGCTGGCAGGCCTGTCGGCGCTAGGCATGAACCTGCATCTGCCGTCGCTGGCGGGAATGGCAGAATATTATGCGGTCGATTACCGGGTGATGCAGCTGTCGGTGGCGCTGTATCTGGCGGGCAATGCGGTGGTGCAGATCTTTGTCGGGCCGATTTCCGACCAGATGGGAAGGCGGCCGGTGATCCTGGGCAGTATCGTGCTGTTTCTGCTGGCGACATTGGGCTGCATCTATGCGCCGACGGCTGAGCTGTTCCTGCTTTTCCGGGTGGCGCAGACCGTTGTGGCGGCCACCATGGTGCTGAGCCGCGCGGCGGTGCGCGACATGTATGACACCAATGAAGCCGCCAGCATGATCGGCTATGTCACCATGGGCATGGCGGTGGTGCCAATGATCGGCCCCGCAATCGGCGGCTTCCTGGATCAGTGGATGGGCTGGCAGGCCAACTTCTGGCTGCTGTTCCTGGTCGGCGCGGCCACTCTGGCTATCACTTTCACCGATTTCGGCGAGACCGCGCACAAGAGCGGCAAGACGCTGGTGGCGCAGTTCCGCGAATATCCGGAACTGCTGCGTTCGCCGCGGTTCTGGGGGTATTCGCTGTCGTCCGGTTTGGCGTCCGGAGCGTTCTTTGCTTACCTGGGCGGCGCGCCTTTTGTCGGCACCGAGGTTTACGGGCTGAGCACCGCAGAGCTGGGGGTGTATTTTTCTGCCCCCGCTGTCGGGTATTTTGCCGGCAACTTCATTTCGGGGCGGTTCTCCACCCGGATTGGGGTCAACCGCATGGTGCTGTGGGGCTGCGTGATCAATGGCGGCGGGGTTTTGATGTCGCTGCTGATTGCAATGGCAGGCGCGGACAGCGTGTTCACCTTCTTTGGCCTCATGTGTTTTGTCGGGCTGGGCAATGGCATGGCGATCCCCAATGCAACTGCCGGCGCGATCTCTGTGCGGCCGCATCTGGCGGGCACCGCGTCCGGTCTCAGCGGCGCCATCATGATCGGCGCAGGTGCCGCGCTCAGCGCCTTTGCGGGGATGCTGCTGGTGCCGGGGTCCACCGCGGTGCCGCTCTTGGTGATCATGTTCGCCACTGCGATGATGGGGCTGGTTGCGATCCTGCTGGTGGTCTGGCGGGAGCGGCAGATCGGCGCATAAGTGGCGCCACGGGCTTGCAGGGGTGAGTTTGCAATTATACCATTCGCAAGAATTGAATTTGCAAAGGCGCCCCCATGGCCACCCGGAAACTATATGCAGGCGCCAAGCTGCGCGAGATGCGGCAGCGGCTGGAGCTGACGCAGAAGGATTTTGCTGCCAAGCTGGGCGTCTCCCTGCCCTATCTGAACCAGATGGAGAACAACAACCGACCGGTGTCGACCACGGTGGTGCTGGCACTGGCGCAGGAGTTCGGCATGGATGTGACCGAGCTGAGCGCGGGCGACAGCGAGCGGCTGGTCAGTGACATGCGCGAGGCGATGGCGGATCCGGTGTTTGCCGATGACGCGCCGCCCTTGGCGGACCTGCGGCTGACCGCCTCAAACGCGCCGGCGCTGGCGCGGGCGTTTCTGGCGCTGCACCGGGCCTACCGGCAGACCCACGAGCGGCTTGCCTCATTGGATGAGGCGCTGGGGCGGGAGGACGCGCGCATTCAGGCCAGCCCATGGGAAGAGGTGCGCGATTTCTTCCACTATTGCGACAACTACATCGACGCGGTGGATCACGCGGCAGAGCGGTTTGCCGCCACCAGCGACATCCGCGCGGCGGCCATTGCCGAGCTGGAGCGTGGCGGCATCAAGGTGCGCCAGACCGAAATGGAGGGCTTGCGCCATTACGACGCCGAGGCGCAGGTGCTGCATCTGTCGAACCGCTCCGCGCCGCAGACGCAGCTGTTCCAGATGCTGCTGCAGGTCGCGCTGCTCAGGCAGAACACCTTGCTGGAAGCCACACTGGATTTTGCAAAGTTCCAGAGCGAGGAAGCCCGCGCCATCGCCAAGATCGGCCTGGCCAATTACTTCGCGGGCGCGGCGCTGATGCCCTACACACGGTTTCTGGAGGCGGCGCAGGCCTGCCGGCATGACCTGGAGCTGCTGGCGATCCGCTTCGGCGCCTCGATTGAACAGATTGCGCACCGGCTCTCGACCATGCAGCGGCCCGGCGCCAAGGGGGTGCCGTTCTTCTTTGTGCGGGTGGATCAGGCGGGAACGATCACCAAGCGGCACTCAGCCACGCGGCTGCAATTTGCCCGCTTTGGCGGCGCCTGCCCTCTGTGGAATGTGCACAGGGCGTTTGAGACCCCGGGCCGCTTCCTGCGGCAGCTGGCGGAGACACCGGACGGAGTGCGCTATATCTCGCTGGCGCGGGATGTGTCCAAGCCGGGCGGCTCCTTCGGCGCGCCGGTGCGGCGCTATGCGATTGCGTTGGGGTGCGAGGTGCGCCACGCGGACGCGCTGGTCTATGCAGACGGGATGGATGTAAGCCAGGACAGCGCCTATGAGCCGATCGGCATTTCCTGCCGTATCTGCGAGCGCAAGGATTGCCACCAGCGCTCTGTGCCGCCCTTGGAACGGCGGCTGACGATCAACACCGATCAGCGCGGTGTTCTGCCCTACGAAGTAAGCTGAGCGCAGTGCTGGCGGCGGCAATTTTCCTGCCAGAAAATTGCCAAGGATAGTCGAACAACCTTGGCAGCGGATGCGGGAAATTCAGGCGCGAAGACGGTCCAGCAGGCGGGACATCAGCGCACGGTCCTTTGCGGCCGCTGCCAGCGGCGGCTGATTGGGCTGGACTGCCTCGGCTGTCTGCCATTGCTGCACGCGGCCGGGTGCGGGCTCTGGCTCCTGCACCGGGTCTTCAGCGGCCGTTCTGACCACGCTGCGGACCGCTGCCAGCATGTCCGCATCAGAGGTTTCGTCAGGCACGCCTTCGATCTCCTGCCAGCGCCCCGGCTGATAGACCTGTCCCATCGGTTTACTCCTTCACACAACTGCACAGCAGGCACTCTGAGACCGTATTTCCTGCTTCAGGCAAGATATAGAGCGGCCGGTCACATTTTTGACGAATTTGCCTTAAATTAACCCAGTTTGCCAAAAATTGTGGATCATCTCTCCTGCATTCCCCTGTCAGATTGAACATTGTCTCCAAAACGGGATCAATCCAGCAACTGCGATTCGCACTTAGGTTGAAACCAGTGCACCAATCCCGCGCGGACGGTGAAAAGTCGCTCTGGTGCGCTGCGGAAATGAGGGCAGAAACAGCGAAACGCGCAAAGGAGGCAACATCCGGCAAAACAACGCAAGCGGACTGTCCTGTGTCCTATCACTTGCCGAGCGCGAGGGCATCGTTGACTTTCTTGGCAATATGGAACAAATCATGAACACGCAATGTTGTCAAAGGAAAGGCACCCCATGGAAGAGAAGCTCAGCATTTCCCGGGATTTCGATTTCGAAACCGGCCGTTGGAATGTGCGTCACCGCAGGCTGAAAGAGCGGCTGGCTGGCTGCCGTGAATGGGAAGAGTTTCAGGGCACTTCGGAAACCCGGGCGGTTCTGGGCGGCAATGGCAATGTAGAGGACAACTTTCTCAATTTCCCCGACGGAGCGTACCGCGCCATTGCAATACGGTCTTTTGATCCTTCCAGCGGGACTTGGGCGATCTGGTGGCTGTCGGCAAACGCCCCGCACGACTTGGACGTGCCCGTGGTTGGCAGATTCGAGGACGGCACCGGATCTTTCTTTGCGGAGGACACGCTGCGCGGCGAACCCGTGACGGTCAGGTTCCTGTGGCTGCAAACGGATACAGAGACGCCCCGTTGGGAGCAGGCCATGTCGCGGGACGGCGGCAAGACCTGGGAAACGAATTGGACCATGGATTTCACCCGCGCGTAATTGGCGCAGCCGCCCCTTGCAGCAAGGCCGAAGGGGAAAAATGGAAAAGGGGCACCATTGGTGCCCCCTGCGTTTTACGGCCTGCCTGAAGGTCTCACGCCTTCGACAGGATCCCCCAGATCTCGTCCTTCAGCGCGGCGCGCTGTTTGCGCAGATCGGTTTCTGCCTGGGCGCTGACCGGCTCCACATTGGTTTCCGCCCGGTGCACGGCGCGGTTCACCGCGTGGTATTCATCGGACAGTTTGGCGAAATGCGCATCCGACTGTTTAAGCTGGCTCATCAGCGCCGCTTTTTCCGGGAATTCCTCGGCCAGTTCATGGGGAGTATTGGACACCTGCTCGCTCCTTTTTCCTAGGGTCGTCTGCAGGATATTGCCCTTCCCGGCCTGCCACTTTGACGCGGATCAAAAGATGCGGGAAAGACGCTGATTTCCTAGGAAAAAGTAAGCCGCCCGCACAAAGGGGAGGTGGCGGGCGGCTTGCTGGCAACGCAACAGGATCAGCGTTGCGCTTCGCGCCAGTTCGGATTGAACCACGGCTCTGCGTTCGAGGACGGCAGGCGGCGGCCCAGGATGTGGTCGGAGGCCTTCTCGCCGGTCATGATCGAGGGGCCGTTGAGGTTGCCGTTGGTGATCCGCGGGAAGATCGAGCTGTCGGCGACGCGCAGGCCATCAACGCCGATGACACGGCATTCCGGGTCGACCACCGACATCGGATCATCCGCCGCGCCCATCTTGCAGGTGCCGCAGGGGTGATAGGCGCTTTCCACGTGCTCGCGCAGGAAGCCGTCGATCTCGTCGTCGGTCTGCAGGTCGGCACCCGGCTGGATCTCGTGCTTGAGGAACGGCTTCATTGCGTCCTGGGCAAAGATCTCCCGCGTCAGGCGCACGCATTTGCGGAAGTCGATCCAGTCCTGCTCGGTCGACATGTAGTTGAACAGGATGTTCGGCGCGTCCTTGGGGTCTTTCGACGCCAGCGTGACCTCGCCGCGGGAGGGGGAGCGCATCGGGCCGACATGGGCCTGGAAGCCATGCCCCTCTGCCGCCGCCTGACCGTCATAGCGGACCGCGATTGGCAGGAAGTGGTACTGGATGTCCGGGTAGTCGACGCCCTTGTCGGAGCGGATAAAGGCGGCGCTTTCGAACTGGTTCGAGGCACCCAGGCCGGTCTTGGTGAACATCCACTGGGCCCCAACAAGGCCCTTGCCCAGCAGGTTCCAGTATTTGAACAGGGTGATCGGCTGCTTGCAGGCGAACTGGAAGTAGAATTCCAGGTGGTCCTGCAGGTTCTG
Organism: Leisingera sp. S132; assembly: GCF_025144465.1. Taxonomy (NCBI): domain Bacteria; kingdom Pseudomonadati; phylum Pseudomonadota; class Alphaproteobacteria; order Rhodobacterales; family Roseobacteraceae; genus Leisingera; species Leisingera sp. S132. The sequence continues at coordinate 2,264,556 of NZ_CP083553.1, forward strand.
GCCGACGCCGGGACGGTCGGCAACCACGTCGATGCCGTGCTCGGCCAGGTGCTTGGCCGGGCCGATGCCGGACAGCATCAGCATCTTGGGGGAGTTCAGAGAGGAGGCCGCCAGGATCACCTCGGCATTTGCGCGGATCACCTCGACCTTGCCGCCGCGTTCGATCTCGACGCCCACGGCGCGGCCGTCCTCGATCACCACCTTGCGGGCGAAGGCGCGGATCAGGTCGCAGTTTTCACGTTTCAGGGCTGGCTTCAGATAGGCATTGGCGGCGGACCAGCGGCGGCCCTTGTAGACCGTCATCTCCATCGGGCCGAAGCCTTCCTGCTGCTCGCCATTGTAGTCGGAGGTGACCGGGTAGCCCGCCTGCTCGCCCGCCTTGACGAAGGCGTCATGCAGCGGGTTGTCGCGGGGGCCGCGGGTCACATGCAGCGGCCCGTCCTTGCCGCGCCAGTCCGGATCGCCGCCATGGCCGCGGTCGTTCCAGGTTTCCATGCGTTTGAAGTACGGGAGCACGTCGGCATAGGACCAGCCTGTCGCGCCCGTCTCGGCCCAGTGGTTGTAGTCGCCCGCGTGGCCGCGCACATAGACCATGCCGTTGATCGAGGAAGAGCCGCCGATCACCTTGCCGCGCGGGCAGACCAGTTCGCGGCCGCCCAGATGCGGTTCCGGCTGGGATTTGTAGCCCCAGTCATAGAGCGGCATGTTCATCGGGTAGCTGAGCGCGCCCGGCATCTGAATAAACGGCCCGGCATCGGTGCCGCCGTGTTCGATCACCAGGACCGATCTGCCGGCCTCGCTGAGCCGGTAGGCCATGGCACAGCCGGCAGAACCTGCCCCGACAATCACATAATCCGCGTTCATATCTTCTCTCCATCCGGCAGCCGGAAGATCTGGACTGCTGCCGTTTTCTTCAGATTGGGCGGGCGCGCGGAGCGCCCTGCCCGGCCGTTGCTTTCAGGCAGCGCCGATCAGAACGCCGCTTCGACGTCGCCCATGCGGACGTAGACCGACTTCACCTGGCTGAAGTGCTTGATCGCCTCTTTCGAGTTTTCGCGGCCAACGCCCGACGCCTTCACGCCGCCAAAGGGCGCCTCGACCGGTGCGTCGTTGTAGGAGTTGATAAAGCAGCTGCCGGCCTCCAGCTGGCCGATCACCCGGTGGGCGCGGCTGAAGTCGTTGGTGAAGACGCCTGCGGACAGGCCGAATTCGGTGTCGTTGGCACGGGCGATCACCTCTTCCTCGGTGTCGAAATCGAGGACCGACATGACCGGGCCGAAGATTTCCTCGCGGGCGATGGTCATGTCGTCGGTCACATCGGCAAAGACGGTGGGATGGATGTAGTAGCCGGGCATGTCTGCACGCTGGCCGCCGCAGATCAGGCGGGCGCCCTCCTCTTTGCCCTTTTCGATGTAGCCCAGCACGATGTTCATCTGGTTTTCGGTGACCATCGGGCCAAAGCTGGTGGCCTCATCCATCGGGTCGCCCAGGATGGCGTTGCCGGTGCGTTCGGCCAGGCGGGCCAGGAATTTCTCCTTGATGCCTTTCTGCACGAACACGCGGGTGCCGTTGGAGCAGACCTGGCCGGAGGAGTAGAAGTTGCCGTTGATGGCGCCGCCGACAGCGTTGTCGATGTCGGCGTCGTCAAAGATGATCAGCGGTGACTTGCCGCCCAGCTCCATGGTGACGTGCTTCATGCCCTCAGCTGCGGCGGCATAGACCTTCTTGCCGGTTGGCACCGAGCCGGTCAGCGAGACCTTGTCGACGCGCGGGTCGGTGACCAGGGCGCCGCCGACCTCGCCCATGCCCTGGATGACGTTATAGATACCGGCCGGGGCACCGGCCTCGTGCAGGATCTCAGCCACTTTCAGGGCGCAGAGCGGCGTGGTCTCGGAGGGTTTGAACACCATCGAGTTGCCGCAGGCCAGCGCAGGCGCGCCTTTCCAGCAGGCGATCTGGGTCGGGTAGTTCCAGGCGCCGATACCGACACAGAGGCCCAGCGCCTCGCGCACGGTGTAGACCCAGTCCTCGCCCATCGGGATGTGCTCGCCGGTCAAGGAGCCCGCAAGGCCGCCGAAGTATTCCAGCGCGTCGGCGCCGGAGGTGGCGTCAGCGACCAGGGTTTCCTGCAGCGGCTTGCCGGTGTCGTAGGTTTCCAGCACGCTGAGCTCATGGTTGCGCTCGCGCATGATGTCGGCGGCGCGGCGCAGGATGCGGCCGCGCTCGGTGCCGGTCATCTTGGCCCATTCTTTCTGGGCGGCCTTTGCGGTGGACAGCGCCTGTTCGACGATTGCCGGGGTAGCGGCGTAGACGGTGGCAATCTGCTCACCCGTCGCGGCATAGATCACCGGAATCGGGGTGCCGGCGGTATCCTCGACGTATGCGCCGTTGATGAAGTGGCTGGCCTTAGGCTGTGCGGGATGTGTCATGTTCTGTGTCTCCAGCGGGGTCTTCAGCAGGGGAGATGCTGAGTGGTTGCTATGGTTATTCGCCGCGGGGAAAGCGTTTGCTTTCCTCGAGGTTGTCGAGGTTCATGTGGTTGCGCATGTAGCGCTCGGAGGCCTTTTGCAGCGGCTGGTAATCCCAGGGGTAGTAGCCGCCCTGGCGCAGCGCCTCGTAGACGACCCAGCGGCGGGCCTGGCTGGCGCGCACCTCTGCGTCGAAGGTTTCCAGGTTCCAGCGCGCCTCTGACTTGGCGCGCAAGGATTCCAGCGTGCCGGCATGGGCCGGATCATCTGCCAGGTTGTTGAGTTCGTGCGGGTCGGCCTCCAGATCAAACAGCTGGTCGGGGTCCAGGGCGCAGCGGTTGTATTTCCACTGGCCATAGCGGAGCGACACCAGCGGCGCATAGGACGCTTCGGCCGCGTATTCCACGGCGACCGGTTCGGTGCGTTCCGTTCCATTGGCCAGCGGCACCAGATTCTGGCCGTCGGTCCAGGGTTCGATTTCTGCCATGTCGACACCGGCCAGCGCGCCCAGCGTCGGGGTCACGTCCAGCGTAGAGACCGGGGTTTCGATGAGGCCCGCAGGCAGGTCCGGCGCCGAGATCATCAGCGGCACGCGGGAGGAGCCCTCGTAGAAGCTCATCTTGAACCAGAGGCCGCGCTCGCCCAGCATGTCGCCGTGGTCGGAGACAAACAGGATAATCGCTTCCTGCCGGGTGGTTTCCAGCACGTTCAGGATCTCGCCGATCTTGTCATCCAGGTAGGAGATATTGGCGAAGTACGCGCGGCGTGAGCGTTTGATGTTCTCCTCGGTGATGTCGAAGCTGCGCCAGTCGTTGGCGTCAAAGATGCGCTTGGCGTGGGGGTCGTGATCCTCATACTCCATCGCCGGGACTTCGGGCAGCAGGTGCTCGCAGTCCTCGTAGAGATCCCAGTACTTGCGGCGCGCCACATAGGGGTCGTGCGGATGGGTGAAGGAGACGGTGACGCACCAGGGGCGGTCGTCCAGCCCGCGCGACAGCTCATAGAGCTTGGCAGTGGCGTTGTAGGCGACCTCGTCGTCGTATTCCATCTGGTTGGAGGTTTCCGCCACCCCTGCCCCGGTGACAGATCCCATGTTGTGATACCACCAGTCGATGCGTTCGCCGGGTTTGCGGTAGTCAGGCGTCCAGCCGAAATCAGCCGGGTAGATGTCGGTGGTCAGCCGGTCCTCGAACCCGTGCAGCTGGTCGGGGCCGACAAAGTGCATCTTGCCCGAGAGGCAGGTGTAGTAGCCCGCGCGGCGCAGGTGGTGAGCATAGGTCGGGATGTCGCTGCGGAATTCGGCCGCGTTGTCATAGACGCCAGTGCGCGACGGCAGCTGGCCGGACATGAAAGACGCCCGGCCCGGGGCGCATAAGGGTGATGCTGTATAGGCGTTCTTGAAGCGGGTGGAGCGTTCCGCCAGCTTTTTCAGGTTCGGAGCATGCAGCCACTCGGCGGGGCCGTCCGGGAAAAGCGTCCCATTCAACTGGTCAACCATCAGGATCAGGATATTCGGGGCACTCATCGCGGACCTCCCAAGTATTGGCGATGCTTTGCAAAGGCGCCTGGCAGGCCCGAAGGCGCTGCCAGGCAGTTAAAGGCTGGTCCCCTCATTCGGGGAAACTTGGGGGCCAGCCGGGAGACCGCCCTTAGTGGGCTGTCTTGATCTTTTCGAAGTCGAGCGTGTTTTCCTCGGGCGAGGCGTCGATGCTCATGACTTCGCTGCGCTTGAAGGCCACGATGTAGGCCAGGCAGGCCACGTAGATGGCGATCACGATGGTGCCGATCCACTGGATCTGCAGCCACTGGCTCTGGAAGGCCAGGGTCAGGCCGAAAAGCACAACCGCATTGCCCAGCACATAAGGAATGGTGCCGAAACGCTTGGCCGTCAGGTTCAGGTTGTCGGTGTAGAGGCGGATCAGCGAGTCAAAGGAGTTGACCACGAAAATGATGCCCACCGCGACCATGGAGACGTTGATCAGCAGCGTCGTTTCGATGCTGTTCAGGTGGTAGTAGTACAGGACCGAGAACCACACACCCAGCGGGATCGACGGGAAGATCAGCAGCGCTGCCAGAACCTGCCAGGTGCGCAGGCCGCCGACGAAGCGGGAGGTGAACTGGCCGATCATGATCGACCATGCGAACCACCAGAACAGGTAGAACTCATGGTAATCGGTCAGCGGCAGGATGAACTTGTGGATGTTGGCGAAATAGCCGCCGATGTTCGACGCGGTGTCCGCAAAAGCGCCCAGGCCCATGCCGGCATAGGCCCACATGCCCAGGATCAGCGCCAGGAACAGCACGGTGGAGCCGACCGACAGGATGCGGACGTATTTGATGTCGGTGGAGGAGAAGGCGGCAAACAGGATCACCAGGAAGGTGATGACATAGAAGGCCGGGATCACGGTTTCGCCGTCGCCCATGAAGGTGGCGTAATACGGCAGGTAGATCAGGAACAGCGCGCCGGTGAAGGCGCAGGTGCCGATGATCACGATGTTGTTGATCCACTTCACCAGCGGGATCTCAAAGAACTTCACCCGCGGTTCGATCACACAGAAATAGAAGGTCGTCAGGAAGTAGAAGCCCCAGATCAGGAAGCCCCAGAAGCCGAACTCCAGCGCCAGCGGGTTGGTGAAGCCATAGGCCGGTTCCGCCGTGGTATCCGCATAAAGCGGGAAGTCCCAGGCCAGCGGGAACATGATCAGGCCCACGTCCAGACCGGAGGTGAACAGGATTGCGATGAAGGTGAAAAGGTGAACGGGGGTCACGCCGACGTTGCGGACGTTCCACCACTTGATCACGCAGAACGCCACCAGCGCAAAGGCCAGCAGAATCCCGAACGAGATGATTGAAGTCATATGTCCCTCCCATTTCCGGGCGGTTTCCGCCCTCAGACATGGGAGGAGTACATACCACAGCCGACTGAAGCGCCAAACAGTTTTTTAAATGGTCATTCAAGTTTCGGAATCATGCGAACAACAGTTGAAACACTGGCCCAATTGCCGCACAACTTAATCATGAGCAGGAAACGCATCCGGGACATCCGCAACGAAGAGCTGATCGAAGCCACCATCGTTGCCGTGCACAAGCGCGGTTACGGTGTTGTAACCATGGCGGAAATCGCGCGGGAGGCTGGGGCGTCAGCGGCCTCGATCAACTACTATTTCGGCTCCAAGGAAGGGCTGATGGAAGCCACCATGCTGCATCTTCTGGGCAAGCTGCGCCGCGCGATGAGCGAGGGATATGCAACCGCTCGCACCCCGCGTGAGCGGCTCTATGCGGTGATGGATGCGAACTTTGCCGACGGGTTATTCACCGTTCCCCAGTGCAGCATCTGGATGCAGTTCTGGGCAAATGCGCCCTATTCCACGCGCCTGAGCCGGCTGCACCGAATCAACCGCGCCCGGGTGCGCAGCCATTTCCTGGCCGAGCTGCGGGCGCTCTTGCCGGCGGACCGGGTGGAGACGGCACGCCAGGCGCTGCAGTGCTACATGGACGGGGTCTGGCTGCAAGCGGCGCAATCGGAAGAGGCGCTGGACCCGGATGAGGCCCGCGCCGCGGCGCACCGGGTTGTGGACCTGGTGATCCCCTGATCCCGGGGACAGAGCCCTAGCGTATCCGCCGGTAGTCCAGCCGGATGCCATTGGGCATGTAGACCAGTGTCAGCCGGTCCTGTGTCAGCGCCTCAATCCGGTAGCACATGCTGCTGCCGCGCTGACTGTCCCAGGCCTGCAGGTATTCCCCCTCACTGCGCGCTTTTCCTTCACAGCTGCTCCGCACCGAGAGGAACTCCGGCGTCATCTGGCGGCCCCCATAGCTGGCCCGGCGCACGGCACCTGAAATAATGAACCGGTCGAGCGGTCTGCGCTCCGACTGCCACCGGCCCTGCATCCGGTGCAGGATCTTATCCAGACGGCCCGGCACCCGCGGTGTCACGCTGTGAAGATCCAGCTCGCCAAAAGCCCCGAAGCGGGACGTCATCTCGCCGTCGATCACCAGCGAAGTGCCGCGCAGCAGGCCCAGCAAATAGGTGAAGAGCGGGTCGCTGACCTGAAGGCGGCCCTGCGCGGCAAGCTCGATCCCGTCGCCGATGAACTGGCAGGTCGCAGTTTCCTTTCGGGGGTTCAGCCTGCAGCCCTGAAAGGTGACCTCAGCCGTGTAATGCTGCCCGCCTGTCCGCAGATCATGCGGGTGATGCGGGTCCTTCTCCCGGGCTGCTGCCTGCCCCGCGCCGCCCGCCGAGCGCGCGCTGAGCAAAACCTTCTGGTCTGCGGCGGCCTTCGCAAACCGCAACGGCACCTGATTTTCGCCGGTGCAACCGCCGCCATGCGGGATGCGGAACCGGCCCGGTGCCGTGCAGAACCGCACGCTGTCATCGCGGTACCGGTATCCCGGGCTTTCGGCGCGGAAGTAGAGGAACCTGCCATTGTACGGATCCGGCGCAGGCTCCGCGCACTCACCCGGATTGAGGTGCTGCCAGCCCCGCGCGACCCAGCTGCCGCCCTCGCGCAGGACGACAGCAAGATGATGCAACGCGTCGGTGTCGTTGCAGATCCGCGGCCCGGCCTGAGCTGCAGTCGTATCAAGGAGCGCTGCCAGCAGCAGGGCCGGCAGCCAAAGGCATTTCATCATTCACGGCCCCAGCTAGCACCCGTAAGAGCAGAATGTTACCCTGGGCTTGTAACACCCATAAGACGATCAAACCCCTGCCGCATTACCGGATGATGAAAGGTCTTTCTTTTTAATCCTGGCTTCACGCCAGGAGATGAAGCTGACCGCTGCCAGGATCAGCCCGCCGCCGGAAATGACCCAGATGTCGGCAGGCTCGCCAAAGGCCAGCGCCCCAAGAAGGGTGGCCCAGACCAGCTGCAGGAAGGTGACCGGCTGGGTGACCGTCACGGGCGCTGCCGCAAAGGCCAATGTCATGGTGTAATGGCCCGCGGTGGCGAAGCAGGCGACACCGAACAGGATTGCAACCTCCGCCAGCGTTGGCGTCACCCAGACTGCCAGGGCAAAGGGCGTAAGGCCGATGGTGACAAAGACCGACAGCATCCCCACCACCACTGCCGGACTGTTGCTGCCGACGGTGAACTTGGCGATCAGGTAGGAGGCGCCGAAGGAAACCGCGGTGAACAGCATGGCGATGTGGCCAGGTGAGATTTCGCGGAAGCCGGGGCGCAAGATGATCATCGCGCCGATCAGCGCGACGGCGATGGCGGTGATGCGGCGGAAGGCCAGCTTCTCCCCCAAAAACAGCGCCGCGCCCAGGGTGACATAGACCGGCGACAGGTAGTTCATCGCCGTGACCTCTGCCAGCGGGATCTGGGTCATGGCGTAAAACCAGAGGATCACACCAGCGGTATGGACCAACCCGCGGCCGGCAAACAGCGCCCAGAGCCGCGGCGTAAGATGCGCCCTGCGCAGCGCGCCAGCCATCGGTATAAGGAACACCAGCCCCAGAAGATACCGCAGAAAGGCGCTTTCGGCCGGGGGAATTCGAGTGCCAAGCGATTTGACCAGCGCCGTCACCGCGACAAAGCAGAGACCGGTCACCACCATCCAAAACACCCCCATGAGGGGGGTCTGCGCATGCTGGACGGGGGCGGCGAATTGGCTCATGGGCTGACATGAACACCCGTTCGGGCGGCGGCGCAAGACTTCACATGTGAATTATTTCCGGCCCTCGGGCAGCGGAATGAATTCCTGGTCATCGCCGGGCGGCAGCTGAAAGCGGCCATGCTGCCAGTCGCCCGCGGCCCAGGAAACCTTGGCCGCTTCGATCCGTTCGCGGGAAGAGGCGACGAAGTTCCACCAGATGTAGCGCGGCCCGTTCAGCGTCGCGCCCCCCAGCGCCATCAGCCGGGCGCCCTCAGCACCCGCCGTCACGGTGATCTCATCGCCGGGGCGGAACACCATCATGCGGCCGGATTCAAAAGTTTCACCCGCGATCTCCACCGAGCCTTGCGTAACATAAAGCCCGCGGTCCTCATGGTCGGTGGGCAGCGGCAGCTTGGCGCCCGGGTGCAGCACCACATCGGCATAAAAGGTTTCGGAATAAAGGGTTGCGGGAGCTTTCTCACCCCAGGCATTGCCAAGGATCAGGCGTACGGTCTTGCCCTCGCCCTCCAGCACCGGCAGCGCCTCCTTGCCGTGGTGTTCAAAGGCGGCGGGCACGTCCTCGTGGGTTTCCGGCAGCGCGATCCAGGTCTGGATGCCGAACAGGCTGCTTGGGTTCTGGCGGGTGGCGGCAGAAGTGCGCTCGGAGTGAGTGACGCCCTGGCCGGCCACCATCCAGTTCACCTCGCCCGGGTAGATCATCTGGCGAGTACCCAGCGAGTCGCGGTGCTCGAACTCGCCCTGATAGAGATAGGTGACCGTGCCGAGGCCGATATGGGGATGCGGGCGCACGTCGATGCCCTGCCCGGTCAGAAACTCAGCAGGTCCGGCCTGATCGAAGAAGATGAACGGCCCGACCATCTGGCGGCGCGGTGCGGGCAGCGCGCGGCGGACTTCAAAACCGCCGATGTCGCGGGCGCGCGGAATGATCACCGTCTCGATGGCATCAAGGCTGCCCGCATCGGGGCATTGCGGTTCCAGTGCCGGGTTCCAGCTCATCCTTCCCTCCTGTCTGCTGTCCTGAGGCAAAGGTAGGGCATTTCTGCACCGGCGTCAGGCACGCCGGTGCACAGGGGCTGTTCATCACATCAGAAGAAGCTTGGCGGCAATCGCCCACATGGTGAGCCCGACCAGGGCGTCCAGCACCTGCCAGGCGCGCGGGCGGGCAAAGACCGGGGCCAGCAGGCTGGCGCCGTAACCCAGCGTGAAGAAGAAGGTGAAGCTGGCAATGGCGGCCCCGGCGGCAAAGATCAGCGGGTCCGGATACTGGGCGGAGATCGACCCCAAGAGCACCACCGTGTCCAGATAGACATGCGGGTTCAGCCAGGTGAGCGCCAGCACGGTGGCCAGCACCGGCAGCAGCGCTTTGCCCGCCCCCTCCTGCGCGGCTTCCAGCGTTTCGCCGCCCTGCCAGGCTGCGAGAAGGGCGCGGGCGCCGTACCAGAGCAGGAAGGCCGCGCCGCCCCAGCGCATCATCTGTTCGAACCAGGGCAGCGCCACCGCGAGGGAGCCAAAGCCCAGGACCCCGGCAGTAATCAGCAGCGCGTCCGAACCAGCGCAGGTGAGGCAGATCCAGAACACATGCTGGCGCCGCAAACCCTGACGAAGGACAAAGGCGTTCTGGGCGCCGATGGCCATGATCAGGCTGAGACCCAGGGCAAATCCGGCAATCAGGCTGGGGGGCATGTATGTCTCCATCGTTGTGCTTGGGTTTGACTAACGCTCGCCCAGCCATTAATCCAGTTAAAGAGATTCAGGCTAGATTAGAGTTGCTAATGAAGATGGATCCCAGCCAGCTGGCCGCATTGAGCGCGGTGCTGCGTCTTGGCTCGTTTGAGGCGGCGGCGCATTCCCTGCGGGTGACGCCCTCAGCCATATCACAGCGGATCAAGGCGCTGGAGGACCGGACCGGCACCGCGCTGGTGCTGCGCGGGTCGCCCTGCACGGGCACTGCGGCTGGCCTCAGGATTGCCAAACACGCCGAGGACATCGGCCTGCTGGAAGCGCAGCTGGCACGGGAACTGGCGCTGGAGGCAGATCACGGCCCGGTGCGGCTGCGAATTGCGGTCAACGCCGACAGCCTGGCGAGCTGGTTCATCGATGCGATGGCAGCCGTGGAGGGCGTGCTGTTCGACCTGCTGGTCGATGACCAGGACTACAGCGCAGAATGGCTGAGGCGCGGAGAGGTTTCCGCGGCAGTGACCTCCAGTTCCAAACCCGTGACCGGCTTTGATGCCTACCCGCTGGGCGCGCCTGACTACGTGGCAACGACGAGTCCGGCCTTTATGGACCGCTGGTTTCCCGGCGGGGTGACGCCAGAGGCCGCCGCAAAGGCCCCCTGCCTGATCTTCAACGCCAAGGACAATCTGCAACGGCTGTGGCTGGAGCGCAATGTGGCCCCCGGTCTGGCGCCGCCCGCGCACTTCCTGCCCTCGACCCAGGCGTTCATTGAGGCGGCTGCTGCGGGACTGGGCTGGGGCATGAATCCCTTGGCGATGGTGGAGGCGGACATCCGCTCGGGCCGCCTGGTGCCGCTGATCCCGGACACAACGCTGCCGGTGCCGCTCACGTGGCAAGTGGCGCGGGTGATGGCGCCGGCCCTTGCCGAGGTGACCCGCGCCGTGCAGAAATCGGCAAAACAGTATTTGATGCAAAGCTAACCCGGAAAGACCGTTCATGTTTGCCAAGGATGCCCTCAGCTATGACCCGCTGCCCCTGCCCGACAGAGCAGGGTTTTCCGACGCGGAGATGCAGGAAAAGGCAGGTGCCTTTCTGGCGCATATGCAGCGGCGGCACACGGTACGGGACTTTACGGAGCAGCCGGTGCCGCGCGCTGTGATCGAGGATTGCATCCGCGCTGCAGGCACCGCGCCCTCGGGCGCCAATCACCAGCCCTGGTTCTTTGCCGCAATCTCCAGCCCCGCACTGAAAGCACAGATCCGAGCAGAGGCCGAGGAGGAAGAGCGCCGGTTTTATGCGGGCGGCGCAGGCGATGAATGGATCAAAGCGCTGGAGCCGATCGGCACAAATGCAGACAAGCCGCATCTGACCACCGCGCCCTGGCTGATCGTCGTCTTTGCCCAGCGCTGGGGCGAGTTCGCGGACGGCACCCGGTACAAGAACTACTACGTTCCGGAAAGCGTGAACATCGCCACCGGCGTGCTGCTGACGGCGCTGCATACGGCGGGTCTGTGCACACTGACCCACACACCGAACCCGATGAAGTTCCTGAACGGCGCCCTCGGCCGCTCGGCATCGGAAAAGCCCACCATGATCATCGCCGTGGGCCATCCGGCGGACAATGCCATGGTGCCTGCCGTTGCCAAGATGAAGAAGCCGCTGGATCAGATCTGCCAGGTGTTTGAATGAAACCTGGCACCGGATGAGCGTCAGCCTGGCCTCCCTGCCCCGCAGCCTGACGCTGCAGGTGGTGCTGCCGCGGGCAGCTGTGCTGCTGGTGTGGCAGGCGCTCAACCATTGGATCCGGCTGCCGGTGCCGCTGGCCTTTGTTCTGATGGCTGCGGACGGGCTGTTCCTATTGTGGCAGGCGCGGGCCTTTCTGCGCAGCGCGGACGCCCATGTGCAGAGCACCGGCGCGATGGCGCCTGTCTGGGGCGGCTACCTGCTGCTGCTGTTTTCGGGCTTTGCGGCACTGACCCAATGGTGGGATGCGCTGCTGATTGCCCAGGCAGTGGAGGAGCCAGCCTATGCCGAGCAGCGGCGGCTGGAGCGTGAGGCGCTTTACAGCCTGTTGGTTTCCGCGGATGGCCGCACGCTGATCTTCGACGGTGAGATCACCTTTGGCCTGACCAAACGGATGCGGCAGCTGGCCGAGGAAAACCCCGGCGTGGATCAGGTTGCGCTGAAGGGCCCCGGCGGGCTGATTGCAGAGGCGCGCGGCGCCGCGCGGCTGATCCGGCAGAACGGCTGGGGCACCCGCACAGACGGGCTATGCGCGTCCGCCTGCACTCTGGTTTTTGCGGCCGGCGCGGAACGCAGCCTCGGACCGGGCGGGCAGCTCGGCTTTCACAGCTACGCGCTGCAGTTCCAGAGCGGCCTGCCGCAGATCAACCTGCAGCAGGAACAGGAGAAAGACCGCGCCTTCTTGCTGCAGCAAGGGGTGAGTGCGGCCTTCGCAGACCAGATTTTTACGGTGCCCAGCGCAGAGTTGTGGCTGCCGGGCAGAGATGAGCTGCACCGCGGCGGGCTCCTCCGGGAGGGCACGCGCTGATCACTGGCACTGCGGCCTGGAAAGTCAGCCGCTAAGCAGCTTGATCATCCGGTAGTTATGCAAGGCAACACCGCGGCGTTCGATTTCGCGCCGGGTTTCAACCGCAAAGCCCTGGCGCAGGAAGAACCGCCGGGCGGCTTCGCTGGCCTCCACATTAAGCGACCTGAGGCCTAGGCTGCGGGCTTCGGCCTCCAGCCGTTCATAAAGCGCGGCACCTGTGCCGGTGCCGGCTGCCTGCGGGTGGCAGTAGAAACAGTTGATATGGCCGTCCATCTCCAGTTCAATAAAGGCCTGGGGCTGGTCCTCCGGCCCATCCGCGGCGACAAAGACCCGGCGGCCATCCGCGGCACGGCTGGCCCAGACCTCTGCCGGGGCGGGTTCCGGGCTCCAGGCGCGCAGCTGTTCAGGGCTGTAGTCCCGGGCGCCGATGCCATGCACCGCAGCATGAAAGATCTGCGCCAGCGCTGCGGCGTCCTTGGGACGGAACTCTCTGATCTGCATAGGGCGGCCCTTGTTCTTCTTTTTGCGCTTGAAAACAAAAAAGGCCCGCCGGGCTGGCGGGCCTTCGAAATCGCATCAGGCGCCGGCTCAGAGCTGCGCCATGACCTCGTCGGTGGCCTCAAAATTGGTGGTGACACGCTGCACGTCGTCGTCATCCTCCAGTGCATCGACCAGCTTCATCAGCTTCTGCATGCCTTCCAGGTCCAGCTCGGTGGTGGTGCTGGGTTTCCAGACCAGTTTGGTCGACTCGGATTCGCCCAGCTCGGCCTCCAGCGCGTTGGAAACGTCGTTGAGGTCGGTATCAGCGCAATAGATGATGTGGCCGTCTTCGGAGCTTTCGACATCCTCGGCGCCGGCTTCGATCGCTGCCATCATCACGGTGTCGGCATCGCCCACGGAGGCGGGGTAAGTCACTTCGCCCTTGCGGTCGAACATGAAGCCGACAGAGCCGGTTTCACCCAGATTGCCGCCGTTCTTGGAGAAGGTCGAGCGCACGTTGGAGGCGGTGCGGTTCTTGTTGTCGGTCATCGCCTCGACGATCACCGCAACGCCATTGGGGCCATAGCCCTCATAGCGGATTTCGTCGTAGTTTTCGGCGTCGCCGCCGATGGCCTTCTTGATCGCGCGTTCGATCACGTCCTTGGGGACGGATTGGCTTTTGGCCTCTTTTACGGCCAGGCGCAGGCGCGGGTTCTTGTCGGGATCGGGGTCGCCCATCTTGGCGGCCACGGTGATCTCCTTGGCCAGCTTGGAAAACAGTTTTGACCGCGCCGCGTCCTGACGGCCCTTACGGTGCTGAATGTTAGCCCATTTTGAATGGCCTGCCATGGTGCATCCTTGCTGCTGTAACTTTGAATTGGCGCTCATATAGCCTTGGGAAGCGCCGGCTTTCAAGCGCCCCTGCCCCGCTTTGCCCTTGTTCCGCGGGGTTTCGGGGATAAGCTGGCGCCATGACATATGACCAAGCTGTTTTGTTTGCGCTATTTGCTGCTGTCTTTGCCCTGCTGCTGTGGGGGCGTTTCCGGTACGACCTGGTGGCTTTTGCCGCGCTTATGGCGGGCGTGGTGCTGGGAGTTGTGCCCGCAAACGATGCTTTTGCGGGCTTTGGGCACCCGGCGACGCTGGTGGTGGCTCTGGTGCTGATCGTCTCTGCCGGACTGGTGCGGTCCGGCGCGGTGTTCCTGATAACCCGGACGCTGGTGGACAGCGCGCGGGGCCTGGGCGGCCACATCGCGCTGATGGGCGGGGTTGGCGCTGTTCTGTCGGCCTTCATGAACAATGTGGCGGCACTGGCCCTTTTGATGCCGGTCGACATTCAGACCGCGAGGAAGGCGGGCCGTGCGCCGGGGCTCAGCCTGATGCCGCTGTCCTTTGCCACCATCCTGGGCGGCATGGTCACGCTGATCGGCACGCCCCCCAACATCATCATTGCCGCGATCCGCGGCGAGACGCTGGGGGAGCCGTTCAAGATGTTCGATTTCGCCCCTGTCGGCGGGATTGCTGCGCTGGCGGGGCTTGCCTTTGTGGCGCTGATCGGCTGGCGTCTGATCCCGGCGCGGGATAACGCGGCCGGCGCATCAGAGGCGCAACTGGCGCCCTATATTGCCGAACTGACAGTGGGCAACGGATCGGAGCTGATTGGCAGGCGGCTGGGGGAACTGGACGAAGAGGCTGAGAAAGCTGATGTGGCCATCCTGGGCCTGATCCGGGACGGCAAGCGCCGTTATGGGCGCTCCGCTGCGGCTACGCTGCGCGAGGGCGACACGCTGGTGATCGAAGCCGAACCGGAGGCGCTGGATGAGTTCCGCAGCACGCTGAAGCTGGAGTTTGCCGACGCCGCCCGGGCCGAGAAACTGACGGCGGCGGGCGACGGGCTGGAACTGACAGAGCTGGTGGTGCGGGAAACCGCCCGCATCCGGGGCCGGACCGCGCAGTCCATTGGCCTCGCCTGGCGCCAGAGCGCGGTGCTGCTGGGGATTTCCCGTCAGGGCACGCGGATCACCCGCCACATCCGCCAGACAGAGGTTCAGGCCGGTGACATCCTGCTGCTGCTGTCTCCGCGCGGGCGCAGTGCCGATGTGGCGGACTGGCTGGGCTGCCTGCCGTTGGCCGAACGCGGGCTGGCGGTGACAGCAAACGACAAGACCTGGGCCGCCATCGGCCTGTTTGCCGCAGCGGTGCTGGCGGCCTCTGTCGGGCTGTTGTACCTGCCGGTGGCGCTGGGGCTGGTGGCCATCGGTTATGTGCTGCTGAAGATCCTGCCGGTGGCCGAGATTTATGACCACGTGGAATGGCCGGTGGTGGTGCTCTTGGGGTCGATGATCCCGCTGGGGGCGGCGCTGGACACATCCGGCGGCACGGCCCTGATCGCCAATGCGCTGACGGGGCTGACCGCAGGGCTGCCCGCCTGGGCAGTGCTGACGGTGCTGATGGTGGTCACGATGACGCTGTCGGATGTGCTGAACAACACCGCCACGGCGATTGTCGCGGCCCCTGTCGGCATCCAGATGGCCGAAACCTTGGGGGTCTCCCCGGATCCGTTCCTGATGGCGGTGGCAGTGGCGGCTTCAGCCGCGTTCCTGACCCCGATCGGGCACAAGAACAACACGCTGGTGCTGGGACCCGGCGGCTACCATTTCGGCGACTACTGGCGGATGGGACTTCCGCTGGAAGCGCTGGTCATCGCGGTGTCAATTCCCGCCATTCTGGTGTTTTGGCCGCTGTAAAGCCGCCGCCGCACGCCTGCTTATTGCGACTGTTCCTGCTGAAGAGGCACCGCGCGGGCGGCGCCGCTGGTCTGGACTTGCGACACCAGCGCAATTGCTGTGGAGCCCGCGAGGACGACAAACAAAAACACTTTTCTGAAACTCATGGGTTTGGCCCTTATGAAGAGACTGCTCCTCTCCATATGGGCAATAGTTTAACAGTTTCATGTAACCGGGGTCACAGACAGCGGAATTTCGCCGTCTTTTGCAGCTTTCCGCGGGCTCAGAGCGGCCAGAAAAACGGAATAATCAGCGAAGCCACCATGCCGACGGTCAGGTTCAGCGGGATACCGACACGCAAGAAATCCGTGAACTTGTAGCCGCCGGGGCCATAGACCAGCGTGTTGGTCTGATAACCGATCGGCGTCGCAAAGGACGCCGAGGCCGCCACCATCACCGCAACCACCAAGGGGCGCGGATCCACCCCCATCGCCTGCGCGAGGCCGATGGCAATTGGCGTCACCACCACGGCAACGGCGTTGTTGGAGACCAGCTCCGTCAGCACCGAGGTCAGGAGGTAGACGGCCCAGACCAGCAGGAACGGCGGCAGCATCGACAGGGCTGGCGCGATGGCGTTGACGATCAGGGCCACCGCGCCGGAGCTTTGCAGCGCCGCGCCGATGGCCAGCATCGAGAAGATCAGCGCCAGCAGCCGCCCGTCAACAAAGGAAAACGCCTCATCCGCGTCAATGCAGCGGGTGACAAAGACCAGCGACACCATCAGCAGCGACAGCATCAGGATCGGCGCAACCCCGAAGGCAGCCAACAGCACGATTCCCAAGAGCGCAACAACCGCAATCGGAGCGTGGCTGCGGCGGTAGGCGCGCTGGGTCGGCTGCGAGACATCCGCCAGGTCCATGTCAGCCGCCAAGCGCTGGATATCGGCAGGCGCCCCCTCCAGCAGCAGCGTATCGCCGATCCGCACCACCAGGTCATCGAGCTGCACGCCGATATTCTGGTTCCGCCGGTGCACCGCCAGCGTATAGACGCCGTAGCGGCGGCGCAGGCGCAGGGCGCCCAGGCTGCGGCCCACCATGCGGCAGCCGGGGGTGATCAGCACTTCGACGGTCTGGGTTTCGATGGCGGACACCTGATCGACCCGCTTCAGTTCCTTGTTGGTTTGCAAGCTCAGAAGCTCTGTCATCCGGGTCCGCAGCACCACCCGGTCGCCGACCTGCAGCTCCACCCCCTTGAGGTTGCGGCGCAGCGAGGCATCGCCGCGGATCACGTCGATGAGGCGCACGCCGGGGCGCTTGAACAGCTGCACGCCGGTGACTTCACGGCCTATGAGGTTGCTTTCCGGCGGGATCACCGCCTCGGTGAAGAACTTCATCTTCGATTTGTCGCTTAGCATTTCTGCCATGCTGTCGCGGTCCGGCAGCAGGCGCGGCGCGATAAAGCGCAGGTAAATCATGCCATAGACGACCAGGAACAGGCCCAGCGGCGTGACCTCGAAAATCGTGAAAGGCTTCAGCCCCTGCGCCCGGGCGACGCCGTCCACCAACAGGTTGGTCGAGGTCCCGATCAGCGTCAGCGTGCCGCCCAGGATCGCCGCATAGCTGAGCGGGATCAGCATCTTGGAAGCGGAGACCTTGAGGGTACGGGCAATCTGGATGAACACCGGGATCATCACCACCACCACCGGCGTGTTGGAGACCACGGCAGAGGCGGTGACGACAAATGCCATCAGCAGGGCGACAGCCAGCTTGGGGTTTACCTCCGCCTGTTTCTTGGCGATCTGGGTGAAGGCATCCAATGCCCCGGTGCGCACCAGGGCACCCATGATGATGAACATCGCGGCAATGGTCCAGGGCGCCGGGTTGGACAGGACCGGCAGCGCCTCGCCATAAGGCAGCACGCCGGTCGCCAGCATCGCCGCCACGCCCGTAAGCGCGACAACTTCGGTCGGATAGGTTTCCCGCAGGAACGCCACGAACATCGCCAGGACAATCGTAAGCGCCAGAAACGCGCTGCCGGTGTCCCCAAGTTGGAAGTACTGCATATACCGTGACTTTGCCCATTTTGTTCAAGGCAGGCTGCGCCCGCAAGCGCACCGCCATCGCGCAGTTTCCCCGAAACCGGAAGCCTGAGCAAGAATTTCCGCAATTGCAGCCCCTTAACCGGCTGCATTCGGGATTTTTTACGGCGAACTGCCGCCTCAGCGGCAAATCCTCCCGGCTACAGGCAAGGCCAAGGGCAAAAGCGCGGCTTAGGGGGCGGCGTCCTGCAGAAGCCCGCCGTTGCGAACCATGCGAATCTGCCTGGCGGCGCCAGTGCGGTCGTCGGTCTCGACAAACACGCCGGACAGCGTCGCCTCGCCATTTGCCGGGGTGAACCGCGCCTTGGGCATGCCGGTCAGGAAGCGGCGCATCGGTTCGGCCTTGTCCATGCCGATGACCGAGTTGTAGTCGCCGCACATGCCGGCATCGGTCAGATACCCGGTTCCCTCAGAGAGGATCTGCGCATCTGCCGTTGGCACATGGGTATGGGTGCCCACAACCAGCGAGGCGCGGCCGTTGCAAAAGTGGCCCATCGCCATCTTCTCTGAGGTTGCCTCGCAGTGCATGTCGACGATGACCGCCTGCGCCAGCCCGCCGCGCGGGTGCGACTTCAGAACCGCCTCCACCGCGCCGAAGGGATCGTCGAAGGCGCGTTTCATGAACACCTGCCCCAGCACCTGCACCACCAGCACCTTGCGCCCGCCCGGCGCATTGAACAGCCGGTAGCCGCGGCCAGGCGCGCCCTTGGCAAAGTTCAGCGGCCGGATGATGCGCTGCTCTTTCTCGATGAACTGCAGCATGTCCTTCTGGTCGAAGGCATGGTCCCCCAGCGTCAGGCAGTCGACGCCCGCATCCAGCAGCAGCTTGGCATGCTCGCCGCTCAGCCCCATGCCGTTGGAGGCGTTTTCGCCATTCACCACAACAAAATCGAGCCGCCACTCATCACGCAGCCGCGGCAGGGTTTCGGTGATGGCACGGCGCCCGGCGCGGCCCATCACATCGCCAAGAAACAGAATTCGCATTCGGGCGTGGTACCCGCAGGCGCGCGGCAGGACAAGTCCCGCCGCGGACGCGCAAAACTTTTCTGAAAAGTTTTGCCAAGATTTTTTCGAAAAATCTTGGGGCGCGGGCTGGCGTCAGCGCGAGAACTGCAGGATCCGGCTTTCAGTGACAATCATGTCGAGCGGCTGGTCGGTGGGTTCCAGCGGCAGATCCTCTGCCTCCTGCGCATCAAAGGCAAAGCCGATCGCCAGGGTGCCCCGCTTGCCGCGCAGCAGTTCCAGCGTGCGGTCGTAGAAACCGCCGCCATAGCCCAGCCGCCCGCCCTGCCTGTCAAAGGCAACCAGCGGCACCACCAGAATCTCCGGCTCAAAGAAGTCATCCACCTCAGGCACCATGGCGCCAAAGGGACCTTCGCGCAGCGCTCCTTCGGGCTGCCAGCGGCTGAATTTCAAGGGCTGGCCCGCGCCCAGGATCACCGGCACGCCAACGGGGCCGTGCGCCGCGGCCTCGGCCATCGCAGGCAGCGGGTCGATCTCAGTCCGGATCGGCATATAGCCTGACAGCGGCACGCCGCGGTAGCCGGCCAGCACTTCCGACAGGTGGCCTGCGGCGCCAGGAATATTGCGGGCGTGCGCCTCTTTGCGGCGGGCAAAGGCGGACTTGCGGGCGGCGGTCTTGATTTCGGTCAGATCCGTCATGGCGGTCTCCTAGAGCAGTAGAACGGCCGCGAGGCCCAGGAAGGCGAAAAAACCCACCACGTCGGTCACCGTGGTCACAAAGGCGCCAGAGGCCAGCGCCGGGTCAATTCCGCTTTTCTCCAATAGAACCGGGATCACCGTTCCCGCCAGCCCCGCCACGACCAGATTGACCAACATAGCGACGGCAATCACCACGCCCAGCATCGGCGAGCCGAACCAGGCCAGGCCCACCAGTCCCATGACGATGGCAAAGATCACCCCGTTGACCAGCCCCACCAGCACTTCGCGGCGGATCACCCGCCAGACGTTGGAGCCGGTGAGGTCGCGGGTGGCGATGGCGCGCACGGCAACCGTCAGCGACTGGGTGCCCGCATTGCCGCCCATGGAGGCAACAATCGGCATCAGCACGGCCAGCGCCACGATCTGGGCAATCGCGGCCTCGAACTGGGCAATCACCAGCGAAGCCAGCACCGCCGTCACCAGGTTCACCGCCAGCCAGGGGAAGCGGCGCCTGGTGGTCTCGATCACCCGGTCGGCGAGCGAGCTTTCCTCGCCAACACCAGCGAGGCGGAGAATGTCTTCCTCGTGCTCCTCGTCCAGCACGATCATCGCATCGTCGATGGTGATCACGCCGACCAGCCGCCCCTCGTCATCGACCACCGGGGCCGAAATCAGGTGGTACTGGTTGAAGGCATAGGCCACGTCTTCCTCGTCCTGATCGGCGGGAATGACCTGAAAGGTGTCCTCGACCAGGCTGGTCAGCGGCACATGGCGCTTGGCCGCCATGATCCGGCCCAAGGTGACATTGCCAATCGGATGCAGACGCGGGTCGACCAGCACCACATGGTAGAACTGGTCCGGCAGATCGTCGGAGTTGCGCATGAAATCAATGGCCTGCCCGACATTCCAGTGCTCGGGTGCCATCACCACCTCGCGCTGCATCAGGCGGCCGGCGGAGTTCTCCGGGTAGCTGAGCGACTGTTCGACCGCGACCCGGTCAGCGTCCTCCAGCGCGTCGAGGATGGCCTCCTGCTGCGGCACCTCCAGGTCTTCCAGCAGGTCGACGACGTCATCGCTGTCCAGTTCCCGCACCGCATCCGCCAGAACCAGCGGATTCAGGATCGAGATCACCTCTTCGCGGATGCTCTCGTCCAGTTCCGACAGGATTTCGCCGTCGAACTCCCGGTCATAAAGCCGGATCAGGCTGGTCCGGTCATCGGAATCGATTTGTTCCAGAAGGTCGGCGATGTCAGCCGCGTGCAGGTCTTCCAGCAGCTCTGTCAGGGTTTGCTGATCGCCCTGCTCCACCGCCTCCAGAACCTGCGCGACCAGCTTGCGGTCGAGGTCATAGGCATCTTCCTGAGACTGATCGCCGGTGATGTTGTCGCCGCTGCTCATCTGATGCCCCCCGCAAATTCTTGGTCTTTGCCTGCAAAGTAGAAGAGGCTGCCACCGGAAAACAATGGCAATGCCGCAATTTACCCGCGCCATTCCGGCGGGTATCCTGCGTGGAGCCATTTTGCAAGGAAAGGGTTCAGCGCATGGGCACCGGTTTCATCCTGAAGGGGCAGATTCTTGCCTTTTCCGCGTCTCCCTTTGCCGGGGAGCGCCCAGAGGACGCAGCCTTGCTGCAGGAAGCCGTGGCAGTGAAGGACGGGAAGATTGAGGACACCGGCACGCTGACAGAGATGCAGGCGCTGCTGCCGGAGGCAGCGCTCGTGGATTATACCGGCAAGCTGATCCTGGCCGGGTTCGTCGATGCCCATGTGCATTACCCGCAGACCGCGATCATCGCCAGCTGGGGCAAACGGCTGATTGATTGGCTGAACAGCTATACCTTCCCGGAGGAAATGAGGTTCGGCGACCGCGGCTATGCCGATGAAATCGCAAGCCGCTACCTGGACCTGACTGCGGCCCATGGCACCACAACGGTTTGCAGCTATTGCACAATCCACCCGGAAAGCGTGGATGCGTTTTTCACCGCTGCGCAGGCCCGCGGGCAGCGGGTTGTGGCCGGCAAGACCTGCATGGACCGCAACGCGCCCGACGGGCTGCGCGACACTGCGCAGTCAGCCTATGACGACAGCGAGGCGCTGATTGCGCGCTGGCACGGGGTGGACCGGCTGGAATATGCGATCACTCCGCGGTTCTCCCCCACCTCAACCCCGGAACAGCTGGAGGCAATGGGCGCGCTGTGGGCCAAGCACCCGGAATGCCTGATGCAGACGCATCTGAGCGAGCAGACGGATGAAATCGAGTGGGTGAAATCGCTGTTCCCGCAGGCCCGCGATTACCTGGACACCTATGAAGAGTTCGGCCTTTTAGGCGCCAAGGGGCTTTACGGCCACGCCATCCACCTGGAGGAGCGCGAGCGGCACCGGCTGCGGGACTACGGCGCGGCGCTGATCCATTGCCCGACATCGAACACCTTCATCGGCTCCGGCCTTTTTGATATGGCCGGGCTGATGGCCGAAGGCCAGCGGATCGGCCTTGCCTCCGACACCGGCGGCGGATCGAGTTTCTCGATGCTGCGCACGATGGCAGCGGCCTATGAGATCGGCCAGTTGCGTGGCACCCCGCTGCACGCGGCGCAGCTGTTGTGGCTGGCGACCCAAGGCTCGGCCACGGCGCTGCGGATGGAAGGCAGGATCGGCAACATCGCTTCAGGCATGGAAGCGGATCTGGTGGTGCTGGACCTGGCCTCCACCCCGGCTATCGCCCAGCGGTCCGGGCAGGCCGAAGATGTGTGGGAAGCGGTGTTCCCGACCATCATGATGGGTGATGACCGGGCCATTGCCGAGGTCTGGATCGGCGGCAAGCCGGTTACAGGCAGATAGCTGCGCGGCTTCAGCAGCCCGGGCGCGCCAGCACCATCACCCAGATATTGCCCGCGCCGCGGGCAATTGCGAATTCGGTCACCTCGCGGCTGAGCATGTTTTTGCGGTGACCTCGGGAAGCCTGCCAGCTGGCCATCGCTTCAGTCAGCCCTGGCTGGCCCTTGGCAATGTTCTCGGCTGCCGCGCACCAGCCGTAGCCAGCGCGCGTCAGGCGGGTGCCAAGCGTGCTGCCGCTGCTGCCGGTGTGAGAAAAGAACCCTTTGCGCGCCATGTCCCCGGCATGGGCCAGCGCGGCCTGTTCCAGCGCGGCGGAATAGGCCAGCGGCGGCAGGCCGGAGCCTGCACGCAGCCCGTTGACGCCGGCCAGCGCAGCAGCATGGTCCACATCCTGGGCCTGCGCCTGGGCTGCCCAAAGGAAGAGGATGGCTGCGGCAAGCGGCCGTTTCTTCATTGTGTCATCCTTCCATCAGCTTGTGCGCCAGCTTGCCGTGGCGTTCGATCAGCCGCGGCAGGTCCAAGGTCGTCAGCTCGCCGCTGCGGATGATCTGCCTGCCTTCGACAAACAGGTGCTTGACCTGGGCCGGGCCGGCCAGCAGAAGGGCAGCCGCGTCCCAGCTGCCGCTGGAGGCCACGCCCTTGGTGTCCCAGATAGCGATGTCAGCGCGCTTGCCCGGCTCCAGCCGCCCGCAATCGGGGCGGCCCAGCACATCGGCGCCACCGCGGGTGGCGATTTCCAGCGCTTCATAAGCACTCATCGCGTCAGCCCCGTTTGCCACCCGCTGCAGCATCATGGCCTGGCGCGCCTCAGAGCTGAGGCTGGCCATGTCGTTGCTGGCAGAACCGTCAACGCCCAGCCCCACCGGCACGCCCGCATCCCGCATCGCACGCACCGGTGCAATACCGCTGCCAAGGCGGCAGTTCGAACACGGGCAATGGGCAACCCCGGTGCGGGTTCTGGCAAAGAGATCAATCTCTTGCGCGTCAAGCTTGACGCAATGCGCGTGCCAGACGTCATCGCCGGTCCAGCCCAGCTCCTCTGCGTACTGGCCGGGGCGGCAGCCGAAATTGGCCTCGGAATAGGCGATATCCTCATCGTTCTCGGCCAAGTGCGTGTGCAGCATCACGCCCTTATCACGGGCCAGCAGTGCGGCATCGCGCATCAGCTCACGGCTGACGGAGAACGGCGAGCACGGCGCCAGGCCGACCCGGCACATGGCGCCTTCTTCAGGGTCGTGAAAAGCGTCCACCACCCGGATCATGTCGTCCAGAATGGCACGTTCATCCTCAACAAGGCTGTCGGGCGGCAGGCCGCCGTCGCTTTCGCCGATGCTCATGGCGCCTCGGGTCGGATGGAACCGCACCCCGATATCGCGGGCCGCGTGAATGGTGTCCTCCAGCCGCGCGCCGTTGGGGTAGAGGTACAGGTGGTCGGAACTGAGGGTGCAGCCCGACAGCGCCAGTTCGGCAAGGCCCAGCTGAGCGGAGATGAACATTTCGTCCGGGCCAAAGCGCGACCAGATCGGGTACAAGGTCTGAAGCCAGCCGAACAGCAGCGCGTCCTGTCCGCCCGGCACCGCGCGGGTCAGGTTCTGGTACAGGTGGTGGTGGGTGTTCACCAGCCCGGGGGTGACCACGCAGCCGCGGCCGGAGACGACGCCGCCGCTGGTTTGCAGCCCCTGCCCCACAGCAGCAATCACGCCGCCCCGGATCAGCACGTCAGCGCCGTGCAGCACACGGCGTTCATCATCCATCGTCAGGACGGTATCAGCGTTTTGAATCAGGATCTCTGTCATATCCACACACTCCAATAGACAGCCCGCTTCATGGGAATGTGTGATCGGCCGATGGAAAACGGGCGAAGAACCGGCCTGCAGGGAAAGTACAGGCCGGGGCAGCCCTTTTCAACCCGTTCAGGTCTGTCGCAGCAGGTCCAGCGCTGCCGCATGGAGGTCCGCATTGGCCGCAGCCAGGGCACGGCCGCCGTTGTGGGCCGGCTTGCCGTCCCAGTCAGTCACGATGCCGCCGGCCGCCTGGATCACTGCAATCGGCGCCTGGATGTCATAGGCATTGAGGCCCGCCTCGATTACCAGATCCGCCTGGCCGGCTGCCACCAGCGCATAGGCATAGCAATCCATACCGTACCGCGTAAGCTTGGCCTGCTTTGCGACGCGTTCGAAGCCGGCACGCTCTGCCGCGGTTCCAACTTCCGGGAAGGTGGTGAACAGGATTGCGTCCGACAGGACCGCGGTGCCGCGGGTCTTCAAGGGCATCGCCCCCATCGGACCGGTCATCGAAGCAATCTCCGCCCCGCCGCAGAACCGCTCGCCGGTGTAGGGCTGGTCGATCACGCCAAGGAACGGGCCGGTGTCATCTGCCAGTGCAATCAGCACCCCCCAGGTCGGTGTGCCGCTGATGAAGCCGCGGGTGCCGTCGATCGGGTCCAATACCCAGGTGCGGCCGGAACTGCCGGCTGCGGCACCGAATTCCTCGCCCAGTATGCCGTCCTCGGGGCGCAACTCTGCCAGCACCGCCCGCATTGCCTGTTCGGCGGCACGGTCAGCCACGGTCACCGGATCAAACCCGCCGTCGAGCTTATTCTCGGCATTGAGGGAGGGGGTTCTGAAATGCGGCAGGATGGCAGCGCGTGCCGCGTCTGCCATCCTGTTCGCTACGTCGAGGTCCGTGAGTGATGCCTTTGTCATACCCCAACGGGTGCCACTCAGGCGTTTTCATTGCAAGCGCAAACCCCGCCACTCACCGGTTTTGCGCTGCAATTCCCTGACAGGCCGGGATCCGGATCCCGGCCCTGTCCCGTCGTCAGGCGACGTCGCTCAGCACGCGGGCCAGTTCAAACAGGCGGCGGCGCTGATTTTCAGGAATCGAGTAGTAGGACCGCACCAGATCAAGGGCTTCCTTGTCACCCATCAGGTCCTCTGGCACGGAGGCCTTCTCCGCCGGGGCCTTGCCCTCTTCCTGCAAGCCTTCGAAGAAGAAGCTCACCGGAACTTCCAGCGCATCGGAGATATCCCACAAACGGGAGGCGCTGACCCGGTTGGCACCGGTTTCATATTTCTGAATCTGCTGGAACTTGATGCCGACCTGTTCGGCAAGCTGCTGCTGCGTCATGCCAATCAGCCACCGGCGGTGGCGGATGCGCTTTCCCACATGCACGTCTACGGGATGAGCCATGCGTTTCTCCTAACTGTCATTATGGCCAAAACCCGGACCGCTCTACCAATCAAACCTTTCTGGCAGCTTTGGATGCCTGCCGGAAACACGTTTCCCCATCAGCGCGATCAGTCTTCAACCTCTGAGCAAAAGTGTACAACCCTTGCGGTTGATTGCAAGACTGCCGTCGCGCATGACGGGGACTATTGTCTCAAGCGCATGATTTCATGCAGCATTTTTCCAAACGTTTTATTGCCAATTGGCTGCGGATCGCGTACCTCCCCAGAAATAGCGAGGTGCAGGCCCCAGGTGCGCCCCGGCAGTGTGCCCCGGCGAATCATGGCGATTCCCGCAAAAGGTGAGGAGAACACATGCAGGCTTTCCAAGTTTCGGCTTTTGGCACACCGCCAATCCTGGCGGAAACGCAATGCCCGGCCCCCGGTCCGGGTGAAGCGGCTGTTGCCCTTCACGCCTGCGGCCTGAACTTTGCCGATCTGCTGATGATGAAGGGCACCTATCAGGACACGCCTGAGCCGCCCTTCACCCTGGGTTTGGAGGCCGCCGGAGTGGTGACAGCGCTTGACCCCCGCACCGAAGGCTTTGCCATCGGCGACAGGGTGGCAGTGTTTGGCGGTTCCGGCGGGCTGGCGGAGGCTGGCGTCTTTGATATTGCCCGGCTGATCCGGATCCCCGATGCGATGAGTTTTGAACATGCCGCGGCGATGCAGATCGCCTATGGCACCAGCCATATGGCGCTGGATCACTGCGCCCGCCTGCAGCCGGGGGAGACCCTTCTGGTGACCGGCGCCGCGGGGGGCGTCGGGCTGACCGCGGTGGAAATCGGCAAGCTGATGGGCGCAACGGTGATCGCCCAGGCCCGCGGCCGGGACAAGCTGGATGTCGCCGCTGCCGCAGGCGCCGATCACCTGATTGATGCCGGCGAGGACCTGCGCAGCGCGGTCAAGGCGCTTGGCGGGGCCGATGTGGTCTATGATGCCATTGGCGGCGACGTGTGGAATGCGGCCTTCCGCTCTGCCAATCCCGGCGCGCGGCTGCTGCCGGTCGGATTCGCAGGCGGCGAAGTGCCGCAGATCCCGGCCAACCACCTGTTGGTGAAGAACCTGACGGTGATCGGTTTCTATCTGGGCGGCTACATGAAATTCCGCCCCGAAGCGGTGCGGCAGTCTTTTGAAACGCTGTTTGCCTGGCACGGCGAGGGCCGCATCAAGCCGCACATCAGCCACACCCTGCCGCTGGAGCAGGCGGGCAAAGGCCTGGAGCTGCTGCGCAGCCGCAAGTCCACTGGCAAGGTGGTGATCACCATGGTCGGCCGCTGACGGTTCCAGCGGCCGCGGCAGGGGCTCCTGCCCGCAGACAGAGCATTTCTGTGAAATGCACCGCAGCGGTTGGGCCAGGCTCAGCGCCTGCGGCGCTGAGCCTGGCCCAAGGCCGCCAAGGATGCTCTGGCAAAGCCAGGGCAGCCTGCGGGCGCGGGAGGCCCGCCCGGCCTGCGGGTCAGCTGGCGGCGCGCAGAGGTGTCGACCAAAGCCCCTGGAAACCCTGCCGGATGAACGCTGCCAGTTCCTCGACATAGGGCGCATGCACACGCCCAGCCCCATACAGGTTGATATGCTGCATCGGCAGCTCCGGCAGACTGCAACCCGGCCCGATCAGTTCCTGATAGGACGGCTGGGTGCCCTCCAGCAGCACGCCGACGGCCAGGTCGGCGCTGACGGTTGCCTCGACCGTGCGGTCCGAGTCGCTGTCCAGCGCCATTTCCCATTCGATACCGGCCTCATCCAGCGCCGCGGTCGCCACCGGGCGGAAACTGCAGTTGCGGCAGAATCCCAGCCGCAGGGGCCGCTGCCGCCAGACCGATCCGTCCGGCGCCCCGACCCAGCGCAGCGGCATGCTGTGAATGGTTTCACCGCCCTCGCCCGCGCCGGTCTCGGTGGTCAGGATCAGGTCAAAGGCACCGCGCGCGAACTCGGTCTTGAGATCCCGTGTATTGGAGGTGCAGAGGTTCACGTTGACCCGCGGATAGCTGAGGCTGAACCGCTTCAGCACCTGCGGGATAACCGGGTGCACCACATCATGCGGCACCCCCAGGAGCACTTCGCCCTCAAAGGCCTGGTCGGTCAGCCGACTCATCACCTCATCGTTCAGCGCCACCATCTTGCGGGCATAGCCCAGCATCTGCTCGCCCTCGGCCGTCAGCGCAATGGTGCGGCCGGACCGGTCCAGCAGTTCCAGCCCCAAGAGCTCCTCCAGCCGCTTCATCTGCATCGAGACCGCCGACTGGGTCAGATGCAGAAAACCGGCGGCGCGGGTCACCCCGCCGTATTCCGCCACCGCCACAAACGAGCGGAGCGTGGTGATATCGAGATTTCTTACCATCACAGAACCTGATTCATTGGATCAAAAACATTCGTTTTCAAAATATGCCACAGAGGGCCATATTCATCAACACAATTGATCACCCAGAAGGGATGCATCACAAACTCAACTGAAGGACCACGCCAATGACCCTCGCGACCTCCCATTGCTCAGCTCCTTGCACCGCTGCCAAGCCGCAGCTGTCCCTGACTGCCCGCCTGCGGCTGCACCTGGCCGCCTGGCGCCAGCGCCGCCAATTGGCCCGGCTGGATGACCGCGCGCTGAAGGACATAGGCTTGACCCGTGCCCAGGCAGATGCAGAGGCCCGCGGCGGGTTCTGGAAAGCGCCGGATCACTGGAGTTTCTGATCAGGTTGAGCCACAAGGGGCAGCTCCTGTGCAGGCGGGCCGCATTCCAGCGGCCCGTTTGGCTGTTTTTCATGTATTTCTTTGTCTGAAATACTTGAACCGAACTCCGCTTCACCCGATATTTGGCAGGAAAGCTGCGGCCCGCGGTCCGTTTCGTGTGCCGGCAGCGAGGGAGTAGATTACGGAGACCATTCAATATGGCACAATTCGACACCATCCGCTCTGCCGCAGGCGCCCGCGCCCAGCAGATTGATGAGGGCCTGCGCGCCCATATGAACAAAGTCTATGCCACCATGTCGGCAGGCACGTTCATCACCTTCCTGGCCGCCTGGGCGATTGCCGGCCTGGCGGTTACTTCGGACCCGGCCAACGCCGTGGCCCAGCTGAGTGCTGACAAATACCTCACCAACATCGGCTATGCGCTTTATGCCTCGCCGCTGAAGTGGGTTATCATGTTTGCCCCGCTGGCCTTCATCTTCGGCATCGGTGCCGCCGCCAACCGCATGTCCGCGGCCGGCGTGCAGCTGCTGTTCTATGTCTTTGCCACCGTGATGGGCCTGTCGATCAGCTCGATCTTCCTGGTCTTCACCGGCGAAAGCATCGTGCAGGTATTCCTGATCACCTCCATCGCCTTTGCGGGCCTGTCGCTGGTGGGCTACACCACCAAGAAGGACCTCAGCGGCATGGGCTCCTTCCTGATCATGGGCCTGATCGGCCTGATCGTGGCCTCGATCGTCAACATCTTCCTGGCGTCCTCTGCCATGGCGTTTGCGATCTCCGTGATCGGCGTGCTGATCTTTGCGGGCCTGACCGCATATGACACCCAGCGCATCAAGAACGACTACCTGCAGATGGCCCATGCGGGCGACCAGGAGTGGCTGGCAAAGTCCGCGATCATGGGCGCACTGAGCCTGTATCTGGACTTCATCAACATGTTCATGATGCTGCTCCAGCTGCTTGGCAACCGCGAATAACCGCAGGCCACATACCAAACAGCGAGGGGCGGACCGCAAGGATCCGCCCCTTTTCATTTGAACAACAATAACAAGGGCAACACCCATGGAAATTATTGAGATCCCGGCGGCAGAGGCAGACCGCCTGCTGCCGCTGCTGCAGGACCTGCACGCGCTGCACGCCCAGCATCAGCCGGAGCGCCACATTCCGGCACCCGGCAACGGCGATCTGGCCGCCTGGCTGCAGGACTGGCTGCAACAGGACAACGTCTGCGCGCTGGCCGCTGAGAGCCCGCAAGGGGCGCTGCTGGGCTACCTGATCTATGAACTGCAGAACCGCCCTGCCCTGCCGGTCCGGGCGGCTGAGAAACGCGCGATGCTGCACCACATCTCGGTGACCGAAGCCTGGCGCCGCATGGGCGTGGGCAAGGCGCTGGTGGAGGCGATGAGAACGCGGGCGCTGGCGGAAGGCGCAACTGTGGTTGCCGCCACCTATGCCCCGTTCAACAGCGCCTCAGCCGCGCTGATGCAGGGCATGGGCATGGAGCCTGTGCTGACCGTGGCAGAGTGGCGCGCCTGAGGTCAGGAACCGGAGCAAACAAGGCCGGCGGAGATGGCAAGTGTCCCCTGCCGGCCGGCAACCTGCCGCGGGGCTCCGTCCACACGGCAGCCGGATGCGCTTCGGATCACTTCCCGCAACTGGGCTTCCGCAATAGCTGGCAGAACAGGCACCGCACTGGTTCCAGCTGCGCTCAGCACCGCAACACCGGCGCTGCCCTCGCGCATCACACTTAGGGTCAGACTGCGCCCGCTGATGCCGACGCTATGTTCAGAAACCATCTGCCGGGCTGCCCCGCCTTCCCCGGAAGCTCCAGCCGCGGGCAAAGGCTCAACGCTGACCGCCGGGGGCAGCGGCACCGCCGCCTTGGTCTCAAAGAAACTGGAGACTGGCGCTCCGGCCGCCGATATTACCGCTGCCAAGAAGAAAACCCGCATTGCACATCCACCCGTTCACTTGTTCACCCAGGGCGTCAGGCTAGGCATGAAATGGGGCGAGAAGGTGCCGGGGCGCTGGACAATCCGCGCAGCATTTTCCGACAATTGAAGGCAGCGGGCAGGCAGACAAAATACCCCAAAAGAAAACGGGCCGCGCAGCGCGCGACCCGTTTCCCGAAATAAGTCCGTAAGGAAGGCTTACTTGATTTTGCCTTCTTTGTACTCGACGTGCTTGCGCACGACCGGGTCATACTTACGCACAACCATTTTCTCGGTCATGGTGCGTGCGTTTTTCTTGGTCACATAGAAGTGGCCGGTGCCCGCGCTCGAGTTCAGGCGGATCTTGATGGTGGTCGGCTTCGCCATGGTGCTTCTCCTGCGTCCGAAAAGGCAGGGGCCTCTCGGTAAATTCCTATCTGAAGCCCGGCTTTTACCCGCCCTGTGCCCCAAGTCAACAGCCAAATCGCCCGGAAGCCGCCCCGGAAGGCCAAATCTGCCCCTCTGGAGGCAGAACCCGGCTTCCAAGCAGCCATGTCCCTTTGAAACATGGTGAATCATGGCCTTGGCAGCCGTTTGCTCCATTTCATTGCCATAACCCGCCGCGCCACATACCGAAAGCCCTGCCAATGCCTCAGCACGGGGACCCCCGCCAGACAGAGCCGCAACCGAATCTTCTGGTGCGCGCGGTGGCCCGCCTCACGGTTTCGCTTAGGTACAAGCTGCTAGCGGCTTTTCTAACCGGAACCGGTCTGTTGATCGTCCTTGCCCTGCTGGGGCTGCAATCGCTGCAGCAGGCGAATGAGCGGACCCGCCAGTTGATCCGCGACCAGGAACGTATTGGCGTCTATAACCGCGTGTATCAAAGCAGCAGCGACGCAATGGCCTTTGCCTTGCACAGCATACTGGAGCGCCCTGGCCGGATGGGCGTACCCTCTGTTCAAGCCCTCAACGAAACACAGGATCTTTCACTGCTCCTGGCCCACGCCGTCCGCCGCATGGATGGCGAGGAGTCGCCCGAAGGCCGCCAGATGGCAGAGCTGAGAACTGAAGCGAAGATTCTTTCCCGTATCGCTTTTGACATCGTCAACAGCCGAAACGGACGGGATTTCACTGCTGTTCATGATCTGGTTGAACGGCAGTTCATCCCAAAGGCCCAAAGGCTTCAGCGCAGCGCTTACACGACCCAGAAAGAGATCGTAGCGGAAATGAACCTGCGCGCACAGGAAACGGCCCGGGCCTATGAGCGCGCCCGCGCCCTGGTCGCCGGCGCAAGCGCGGCCGCGGTTTTGCTGTCATTACTCGCAGGCTATGCAATTTCGTCCTCTGTGCTGTGGCCGGTGGCGCAGATCGGCCGCACTCTCAGTGCCGTCGCTTCCGGAAACTTCACAGCCCGGGCCACGGTTTCAAACCGGGATGAATTCGGCAGGCTGGCCCGGAACGTCAACAGCATGAGCCGGGAGTTGGGCGCACTGTACGAGGAGGTCAATGCGCAGAAGGAAGAACTGCAATCCTGGAACAGCCAGCTGGAGCGCAAGGTGGCACAGCAGGTCGCAGAGCTGGAGCGGACCAACAGGCTGCGCGGCTTTTTGCCGGAGCAAGTGGCGGCGATGATCGTCAATGCGGGCAGCGGCAGCACCCTGCTGAACAGCCAGCGCCGCACCGTGACGGTTCTGTTTGCAGACCTGCGCGGCTTTACCGCCCTTGCCAGCGCGGTTGCCCCGGAACAGGTGATCGCCGCGCTCAACGCCTTCCACCAGACTGCCGGGCCGCTGATTGAGAAGGCCAGCGGCACGCTGGAGCGGTTTTTGGGCGATGGTCTGCTGGTGCTGTTCAACGCGCCGCTGCCCTGCG
Organism: Leisingera sp. S132; assembly: GCF_025144465.1. Classification (NCBI taxonomy): domain Bacteria; kingdom Pseudomonadati; phylum Pseudomonadota; class Alphaproteobacteria; order Rhodobacterales; family Roseobacteraceae; genus Leisingera; species Leisingera sp. S132. Next base: position 2,296,386 of record NZ_CP083553.1, read on the forward strand.
AGGACCCGGCCAAGCGGGCTCTGGCGCTGGCGAAGCAGATGCAGACAGCCTTTCCGGATTCGGTGAAACCGTTTCAAACAGGCGGCAGCCGCATCGGTCTGGGGATCGGGATTGCCACCGGCGAGGCAACACTGGGGCAGTTCGGTTTTGAAGGCGGCTCGATTATGCAGCCATTGGCGCGGCACCGAATCTGGCGGCCCGGCTGTGCGACAAGGCAGGCAGCGGACAGATCCTGCTGTGCGAGACCACGGCCCGGGCCATTGGCGCCGGCCTGCAAAAGGCCGGTAAATTTGAGTTGAAGGGCATTCCCGGGCCGGCAACGGCGTATGAACCGGAGAAACGCGCAGAAGGCCTGTAAGCCGGATCCTGTCCCCCCTGCCCCGTAAGGCAGGGATCGATGACCATTCATCTAGGCGGCGCATTGCTGCGCCGCTCAAGCTGCCAACCCGGTCCCTCTCGGCTGAAGCGAACCTAGCGGCGGTTTTCCGGCGGACCGGAACCTGCCCGCGCGGGGACCCTATTTGGCATTGCTCCCGGTGGGGCTTGCCGTGCCGCCCCTGTTGCCAGGGGCGCGGTGGGCTCTTACCCCACCGTTTCACCCTTACCAGCCCGGAGGCTGGCGGTCTGTTTTCTGTGGCGCTTTCCGTCGGGTTTCCCCGCCCGGGCGTTACCCGGCACCGCTGCTTCATGGAGTCCGGACTTTCCTCGCGGAGCGGACGCTCCCCGCGGCCATCCAGCCTTCTGCGCGAGGCGAGGCGTAGGAACAACGGCGCGCGGCGTCAAGCGGATAGTTTGGCGGCAGCGGCTTTGCCCCTCTCGGCCCCGGGGCCAATTCACCCCAGGATAGTTCCAGCCAGATGAAGAGCGGACCCTCTATTCTCCTGACCCCAAAGACACCGGAACGCGAGGCAGAGCCTCGCACAAGCCCCCCTTAGCGCACCAGCGGATGCAAAACCCGAAAGTCTTCTGCCGAGAGCGGGCCGTGCGCCCAGGGCCGGAACCGCAGCCGCACAGCCGCCAGAAGCGTTTGATCATCAGCAGGTGCCGTGAAACCGGCCGCGGCGGCGGCTTGGCGGAAGTCCTCAAATTCCATGCTTTGCGGTTGCGGCGCCCCGAAGCCTGCCGCGGACAGCCCCAGCCGGGCCAGCCGGCCCCAATCGAACCTCGGGCCGGGGTCGCATTTACGCCCCGGCGCCATGCAGGAATGGCCGATCACCCCAGCAGGCGGGATGTCCCGGCGCTGCATGATACCGCTCATCAATCTCTCAAGCGCTGCCATCTGCGGCTCGCTGAACGGATGGGTGCCGCGGTTGTCGAGCTCGATGCCGATCGAACGGGAGTTGATGTCGTCCTGCCCGGCCCATTCACCGGCGCCCGCGTGCCAGGCCCGGCTGTCCTCGCCCACCATCTGCCAGAGCGTCCCATCCGCACCAATCAGGTAGTGGGCGGAGACCTCTGCTGCCGGATCGCAAAGCCGTTCCAGCGCTGCCTTGGCACTGTCCATCGCAGTGTAGTGCAAAACAATCAAGGACGGCGTCAGACTGTCCCTGCGCGGCCCGAAATTCGGGCTCGGGTGCCAGATGGCGCCAGGCTGATCAGCCCTGCCCGTATCAGACGTCATCAGTTCTGGACGGCCAGCCGGTAGGGCGCCGGATCCCATCCGCAGGCAAAGCCGTCACCATCCGGGTCCAGCACCTTGCGGTCGCGCTGGGGACCGCCGCTTTCGAGAAAGGCGATCTGGGCCTGATCGGGCGAGGCGAACTCAGCACAGTTGCGCTGGCTGCGGGCCTTCAGGTTGATGCCCGCGCGGGTATAGAGGCGCACACCCTTGGGATTGGAGGTGCTGAGCGCGTATTTCACGATGTTCGGCCCGGTATCGCCAGCGCGTTCCGGCACTGCAGTGGGCTCAACCTGCTGGTATTGCGAGCGCTGCCGCTGCAGCCGTTCGGCATCGCTTTCAATGGATTGGCGCGACGATACCGCCTGGAAGTCATTTTCGTCCGAAATACCTGCGTTGCCGACCAGCGCCGGCGCCGGGTTGGAGGGGCTCGCATCCAGCGGCGCGGTTCCGGCGCTGGAACTGCTGCGCGAGGCGGCCAGGGCTGCCTCTGTCTGTCGGGCAATGTCGGCGTCGCTGGACGCCGCCGCAGCGGTGCTGAAAGTGCCGGCAGACGTAGTCGAGGCGGCGCTGCGCGGTGCAGTCCCGGCTTGCGAACGAACGGTTTCGGTGGACACCCGCGACGGCGGCACCAGCGGATCACCATTAATGGTGGTGCCAGCGGCCGGCGGCGGCGCAAACGGGTCGCCGTCGATGCCAACGCCCGCGGCGCTGTCCGGAACCTGGGGGGAACAGGCAGCCATAACCAGAAGGCTGCCTGCGGCGGCGTAAGATGCGAATGCGCGCATGGGGTACCTGTCAGCTCTGCTCAATTGCTTGCGCAGAGGTTTACCACCATTGCTGCGGTTTGGCTACAAAGCCGGCCGCATTCTCTAGCGCATAGGCAGTGTTCAGCAGATCGCCCTCTTCCCATGGCTTGCCAATGAGCTGCAGGCCCAGCGGCAGGCCTTGGGCATCCAAGCCCGCAGGCACAGCAACGCCCGGCAGGCCCGCCAGGTTCACAGTGACGGTGAAGACATCGTTCAGATACATCTGTACCGGATCCGCCTCGGTCATCTCGCCCAGTCCAAAGGCCGCGGACGGGGTCGCCGGGGTCAGGATCGCGTCGACACCTGCGGCAAAGGCGTCCTCGAAGTCCTTCTTGATCAGGGTGCGGACGCGGCGGGCGCGGTTGTAATAAGCGTCGTAGAAGCCTGCAGACAGCACGTAGGTGCCGACCATCACCCGGCGCTGCACCTCGTGGCCAAAGCCCTCGGCGCGGGTCTTCTCGTACATCTCGGTGATGCCGTCACCAGCCTCCAGCGTGGCGCGGCGGCCGTAGCGGACGCCATCATAGCGGGCCAGGTTCGAGGAGGCCTCAGCCGGGGCAATCACGTAGTACGCGGGCAGCGCATACTTTGTGTGGGGCAACGAGATGTCGACGATCTCGGCACCAGCAGCCTTCAGCATCTCGGCACCGTCGGACCACAGTTTCTCGATCTCGCCCGGCATGCCGTCCATGCGGTATTCCTTGGGGATACCGATCTTCTTGCCGCGGATGTCGCCGGTCAGCATCGCCTCGAAATCCGGCACCGCCAGTTCGGCAGAGGTCGAATCCTTGGGGTCGTGGCCGCACATGGCTTCCAGCATGATCGCCGCGTCGCGCACCGATTTGGTCATCGGCCCGGCCTGATCCAGCGAGGAAGCAAAGGCGACGATGCCCCAGCGCGAGCAGCGGCCGTAGGTCGGTTTGATGCCGACGGTGCCGGTGAAGGCTGCGGGCTGGCGGATCGAACCGCCGGTGTCGGTGCCGGTCGCTGCAAGGCAGAGGTCGGCGGCGACAGCGGATGCGGACCCGCCAGAGGAGCCGCCCGGGGTCAGCTGGGCCTCGTCATTGCCGCGGCGCCAGGGGCTGACAGCATTGCCGTAGACGGAGGTCTCATTAGAGGAGCCCATGGCGAACTCATCCATGTTCAGCTTGCCCAGCATGACGGAACCGGCATCGGCCAGCTTCTGGCTGACGGTGGATTCATACTCCGGCTTGAAGCCTTCGAGGATTTTGGAGGCCGCCTGCGAGGGCACGCCCTTGGTGCAGAACAGGTCCTTGATGCCGATCGGCAGGCCGCACATGGAGGGCGCTCCGCCCGCCTTGATACGGTCGTCCGCCGCCTTGGCGCGTTCCATCGCCAGCTCAGGCGTCTTGTGCACAAAAGCGTTGAGCGCGTCCGCCGCGTCGATTGCCTTGAGGCAGGCTTCGGTCAGCTCAACGGAAGTGGTGTCGCCCTTGCGCAGCGCATCGCGGGCCTCTGCCAGGCCCAGTTTGTTCAGATCGCTCATGTCTCTCACTCCACGACTTTGGGCACTGCAAAGAAGCCTTCGCGGGCGTCCGGCGCATTGGCCAGCACCTTGTCCTGCTGGCTGCCGTCGGTGACTTCGTCCTTGCGGCGCTTCAGGCGCTGCGGGGTGACGGAGGTCATCGGCTCGACGCCCTCGACATCCACCTCGTTCAGCTGCTCGATGAAGCCCAGGATGTTGTTGAACTCGTCTGCCAGTGCCGGCAGAGCGTCGTCCTCGACCTTGATCCGGGCCAGTTTGGCCACCTTGGCGGCGGTGCTTTGGTCAATCGACATGGAAACCCTCATCTGGTGTTGGGTAGGCATTTACCGCCGTGCCGCCTGCGCTGCAAGCCTGCAACGGGCGGGCGGGCGGCAATCAGACCCGCAGGCATAATTTCCGGCACGTCCGCATTCCTTTTCGCCCGCAGCCTGTTAGGCTGCCGCCAACAACAACGGCAAGGCCAACGGGAGGAAATCCGATGAAGATCATTTGGCTGGGCCACGGCTCATTCCGTATCGAAGCAGGCGGCCTGGTGCTGCTGGTAGACCCTTGGCTAAGCGGCAACCCGGTGCTGCCGGAAGAAAGCCACGAGGCCGCGGTTGCGGGGGCAACCCATATCCTGCTGACCCACGTGCATTTCGACCATGTGGTGGACGTGCTGCCCCTGGCGAAGCGGCTGGAGGTGCCAGTGGTGGGGCAGTATGACCTGATGGGGCTCTGGGGGGAGACCGAAGGGGTGCAGACCGTGGGCTTCAACAAGGGCGGCACGGTGGATCTGGGCGGGGTCAAGGTTGCGATGGTGCCGGCCTCGCACAGCTCCACCTTCAACACCCAGGACGGCCTGCGCACTGGCGGTTCGGAGGTCGGCTATATGCTGATGGCGGAGGGCAAGACTGTCTACCTGTCCGGCGACACCGCAATCATGGCCGACATGGAGTGGATGGGCGATTACTACAAGCCGGACGTGGGCATCCTGTCGGCGGGCGGGCATTTCACCATGGACATGAAACAGGCGGCCTATGCGGCCAAGCGGTATTTCAGCTTCAAGACGGTGATTCCCTGCCACTACAAGAGCTTCCCGGTCCTGGAGCAGGACGCCAGAGACCTGATCGAAGGGCTGCCAGGCGTTGAGGTCATTGAGCCGGAAGTGATGAAGGCAATCGAAGTCTGAACAAGGCAGGCTGACCGTGTTCTCCCGCCCGTCGCCGGATCTGCCGGGCAGATCTGCTCCCGTTGGGCGTGGCGCCGGGCCTTGCGGCCCGGCGCAGACAGGTTTCAGGCCGCCGGTTTCATCTGCGGCACGGTGAACGCCGCACGGGCTGCAGCCGCCTTCTCCCGGCAGATGCAGCCGCGGGCGTGGTCGTTGATCAGCCCCATCGCCTGCATGAAAGCAAAGACCGTGGTCGGGCCGACGAATTTCCAGCCGCGTTTCTTGAGCGCCTTGGACAGCGCCACGGATTCGGGGCTGGTGGAGGCGGTCTGCGGCTCCGGCAAGTCCTCCGGCTTTGGCTCGAAACTCCAGAAAAACGCGGCGAGAGTCCCCGTCTCCGCCACCAGTTCCTGCGCGCGAGCGGCGTTGTTGATCACCGCCTCGATCTTGCCGCGGTGGCGGATGATGCCCTTGTCCTGCAAGAGCCGCTCCACATCAGCCGCGCCGAACTTCGCCATCTCGTTGAAATCAAACCCGGCAAAGGCGGCGCGGAAGTTCTCGCGCTTGTCCAGAATGGTCCGCCAGCTGAGCCCGGACTGGAAGCTTTCGAGGCAGACCTTCTCGAACAGGCGGATGTCGTCGCCCACCGGGTAGCCCCATTCCTCGTCGTGGTAGCGCAGGAAATCCGGCGCCGATGCGGCCCAGGCGCAACGGGGATGGCCGTCAGGCGCGGTAAACAAGCGGCTCATTCCCCGCCCCGCAGGAAATCAAGCCGGGGATCCATCATGGTCGGCGCCACGCCGATGATTTCCGGCTCCACCACCCCGCCGGACACAAAGGGATCCTGGGCGACGCGGGCAAACAGGGCCTCCTCGCTTTCACCCACAGCGAGGATCGCACCGCCCTCACCATCGGTCATGGATCCTGCGGCAAGGAAAACCCCGTCTGCGAACCCTTGCTGGAGCCAGGCCTTGTGGCCGTCCAGGTATTCGGCCAGGCGGTCTTTCTGCTCGGCAAATGTCAGCAAAATGAAATACATGCTTGTCTCCTGTGATGCATATTAACGGGGGGGATCCTGTGGCAGCTGACAGGCGAGCCAGTCCTGCATCAGCGCCACTTCGCGGTTGATGAATTCCACATCGCCAAATGCCTGCGCCAGCGCCGCTGCCCCCTGGCTGCGCGCCAGCAGGTGCAAGGCCAGGGCATCCGAGTCCGTACCGCAGCCCAGCTCTTCGAACTGGCGGCAGAGCCATGTCCGGAACAGGGTAAAAACCGCATTTGCCTGATCCTGCGCCGCATGGTTCAGCTTGCCCAGCTCCGCCACCAGCGTCCCGACCGGACAGCCATAGAGGGTGACCCTGGCCTGGTTGGCGATCAAGATGCGGATAAAGCAGATGATCCGCTGCTCCGGACCGGCGCCCTCGGCCTGCCAGGTGTTCAGCATGGCGCGGGTCGCGGCCAAGCGGCGCGCGATCACTGCTTCGAGGATCTCGTCCTTGGTCTTGAAGTGATAGTAGAAATTGCCGCGCGAGATGCCAACCGCTGCAGCGATATCCGCAAACGACGTGGCCTCGAACCCGCGCTCATAGAACAGCTGGTCCGCGGCTTGGGCGATCCTGTCTTTGGTTGCTGGCTGTGGCATCTCCACCCCTAGGACTTTTGACCTAATGGCAAGTTAGGACATTTGACCTACAGGTGCAACCGGCAAGAGAAGCGACGACACGTCACCGGCTCAATGATCAGCGCTTGCCTGCAAAGAACTCCTTGAGCAGCGCGCTGGCTTCGCCTTCGGCAATCCCGTCATAGACCTCCGGCGCATGATGCGCCTGCGGGTGGGAGAACACGCAGGCGCCATGCGCCACGCCGCCGGACTTGGGATCTGCGGCGCCGTAGTACACCCGGCGGATGCGGGCGGCAGCGATGGCCGCGGCGCACATGGCGCAGGGCTCCAGCGTCACATAAAGGTCGTAGCCCGTGAGCCGCTCGCTGCCCAAGGCGGCACAGGCCGCGCGGATGGTCAGGATTTCGGCATGGGCCGTGGGGTCATTCAGCTCCCGGGTGCGGTTGCCTGCCAGCGCCGCTACCTGCCCGTCCGGCGCGATCAGCGCAGCACCCACGGGCACCTCGCCGCGTTGCGCTGCCAGCCGCGCCTGCTCCAGCGCCTTATCCATGTGCGATTTGAATGCCATACGCTCCGCTCAGCTTGAATGCAGCAAGGCTATACACTTAGGAAAGTTTCGGCCAGGCGGCAACGCCGGGCAGCGCCCATCCCACCCCATGGGCGGGCGCTTCGCTTCCCGCCCGCCGCCGGGCTCTGCCCTCCCCTCACTTTAGACGCCCGCGAATGCCCGCTTTCGCAAGGCGACGGAATGCTCTATGGCACGGGCATGAGCAAAACACCCGCATCCCCCAAGGGCAAACCGGCCCCGAAATCCCAGCCCCGCAAAGCGCCTTCCAAACCCGAAGGCGCCGCGTCTGAGGGCGACCGCATCGCCAAGGTCCTGTCGCGTGCCGGCGTTGCCTCGCGCCGCGAGGCTGAGCGCATGATTGCCGAGGGCCGTGTGTCGGTGAACGGCAAGAAGATTGACAGCCCGGCGCTGAACGTGACCGCGGCAGACCGGATCAGCATTGACGGCCAGCCGCTGCCGGAGGCCGAGGCGCCGCGGATGTGGCTGTATTACAAGCCCACCGGTCTGGTGACCTCGAACAGCGACGAGAAGGGCCGCAAGACGATCTTTGACGAGCTGCCGGAGGACATGCCGCGGGTGATGACGGTGGGACGGCTCGACCTCAATTCCGAAGGGCTCTTGCTGCTGACCAATGACGGCGGCATCAAACGCAAGCTGGAGCTGCCCGCCACCGGCTGGCTGCGCCGCTACCGGGTGCGGATCAACGGGCGGCCCAAGGACGAGGATTTCGCCCCGTTGCGCAAGGGCCTGGTGATCGAGGGCGAGAAGTTTCAGCCGATGACCGTGTCGCTGGACCGCCAGCAGGGCGCAAATGCCTGGCTGACCGTTGGCCTGCGCGAAGGCAAGAACCGCGAAATCCGCCGCGCGATGGAGGATATCGGCTATAGCGTCAACCGCCTGCTGCGGGTGTCCTACGGGCCATTCCAGCTGGGTGATCTGAAACCGGGCGACGTGGAAGAACTGCGTCCGCGCGTGGTGCGCGACCAGCTCGGCCTGGAGCCGGAAGTGGAAAAGCCGGCAGGCCGCCCCACCCGGTCCCGCGGCGGCAAGCCTGCGGGCAAGCCCGGCAGCAAACCGGCTGGCAAGACGCCGGCTAAAGCCGGCAAACCGGGCGGCAAGCCCGCAGCACCGCGCGGCGACCGCCCCGCCCAGCGTAACGGCGGCAAGCGCCCGATCGGCAAGAATCCCCGCCGCTGAGCCGATTCCCGCAGACTTCCCCCTAGCAACACCGCCCGCTATCCCCTAGATTTCCAATCAGTTAATCTTTGCTGGCGGTTTGGGGGGACTTTCGCGTGCAGAAACTTGCCTATGCTGCTCTGTTGATCCTGATGTTCGGCCTGAGCACCGGCTGGATCGTAGGAGGCTGACCGCATGGCACAGCGTTATGGCGGCAAATACAGCCCCGACGGCAAGCCCCCTGCCCAGGACACGCCCCCGCAGCACTCTTACCGCAATGCGCAGGTAGACCCCGCCGGGGTGCGGGTCAACGTGATGTTCGTGCCGCCCGCGATCCTCACCCTGTTGTCCTTGAACGACGGCGCCACCGGCCTGGCACTGGGGCTGATCGGCGCGGGCCTTTGGACCGGCGGCGCCTTTCTGCTGCGCGAGGGACTTAAGGCCGAGGCCGCCTATGCCGCGCGCAAGGTAGCGCGCAAACCCGCCCTGCCCCGCAAGATCCTGGCAGCGTTGCTAACAGGCGGCGGCGCCGCACTGGCTGCATGGAAAGCTGAACCCGGCATTCTGATTGCCGCCATCTATGGCGCCGCGGCGGCGGGACTGCACATTACCGCCTTCGGCATCGACCCGCTGCAGGACAAGGGCGTCGAAGGCGTCGATGATTTCCAGCAATCACGCGTGGCCCGCGCGGTGGATGAAGCCGAGGAAAATCTTGCCGCGATGAAGGACGCCGCCCTGCGCGCCCGCGACCGGACTGTCGAGGCGCGGGTGGAGCAGTTCCAGTCCGTCGCCCGCGAGCTGTTCCGCACGGTGGAGGAAGACCCGCGCGACCTGACCGCCGCCCGTAAGTACCTGACCGTCTATTTGCAGGGCGCCCGCGACGCGACGGTGAAATTTGCTGATATCTATGCCCGCAGCCAGGACGCTCAGGCCCGCGCTGATTACATGGTGCTGCTGGACGATCTGGAACAGAACTTTGCCGCGCGCACCCGCAAGATGCTGGTGGAGGACCGCACGGACCTGGCCATTGAAATCGATGTGCTGCGCGACCGGTTGCAGCGTGAAGGGGTCCACTTGGACCAGAACTGATTAAGGGGAGCCATTCATGTCTGAAGCCGTTCAACAAAAGGCCGCCGAGGCCGAAGCCCTGGTTACCGAAGTTACCGCCATTGAGCTGCCTGAACCCGTTGCTGAGGTTCAGCCTCTGGAACAGGCTGACGCGCCAACCAGCGAGGCGATCCGGCAGCGGATGGACCAGATCGACACGGGTGACACCAACTCGATCATCCATTTCGGCTCCGCCGCGCAGGAAGAGCTGCAAACAATCAGCCAGGCGATGCTGTCTGATGTGCGCAACAAAGACGTGGGGCCTGCGGGCGACTCCTTACGCAACATCGTGGCCGCGATCCGCGGTTTTTCGGTCTCCGAACTGGACGTGCGCCGCAAGGCGACTTTCTGGGAGCGTCTGCTGGGCAAGGCCACGCCCTTTGTAAAGTTCACCGCGCGCTATGAAACCGTGCAGGGGCAGATCGACAAGATCACCGACGACCTCCTGGGCCATGAGCATACCCTGCTGAAAGACATCAAGTCGCTCGATCTTCTCTATGAAAAGACGCTGCAATTCTACGATGAGCTGGCGCTCAATATCGCAGCGGGCGAAGCCAAGCTCGCAGAGCTGGACAGCACCGCCATCCCTGCCAAGGAGGCCGAAGTGCAGGCCGCCCCCGAAGGCGATCAGGTGATGAAGGCGCAGGAGCTGCGCGACCTGCGCGCCGCCCGTGACGATCTGGAGCGGCGGGTGCATGACCTGAAGCTGACCCGCCAGGTCACCATGCAGTCGCTGCCCTCGATCCGGCTGGTGCAGGAGAACGACAAGTCGCTGGTGACCAAGATCAACTCCACCCTGGTGAACACCGTGCCGCTGTGGGAAACCCAGCTGGCGCAGGCCCTGACCATCCAGCGTTCGGCCCAGGCCGCCGCAGCCGTGCGCGACGCCAATGACCTGACCAATGAGCTGCTCACTTCCAACGCTGCGAACCTGCGCCAGTCGAATGAGATGATCCGTCAGGAAATGGAGCGCGGGGTGTTTGATATTGAAGCGGTGAAACAGGCCAATGCGGACCTGATCGGCACCATACAGGACAGCCTCAGAATCGCGGACGAGGGCAAGGCCAAACGCGCAGCGGCCGAGGAGGATCTGCAGAAAATGGAAGCCGAACTGCGCGACACGCTGGCTGCCGCCAAGGCGCGGCGCGACGGGGTCGGCGACACCGCCAGCACCGCGGTCCCGGGTTAAGAAAGGCAGCGGGCGTGCAGGCTGTCCAGACATTATGGAAGTGCGCGGCGGCCCTAACCGGGCTTGCCGCACTCAGCGCCTGCCTGCCCTTTGACCAGGCGGAATCGCTGGTGCCTCAGGCCCGGCCCGCGGTGCCACGGCCTGCGGTCTACAAACCCTCTGCCGACAGCGCCCAGCTGGCCTATTACTACAATGCGCTGCAGCGCGACCTGCTGACCCGCGGGTTGTTGCGCACCGATGGCGGCGGGCCGGATACGCCTTATGACGCGGAGGATCTGGCCAGAAGCTTTGAGCAGCTGGCCTTTTTTGACGAATACGGCGGTGCCGGCATCTCCGGCGGTCTGGGCCGCTGGTCCGGCCCTGTCCGGATCGCGGCTGAATTCGGTCCTTCTGTGCAGGCAGAGCAACGGGCGCAGGATCGGGAAACACTGGCAGACTACGCAGCGCGGCTGGCGCGGATCACCGGCCATTCCATCAGCACCGTCAGCGGGCGTGCCAACTTCCACGTGATCTTTGCCAGCCTCGACGACAGCGCCTATGTTGCCGAACGGGTGCGCGAGCTGCTGCCCGCGATCAGCGCCCGCGACCTGTCGCTGCTGGCGGCGCCTCCGCGCAGCTACTATTGCCTGGTGGTCGCAGGCGGGCCGCAAACCGATCCGCTGTCCTATACCCGCGGCGTCGCGCTGATCCGGGCCGAGCATCCCGATCTGGTGCGCAAAAGCTGCGTGCATGAAGAAGTGGCGCAAGGCCTGGGCCTCAGGAACGACAGTCCGCGCGCGCGGCCCTCGATCTTCAATGACGACGACGAATTTGCGCTGCTGACCAGCTTTGACGAAAAACTGCTGCAGATGCTGTATGATCCAAGACTGAAGGTGGGGATGAGCCTGGAAGAGGCCCGCCCCATCATCCGCATTCTCGCCCGCGAGGCGATGGGCCAGGAACTGTAGGCCGCCACAGGAAGAGGACCTGAAACATGGGTATTTTCGATTTTCTCAAAGGCGAATTCATTGACGTCATTCACTGGGTGGATGACACCCATGACACGATGGTCTGGCGGTTCGAGCGCGAGGGCCACGAAATCAAGTATGGCGCCAAGCTGACAGTGCGCGAGGGCCAGGCGGCGGTGTTCGTGCACGAAGGCCAGCTGGCCGATGTGTTCACCCCCGGTCTCTACATGCTGGAGACCAACAACATGCCGGTCATGACCACGCTGCAGCATTGGGACCACGCCTTCCAGTCACCGTTCAAGTCGGAGATCTATTTCGTCGACACCACCCGGTTCAGCGACCTGAAGTGGGGCACCAAGAACCCGATAATCTGCCGCGATCCGGAATTCGGGCCCGTTCGCCTGCGCGCCTATGGCACCTATACGATCAAGGTCGCCGAACCGGCCCGCTTCCTGTCCGAGATCGTCGGCACCGATGGTGAATTCACCATGGACGAGATCTCGTACCAGATCCGCAACATCATCGTGCAGGAGTTCTCCCGCGTCATTGCTGGCTCCGGCATTCCGGTGCTGGACATGGCCGCCAACACCGCCGACCTGGGCAAGCTGGTGGCGGCGGAGATTTCCGGCACGCTGGCGGAATACGGGTTGTCCATGCCCGAGCTGTACATTGAGAACATCTCGCTGCCGCCCGCGGTGGAAGAGGCGATGGACAAGCGCACCCAGATGGGCGTGCTGGGCGATCTGGGCCGCTACACCCAATTTTCGGCAGCCGAGGCGATGACCGCCGCCGCAAAAACCCCGAACAGCGGCATGGGTGCCGGCATGGGGATGGGGATGGGTATGGGAATGGCGATGGCGCAGCAGATGGGCCAGGCCCTGCAGGGCGGTGCCACCTCTCAGGCAGCGGGTCAGCCGTCCGGCCCTTGGGGCGCGCGGCCCGAACCCGCTGCCCCGCAAAGGCCGGCGCCCGCAGCACCGCCTCCGCCGCCGGTGGAACACGTCTGGCACATCGCGGTGGACGGCCAGACCTCTGGCCCGTTTTCCAAGGCGCGGATGGGCCGGATGGCGCAGGACGGCACGCTAACGCGCGAAACCCATGTCTGGACCCCCGGCCAGGACGGCTGGAAACGCGCGGGCGAGGTGATGGAGCTGGCGCAGCTGTTCACCATCCTGCCGCCTCCCCCGCCGCCGCCTGCCGGCTGACACCGCTACCGGCCGCCAGCCGCTGCCCAGCCCGCTTGACTGACACTGCCGACAGGTTGCCTCCCCGTGACGATGCCCCCGCCGCCGCCCGCTGAAACCGTGCCTGCCCCCGACGAAGAGACCCACCGCTTCCCGTGCGAGAACTGCGGTGCGGACTACACCTATGACCCGGCCAATGGCACCCTGACCTGCGGCCATTGCGGCCACACTGAAAGCATCCGCAGCGGCCCCTGGAAAGGCACCGCCCTGCAGGAGCTGGATTTCCGCGCCGCAGTGGCCGAGCAGCTGCCGGAGACGGAGATCGAGGTCACCCGCGTCTCCACCTGCCCCAACTGCGCCGCGCAGGTGGAATTCGACCCGGACACTCACGCCAGGGAATGCCCGTTCTGCGCCACCCCTGTGGTGACCGGCACCGGTGAGAACCGGCACATCAAGCCCAAGGGCGTGCTGCCCTTTGCGGTGGAGGAACGCGCAGCGCATAAGGCGATGACGGACTGGCTGGGCGGCTTGTGGTTTGCCCCGAACGGCCTCAGGGAATACGCCCGCAAGGGGCGGCGGATGCAGGGCATCTATGTGCCCTACTGGACCTATGACGCCCAGACCCGCAGCAGCTACACCGGCCAGCGCGGCACCGTCTATTATGTGACTGAAACTTTCCAGCAGGACGGCAAGACCCGGACCCGGCAGGTCGCCAAGGTGCGCTGGACACCCGCTTCGGGCCGGGTGCAGCGGTTCTTTGACGATGTGCTGGTGCTGGCCTCCAAAAGCCTGCCCAAAAAGTACACGGAGGGGCTGGAGCCCTGGGACCTGGCGCAGCTGGAACCCTACCAGCCGCAGTATCTGGCAGGCTTCCGGGCCGAAGCCTACACGGTGGATCTGGAGGCAGGTTTTGCCGAGGCGGGTCAGAAGATGGACCGTGTGATCGAACGCGACGTGCGCTTTGACATCGGCGGCGACCGCCAGCGGATTGCCCATATCGACACTAAAGTGTCTGACGTGACCTTCAAGCATATCCTGCTGCCGGTGTGGCTGGCGGCCTACAAATACCGCGGCAAGACTTACCGCTTTGTGGTCAACGGCCAATCAGGCCGGGTGCAGGGGGAGCGGCCCTACTCGGCCTGGAAAATTGCCTTTGCCGTGCTGCTGGCCCTGCTGATCGGTGCCGGGATCGCCCTGCTGGCCAGCCAGCAATAGCGTTCGAAGCGGAAGGGGGCGCAGCCGCCCCCTTCCTGAACCGGCCGGTTCCTTTCCCCGGATTCTGAGCCGGAACCCTTGGCCGGCCTCCCTGTCAGCCTTTGCTGATCTCAATCCTGCGGGCGGTTTCCGGCTGCTCCAGCGCCTTCTTCGGCACCGCAATGTGCAGCACACCATCCTCCATCCGGGCCGAGGCCCCCTGCCCGTCCGCGTCCTCCGGCAAGCGGAAGGAGCGGCGGAACGCGCCATACTGACGCTCGCTGAAATACCAGGTGTCGCCCGTCTTCTCGGACTGCGTCTTCTTCTCGCCGCGGATCGTCAAAACGCCGTTGTCCACGGTCAGTTCCACGTCCTCCAGCGAAACACCCGGAAGCTCCATGGCGATGTCATAAGCCTCTTTGCCCGAGGACGCCTCGGTTGCCGGGGTGAGCCAGTCGGCAAGCCGCGCGCCAAAACTGCGGAAGGGATCATAAAGCGACGGCCAGAAGCCGCCATGTTCGGTTTTTTCCACCATTGTTCAACCTCCTTTTCTGCTGCGTCCCATTGTACCCCGGGCACGGCATTCCAGCCTTGATCCCGCGCAATTACCCTGCCTGCTCAGCAAGAATTCAGGCGGCGCTCTCGCCCGCGCGCGCCAAAGGGGGTAGAGCTGTTGCAGACCTGCCCGCAGCAAGGGCAGACAAGCCAGTTCAGCAAAGGGAGCAATCATGCGGGCACTCATTCAGCGGGTCAGCGAGGCCTCGGTCACAGTTGACGGAGAGGTCATCGGCGAAGTCGGCCCCGGGCTGCTGGTGCTGATCTGCGCCATGGCGGGCGACAGCGAGGCGCAGGCGGACCAGCTGGCCGCAAAGATATCCAAGCTGCGGATCTTCAAGGACGAAGCCGGCAAGATGAACCGTTCGGTGCTGGACACCGGCGGCAGCGTGCTGGTGGTCAGCCAGTTCACCCTGGCCGCCGACACCCGCAGCGGCAACCGGCCCGGGTTTTCCACCGCTGCAGCCCCGGCGGATGGCGAGCGGCTCTACGGGTATTTTGCCGCCCGGCTGGAGGCGCTGGGTTTGAAAACTGCAAAAGGACGGTTTGGCGCCGATATGAAAGTCCGGCTGCTGAACGACGGTCCTGTGACCATCTGGATGGACACCGAACAGGCCTGACACAGGCCGCCCGTCCGGCGCGCAGGCGTGCCGCAAACAATAGGCACACTTGCATCCGCCTTAGCCACGGTGCGGCCCCGTCAGGCGGCGAATGCGGCGTTTTTTGACCGGAAAGCATCGATTCTGTCCTTCGGCGGGCCGGACAGTCCGGCTTGCCGGTCAGATTCACAAAAAATTCGCAAAATCCCCGCAGGAATATTTCCTGTCGCATTCCCGCAATTTTTCAGTCTTACAAGGCAGCAAAATCGCAAAAACGGCACCTTGCCTGAAAAAGGCGACACCCACGATCCGGCCAGCATTGCCCCGCACAAGGGCCTGCCCCCGCGCAACGCTAATAACGCTTGCGAGTTAGCGGTAAATACGCAAATCTTAAATCGCCAATCAAAAAACAGGTGCCGTCAGCACCGCAACCAATCGGGAGATCTCAATGAACCGTCATATGCAGTATCTGGCCAGCCAGGCCGCGGCAGGCAAACTGTCGCGCCGTGACTTCCTGGGCAAGGCCGCCGCACTGGGCTTTACCGCCGTGTCCGCAAACCTGCTGCTGTCCACCGCCGCCAAGGCGGCCGGCCCGCAAAAAGGCGGCACCATCCGTCTCGGCCTGCAGGGCGGCTCCACCACCGACAGCCTGGATCCGGCACTGGTCACCAACACCGTTGGCCTGATGGTCACCCGCCTGTGGGGTGAGACCCTTGTTGAATTGGCCGACGACGGCGGCATCGAAGGCAAGCTGGCGGAAAGCTATGAAGCCTCTGCCGACGCCAAGACCTGGACCTTCAAACTGCGCTCCGGCGTGACCTACTCGAACGGCCAGAGCGTGACGGCCGATGACGTGGTCAAGACCATGGAGCGCCACAGCGGCGAAGACACCAAGTCCGGCGCCCTGGGCATCATGCGCGGCATCAAGGACGTCCGTGCCGATGGCGACAGCGTTGTCTTCGAACTGGACAGCCCGAACGCCGACCTGCCCTACCTGCTGGCCGACTACCACCTGATCATCCAGCCGAACGGCGGCAACGACGATCCGGCAGCCGCCATCGGCACCGGCCCCTACATCATGAAGTCCGCCGACATGGGTGTGCGCTTCGTGGCCGAGAAGAACCCGAATTACTGGGGCGATCTGGGCAATGCGGACACCGTGGAAATCATCGTCATCAACGACGACACCGCCCGCGTTGCAGCGCTGCAGTCCGGCCAGGTGGACGTCATCGACCGGGTGCCGCCGCGCACCGCGAAACTGGTGGACCGCGCACCGAACATCACGGTGCACTCGACCTCCGCGGCCGGTCACTACGTGTTCATCATGCATTGCAACACCGCACCGTTTGACAACAACGACGTGCGCATGGCGCTGAAATACGGCATTAACCGCCAGGAAATGGTCGACAAGATCCTGAACGGCTACGGCACCGTCGGCAACGACACCCCGATCAACGCCTCCTACCCGATGTACACCGAGCTGGAACAGCGCCAGTTCGATCCGGACAAGGCGATGCACCACCTCAAGAAGGCAGGCCACGACGGTTCCATCCTGCTGCGCACTTCGGACAACTCTTTCCCGGGCGCACCGGATGCCTCCGCCCTGTTCCAGCAGTCGCTGTCCAGCGCCGGCATCCAGCTGGACGTGAAGCGCGAGCCGAACGACGGCTACTGGTCGGAAGTCTGGAACGCCAAGCCGTTCTGCACCAGCTACTGGGGCGGCCGTCCGACCCAGGACCAGATGTTCACCACCGCCTACCTCTCCACCGCGGACTGGAACGACACCCGCTTCAACAACGAGCAGTTCGACCAGATGCTGGTGGCAGCGCGCGGCGAACTGGACGTGGCCAAACGGACGCAGATGTATGCCGACATGTCGACCATCCTGCGCGACGAAGGCGGCCTGATCTGCCCGATGTTCAACGACTTCGTCGAAGCGACCACCGACAATGTGGACGGTTTTGTCGAAGGCATCCCGGGCCAGGTTCTGATGAACGGCTATGCTGCCAGCAAGCTGTGGGTCAAAGCCTAATATGTCACCGATCGTAAAACTCCTGGCTCAGCGCATAGCGCTGAGCCTCCTTCTTTTGTTGCTCATCTCAATCGTGATCTTCGCCGGCACCATCGTTCTGCCGGGCGACGTTGCGCAATCGATCCTGGGTCAGTCGGCAACACCGGAGGCACTGGCCAACCTGCGGGCTGAGCTGGGTGTGAACGATCCTCCCGTACAACGCTATTTTGCCTGGCTCTTCGGCGCCATGCAGGGCGATCTTGGCACCGCACTGACCAGCGGCCAGGACATCGCCCAGGCTCTCAGCAGCCGTTTCTGGAACACCCTGTTCCTCGCCTTCTGGGCTGCCGTGGTTGCGGTTCCGCTGGCGATCTTCCTGGGCTTGCTTGCCGTCCGCTTCAAGGACCGCTGGCCCGACAAGATGATCTCCGCCGTCACCCTGGCTTCGATCTCGATCCCAGAGTTCCTGATCGGCTACGTGCTGATGTACTTCATCGCAGTGCAGCTGCGCTGGTTCCCCTCGGTGGCCATGGTCAACGACAGCATGAGCCTGTTCGAGAAGCTGAACGCCATCGCGCTGCCGATTGCCGTGCTGACGCTGGTTGTTCTGGCGCATATGATGCGGATGACCCGCGCCGCGATCCTCAACGTGATGCAGTCGGCCTATATCGAAACCGCTGAACTCAAGGGCCTCAACGCCTTTCAGGTGATCTACCGCCACGCATTCCCCAACGCGATTGCACCGATCGTCAACGTGGTGATGCTGAACCTCGCCTATCTGGTGGTCGGCGTCGTGGTGATCGAAGTGGTCTTTGTCTACCCCGGCATGGGCCAGTATCTGGTGGACCACGTGTCCAAGCGTGACGTGCCTGTTGTGCAGGCCTGCGGTTTGATCTTTGCCGCCGTCTATATCGGCCTCAACATGATCGCCGATATCGTCGCCATCCTGAGCAACCCGCGCCTGAGGCATCCGAAATGAAGAATATCCCCATTTCCGCACTCATCGGGCTGTTCTTCACGGCCCTCTACTTCCTCGGCGCCATCTTTGCGCCACTGCTGGCCCCATATGGCGTCGGCGAAGTGGTCGGCGATGTGTGGGAGCCCTCCAGCGCAGACTACCTGCTGGGCACCGACAACATCGGCCGCGACCTTCTCAGCCGGATGATCTATGGCGGCCGCACCACTATCTTCATCGCCACCGCCGCGACGGTTTTGTCCTTCACCCTGGGCTCTGTCCTCGGCTTCTTTGCCGCAGTGATGGGCGGCTGGATTGACCAGGCGCTGTCGCGCTTTGTCGATCTGGTGATGTCGATCCCAACCCTGATCTTCGCCCTGGTGGTGCTGTCGGTTGCGCCGGTCACCATTCCGATGCTGATCCTGGTGATGGGCCTTCTGGACGCCACCCGCGTCTACCGTTTGGCCCGTGCCGTTGCGGTCGACATCGAGGTCATGGACTACGTCGAGGCAGCCCGCCTGCGCGGCGAGAAGACCGCCTGGATCATCTTCCGCGAGATCCTGCCCAACGCACTGTCCCCGCTGATCGCGGAGATGGGCCTGCGCTTCATCTTTGCGGTTCTGTTTGTCTCCACCCTGTCCTTCCTGGGTCTGGGCGTGCAGCCGCCAGAAGCTGACTGGGGCGGCATCGTGAAGGAAAACAAGGAAGGCATCGTCTACGGCATTCCTGCCGCGCTGATCCCGGCCTTTGCCATCGCCACCCTGGCGATCTCGGTCAACCTGGTGGCTGACTGGGTGCTGAACCGGACCACATCGCTGAAAGGAGGCCGCGGATGAGCGATACTCTGTTGAAAGTCCGCGACCTGAAAATCGGCGCGACCGTCTACCCGCCGGGCGAACGCCCCCGCGACATCGAGATCGTGCACGGGGTCAGCTTTGACCTCGCGCCCGGCAAGGTTTTGGGGCTGATCGGTGAATCCGGTGCCGGCAAATCCACCATCGGGCTGGCGTCGATGGCCTATGGCCGCGGCGGCGTGAAGATCACCGGCGGCGAGGTCTGGGTCAACGGCCGCGATGTCCTCAAGGGCAGCCACAAGGACATCCGCAAACTGCGCGGCGCCGAAGTGACTTATGTGTCGCAATCGGCGGCAGCTTCCTTCAACCCGGCCAAGAAAATCATGGACCAGGTGGTCGAGGCAGCGGTGGAGCAGAAGAAGTTCTCCCGCAAGGACGCCGAGGCCCGCGCCCGGGTGCTGTTTGCCAAGCTGGGCCTGCCGGATCCGGACAACATCGGCGAACGCTACCCGCACCAGGTGTCCGGCGGCCAGCTGCAGCGCTGCATGACCGCGCTGGCGCTGTGCCCGGAGCCGGATCTGGTGGTGTTCGACGAGCCGACAACCGCGCTCGACGTGACCACCCAGATCGACGTTCTGATGGCGATCAAGGAGGCGATCCGCGACACAGGCGTTGCCGCGCTCTACATCACCCACGACCTGGCGGTTGTGGCACAGGTGAGCGACGACATCATGGTTCTGCGGATGGGCAACACCGTCGAATACGGCCCTGTTGACCAGATCATCAACAACCCGCAGGAGGAGTACACCCAGGCGCTGGTCTCGGTCCGCTCCATCGAGCATGAGGAGAAGGCCCCCACCGCAGAGCCGGTGCTGAGCGTGCGCAACATCACCGCGCGCTACAAGGGCACCCAGTTCGACGTGCTGCATAATGTGAACGTCGATCTGTACCCCGGCCAGACGCTGGCGGTGGTGGGCGAATCCGGCTCTGGTAAATCCACCCTCGCCCGGGTGATCACCGGCTTGCTGCCGCCGCGTGAGGGCGAGATCGAATTTGCCGGCCGCACCCTCTCGCCTGACCTCAAGGGCCGTACCCGCGAGGACCTGCGCGAGTTGCAGATGATCTACCAGATGGCAGACGTGGCAATGAACCCGCGCCAGACCGTCGGCACCATCATCGGCCGCCCGCTGGAGTTCTACTTTGGCATGCGGGGCAAAGAGAAGCGTAAGCGGATCATCGAGCTGCTGGACGAGATCGAGCTGGGTGAGAAGTTCATGGACCGCTATCCGGCAGAGCTGTCCGGCGGCCAGAAGCAGCGTGTCTGCATCGCCCGTTCGCTGGCGGCCAAGCCCAAGATGATCATCTGCGACGAGGTCACTTCGGCGCTCGACCCGCTGGTGGCAGACGGCATCCTGAAGCTGCTCTTGGAACTGCAGAAGATCGAAGATGTGGCCTATCTGTTCATCACCCACGATCTGGCAACGGTGCGTGCCATCTCCGACAACATCGCAGTGATGTACCAGGGTAAGGTGCAGCGCTACGGTGGCAAGTCAAAGGTGCTGAGCCCGCCGTTTGACGATTACACTGACCTTCTGCTCAGTTCCGTCCCGGAGATGAAACTGGGGTGGCTGGAAGAAGTGATCGCACACCGCAAGATGGAAAGCGCCGGCAACTAAATCCACAAATGGATGCAAAGCCCCTGCTGTTTGCCAGCGGGGGCTTTTTCTTTTTCAAATATCACAGTTTTGTGATAGTTTATCGCAACAGGGGTAATGCAGCGAAATGCGCTGCGAAAAATATAAAAACTCTGAGCGTGGCTAAGGTGGGGCAAGCCAACCCGAATTACCGGGCAGTTTTGTTGCGACTGCAGGAAAAAGGGGAGGAACCTTCATGAAAGACTGGGCAATTCACGGCTTCGAGATCGCCAATTGCAACTGCGTCCCAGGGTGTCCCTGCCAGTTTTCGCAGCTCCCCAATGACGGCACTTGCGAAGCAATGCTGACCTTCCGCATCGATACCGGCCACTACGGGGACACCAAGCTGGACGGGCTGCACGCCGCGGCCATCTACAAATGGCCAGGCCCCATTCACGAGGGCAACGGCGAGATGCAGATCATCATCGACGACAGCGCCACGGCGGAGCAGAAATCCGCGGTGGAGGCGATCATGACCGGCCAGGACACCGAAGAGTTTGCAACGATGTTCTTTGTCTTCAATGCCATGTGCACAACCAGGCATGAGACCCTCAGCGCGCCGGTGTCGCTGAGTTTTGACGCGGAAACCGGCATTGGCCATGGCAAGGCAGGCAGTATCGGAGAAACCAGGGTCGAACCGATTGCACATATCGTGTCAGGGGCGCCGCATTCGGTCCAGATCAAGCTGCCCAATGGCTTTGAGTATTCCGAGGCCTCCGTCTGTCAGGGCACGACCCGGACGCCAGGGTCAGCCATCAGCCTGGACAAGAACAGCGGAACCCACGCCCACGTCGCCGAGCTGCACCTGACCGGCAGGGGCGTTGAGCGCGCGGCCTGACCTGCAATGGCCCTCCCGCAGCATATACCCGGCACAGCCGAATGCCTGGCCCGCAATGACCGGATGGTTGTTCTCGCGGCAGTTGCGTTCGTCGTGCTGCTCAGCGGGCTCTGCACTGTCTTTGGCGCGGGCATGGATATGACCGCGGTTGAGATGACCCGGATGGCGCGTCCCATCGGTGAGCCGATGGCGATGGGCGCAGGCACGCCGTGGACTGCGGGCTATGCGATGCTGATCTTTGTGATGTGGTGGGTGATGATGATCGCCATGATGACCCCCAGCGCGGCCCCGGTGCTGCTGCTGTTCACCGCCATCAAGAAATCCGGGTCCCGCGCCGGCCGCGCCCCGCTGCTCAGCCTGCTGTTCCTGAGCGGCTACCTGCTGGCCTGGGCCTTCTTCTCTGCTGCCGCCACCGCTTTGCAGTGGAGGCTGGAAACAATGGGCCTGTCCGACGGCCCCATGATGTCGCTCAGCAGCCGCACCCTTGGCGGTGCATTGCTGCTGGCGGCGGGCGCCTATCAGTTTACCCCCTACAAGCACGCCTGCCTCTCCCATTGCCGTTTGCCGGTTCAATTTCTGACCCGGCACAACCGCACAGGCCTGGCTGGTGCTGTACTGATGGGCGCCCACCACGGAACCTTCTGCCTTGGCTGCTGCTGGGCGCTGATGCTGCTGCTGTTTGCCGGCGGCATCATGAACCTCCACTGGATCGCCGGGCTGGCGCTGTTTGTGCTGGCCGAGAAGACCCTGCCCTGGCCCAGGTTCTTGACTGCAGGCTCCGGCGCTCTGCTGCTTCTTGCAGGCAGCTATGTGATTGTGACAGCCCCCTGAGACTGCCGCCGCGAACCGGCAATTCTGCAACGCCCCTGCGAAAATGCCCGTTTGCGGCCGATCCGCCGTTTTTTTGAATGGCAATTCAAGAAATGGGCGCAATGATACCCTCCCGAAGCCATCGCAAGGCAAAGGGATTCGGCGAATGGACAACAAACTCCTGCTCATCATTCTGGACGGTGTGCCCTGGCGCAATTTCCGCCGCCTGTTCGGGAACCTCGAAGGCTGGGTCGACAGCGGAGATGCCCGCGTCTGGAAACTGCGGGCGGTGCTGCCGTCGATTTCGGCCAGCTGCTATGCCTCGATCCACACCGGCGTCGCGCCCGCCATCCACGGCTGCACCGGCAATGCCAATGTGTTCCGGCTCAAAGAAAAAGACGTGTTCAGCCAGGTCCGCGAAGCCGGCGGCGTCACCGGGGCCGTGGCGCACAGCTACTGGTCGTCCTTCTTCAACCGCCACCCCTTCGACTATGTGCGCGACATCGAATATGACGAGCCGGAAAGCAAGACCATCAACCATGGCCGTTTCCACACCATGACCGGCTATGGCAAGGACAACCAGATGACTCCGTCTGATGTCGATCTGTTTGCCACCCTGACCAACCTCTGCCTGCGCTTCGGGCTGGACTACGGCATGCTGCACGCCTGCACCTTGGACAGCATGGGCCACCGCTTTTTCCACGACTGCCAGGAAATGGACCACGCCTGTTTCGTGATGGATGAGATGCTGGCCCCCTTTATCACCCGCTGGCGCGATCTGGGCTATGAGGTGATCGTCACCGCCGACCATGGCCAGGACGAACGCGGCCATCATGGCGGCCGCGGCGCGCTGCAGCAGGAAACCGCGCTCTACTACTTCGGCGAAGCGGACGGGCCGGATCATGGCGACGTGATCGACCAGCGGCAGCTGGCGCCCACAATCCTCAAACGGCTGGGCGCGCCGGTTGCGGACACGATGAAGGCAGAGCCGTTCCTGAAATAACCTGAAACGGCGGCTCTGTGCTAGGATGGCCCCCAGCCGCCGTTTTCAGCCATCAGGACTTTGCCATGAAATCTCTTGTTGCCGTGTTTTCCCTGCTGGCCGCCCCGGCGCTGGCCAGCGACGCCTGCCACGATCTTTGGTTCACCCGCAATGCGTTGATCGACCGGGCCGGATACTGTTTCGGCTCCCCTTTGGGACAGGCCGTGTTCAACAACGGCGGCTGCACCGGCAAATCAGTATCCCTGCCGCCGCAGGCGGAACGCCTGGTTGCGGACGTGAAGCAGATGGAGGCCCGCTTCGGCTGCCGGGTCAACACCAAGCAAACCCGTTTGGACCTGGATGACCTGTTGCTGCGTTACCAGCTCTGGGACCTGCCGCTGCGCGACGAGCTTGAAAGCGCCTGCCTGGGCTGGCTGGGACCGGTCGTGGGGCTGCGGGCCGGCCACAATCCTGATGCGCCGCTGGTCGGGCAGATCGATCCGGGCGACTACGTGAAATACTCCCACATTCCGGTGGGCCGCTGGACCTATGTCACCACCTCGGACCCTGACTGGCAGGTCACCAGCGGCGGCTGGCTGGACACGTCTTTGGTTCAGGAGCAGTGCCGGGAAATTGCCGGATAGACCGGGCTACTCGTCATAGGGCCAGATCCCCTGCCCCAGCGCCTCAACCGCGACCGAAATCCGCTCGAAACTGTCCCGCGCCCGGCCCACGCTGTGGCGCGCACGCAGGTAGCCGTGGATCAGACCAGGTTCGTTGATCCAATGCGCCTTGCCGCCGGCCTCCACGATACGGTCACGGTAATCGCGCGAGTCATCGCGCACCGGATCGCAATCCGCCGTCACCAGCACCGTTGGCGGCAAACCCGCAAAGTCACTGTCAGCCAGCGGTGCAAACAGCGGATCATCCTTCGGCGGTTCCCCTTCGGTGCGGATATCCATGTAGTACAGCACGTCCTCGCGGGTCAGCATCGGCGCCTGCGCATGTTCAATGTAGGACCCCTGGTTCACGTCACCGCCAAAGGTGCCATAGATCAGCACCTGGCCCAGAATCGTCTCGCAGCGGCCGCGCGCGTGATGCGCCACCGCGGCGCAAATGTTGGCCCCGGCGCTGTCCCCCATCAGGACAACACCCTTGCCGTACCCGGCCTCGACCCAGCCCAGCGCCACCCAGGCATCCTCAAAGGCCGCCGGATGCTTGTGTTCCGGTGCCAGCCGGTAATCCACTGCCACCACCCGGTATCCGGTCTGGGCGCAGATCTCGGCGCAGACATCATCGTGGCTGTCCAGGCCGCCGACAACAAAGCCGCCGCCGTGGCAGAACACAACCGTCCGTGTCGGATCGCCCGCGGTATAGACACGCACAGGCACGCCGTTGGCCGACAGTTCCTCCACCGCAACCACATCGGGCCGCGGTACCCGGAATTCCAGCGCCATTGAATTGTAGATGCGGCGCTGCTCCGCGATGCTCATGTCAACGGCGTCATCAGGATAAAGCTCCCCGGTCTTCTGGATGAAGTCCCAGGTCTCCTCGTCGATCAGCCGTTCGTAATCCATCTGCGAGCCTCCCTGCACGCCGCTGTCCCGGAGAGCCTAGGCACAGTTTTGCGCAAATGGAATGCCTGAAAGAAAAAGCGCCCCGAAGGGCGCTTCTTATCCCACACTGTCCGGCGGGGTCACGCGGCCGCCGCCGGCTCCCATGGCCGGGTGAAATTGTTCAGCACACCGCCGATGTCCGCGTCAGAGCTGCCGTTGGCTGCCACCTGCGCCACCAGCCCGCGTTTCTTGTCGTCGGTCACGCTGACAACACGCGCCGCCACGCCGGCCTGCTCCAGTGCGCCGTTGTAGACGCGGGTGATCGCCATCTTGCGCAGGTCGGGCTTGAACACCTTGCCCACCGCGGTTTTCGGCAGCTCGTCCAGCACCGTCAGATGCTTCGGGATTGCCGCCCGCTCATGCACATGCACCTTGCAGTATTCCAGCAGCTCCGCCTCGCTGACGCTGGCGCCGGCCACCAGTTCGACAAAGGCGCAAGGCAGCTCGCCCGAATGCGCGTCCGGCTGGCCGATCGCCCCAGCAAAGGCCACCGCATCATGGCCCAAGAGCGCCTCTTCGATTTCTGCCGGGTCAATGTTGTGGCCGCCGCGGATGATCAGATCCTTGGCCCGGCCGGTGATCCACAGATAGCCATCCTCGTCGATCCGGCCCAGATCGCCGGTGCGCAGGTATTTCTCCTGGTAGTAGAGGTCCACGTTCTTGTCGGCCTCAGTGTAGGTATTGCCGGCATAAACACCGGGGTTCGACACGCAGATCTCCCCCACTTCGTCGCGGCCGCACTCCAGCGCCCCGTCGTTGGTCTGCTTGACGATCCGCACATCCGTATAGGGGAACGGAATGCCCACTGACCCCACTTTCTTCTCGCCGCCCGGCGGGTTGCAGCTGACCAGGCAGGTGGCCTCCGTCAGACCGTAACCCTCGACGATGGCGACGCCGCAAGCGCTCTCGAACCGCTTGAACAGCTCCATCGGCATCGGCGCGGAACCGGAAAATGCGGTTTTCACAGAGGAGATATCCGCATCCACCGGCCGCTGCATCAGCGCCGAAACGGCGGTGGGCACAGTGATGATAAAGGTGATCTTCCAGCGCTCGATCAGCTTCCAGAAGCTGTCGAACACGCCCTCGCCCCGGTACCCCTGCGGCGTCGGGAACACCACATGCGCGCCAGAGGCGATGGCCGCCATCATGATCACATGCACAGCAAAGACATGAAACAGCGGCAGCGGGCACATGATGTTGTCTTCTTCGGTGAACAACAGGGTGCTGCCCAGCCAGCCGTTATAGACCAGCCCCGAATACTTGTGCTGCGCCACCTTGGGCATGCCGGTGGTGCCGCCGGTGTGGAAATAGCACGCCACCCGGTCGCCCGCACTGTCGGCAAAATTCAGCGTCTTGGGCTGTTTCGCCATCTCCTTGGAGAAATTCAGGTAATCCGCATGGCTGGGGCGGCCGTCCATCTTGGGCCGGATCAGCGGCACGATCCAGGACTTCGGCGGCGTCAGATAGCGGTTCAGGTCCACTTCCAGCACCGTGTTCACACCCGGCGCATGGCGCACCGCCTCAGCCACTTTCTGGGCCACATCCGTTTTCGGGAACGGCCGCAGGGTGACAACAACCTTGGCCTTGGTCTCCCGCAGGATCGAGGCGATCTGCTCCGGCTCCAACAGCGGGTTGATCGGGTTCACGATCCCCGCCACCGCACCGCCCAGCATGGTGACCAGCGTCTCGTTGCAGTTGGGCAGCACATAGGCCACCACGTCGCTTTCACCGATGCCCAGCGCACGGAACATGTTGGCCGCCTGGCACACTTGCTCCCTCAGCGTGCTCCAGGTCAGCGTCTCCGCCTTGTCCTGGGCGCCGGAGAAGATCTGATAGCTGACCGCCTTGCTGTTGGGAAACTTGTCCGCGGTGCGCGACAGCAGCCCGTACAATGTGGCCGGCAGGTCCCGCGCCTCATACGGCATTTCATTCTGCAGCGCATCGCGGTCCGCGATTCCGGAAAAACCCATAACTCTCCTCCCCGTTCCTCCGCTGGACAGCCGGTGTACAGGGGGTGTACGGGCGGTGCACGGAGGGTGTCTCTGTTTTTTGCCCAGATTATTGCAATCACCTGATTGCGCAAGCGCCGCGGCAGGGTCACGCCAAGGCAGCTTTGGCGGTGACGTCGCGCCATTTTCCGGCAGCGGGCAGTTTTTAAGGAAAAACGCCCCGGATCGGCTCCGGGGCGTTTGTCATGTTAAACAGCGCAGCGCTCACTCCGCCGCCAGCCCTTCGGTGAACTGCAGCTTGGCCAGGCGTGCATAAAGCCCGCCCTGCCCCACCAGCTCATCATGGGTGCCGGTGGCGACAATCCGGCCCTGGTCCATCACCACGATGCGGTCGGCCTTTTTCACCGTCGCCAGCCGGTGCGCCACGATCAGCGTGGTGCGGCCCTGGCTCAGCTCATCCACCGCCGCCTGCACCAAGCGCTCGCTTTCGGCATCCAGCGCCGAAGTCGCTTCGTCCAGCAGCAGCACCGGCGCGTCGCGCAGGATGGCGCGGGCAATAGCAATCCGCTGCTTCTGGCCGCCCGACAGCATCACACCGCGCTCCCCGACAAAGCTGTCATAGCCGTCCGGCAGCTTGGAGATGAAGTCATGCGCCGCAGCCGCTTCAGCAGCAGCCTCAACCTCTGCATCGGTGGCTTCAGGCCGGCCGAACCTGATATTCTCGCGCGCCGAAGCAGCAAAGATCACCGGATCCTGCGGCACCAGCGCGATGTGGCGGCGGAACTCATCCCGCTGCAGCTGCGTCAGCGCCACGCCATCCAGCTTCACCGCGCCTTGGCTGGGATCGTAAAACCGCTGCAGCATCTGGATGATGGTGGTCTTGCCCGCGCCCGACGGACCGACAAAGGCCACAGTCTCGCCCGGCTTCACCGTCAGCGACACGTCATCCAGCGCCGAAACATCCGGGCGCGAAGGGTAGCGGAACGAGACGTTGTCAAACGCGATTTCCCCCCGGACCGGTGCAGGCAGCACCTGGGCCGCAACCGGGTCCAGCACGGTATCCTCGGCATTCAGCAGCTCAACCAGACGTTCGGTTGCCCCGGCTGCGCGCTGCAGCTCGCTCCAGATCTCCGACAGCGCCGCGACCGATCCCGCCACCAGCACTGCATAGATCACGAACTGGATCAGCGTGCCCTCGGACATCACGCCCGCGCGCACGTCGTTGGCACCCATCCACAACACGCCCACGATGCCGGAAAACACCAGGAAGATCACGATCACCGTCAGCATTGCGCGGGTCTGGATACGGCGGAGCGACACGTCATAGGCGGTTTCGGTCAGCCCGGAGAACGTCTCACGGCTGGCGGCTTCATGGGTGAAGGCCTGCACCGTTTGCACCGCGCCCAGCGCCTCGCCCGCGTTGCCGGAGGAGGCCGCGATCCAGTCCTGGTTCTCCTTGCTTATGGCGCGCAGGCGGCGGCCCAGCACCAGGATCGGCACGATCACCGCCGGCACGATCAGCAGCACCATCATTGTCAGCTTGGCTGAGGTCAGCAGCATCAGCACCATGCCGCCCAGGAAAATCAGCAGGTTGCGCAGCGCAATTGACACCGACGAGCCCAGCACCGACTGGATAAGCGTGGTGTCGGTGGTGATCCGGCTCAGCACCTCGCCGGTCATGATGCGCTCATAGAACTCCGGGCTCATGCCGATCACCCGGTCGAAGACCGCCTTGCGGATATCGGCCACCACCCGTTCGCCCAGCCGCGTCACCAGCGCATAGCGCACACCGGTTCCCACCGCCAGCAGCGCGGCGATCACCAGTGCTGCGCTGAAATAAAGATTCAGGAGTTCGGAATCGGAGAACCGGAAGTTATCCACCACCCGGCGCACCGCCAGGGGCAGCGTCAGCGAAAGGCCCGCCGTCAGCACCAGCGCGCAGGCCGCGGCCAGCATCAGCAGCCGGTAGGGCCGCATGAACGGCCACAGGGCCGACAGCACGCCGATTTTCCGGGACTTCTCCCGCTCTTGCTCCGCATTCGGGGCCGCATTATTCCGCGCCATTCCGGATCCTTCTGCACTTTGGTCCCGCGGGTCCTGAACCCGCATAGTCGCCAAGGTTCATGGCCCCGCAGGCCCGGCGCGTCAAGCGCTGAGCCGTTTCAAAACGCGCCTGAAAACAGCCGCGCCCTGCGTCATGGGGTATCAATCCGGCGGTCTGGGAAGGTCTGGAGCGGGTAGCGGGAATCGAACCCGCACCTTAAGCTTGGAAGGCTCTTATGATACCATTTCACCATACCCGCTCAGGACATTTGCTGATTTAGGTGAAGCGCCGGGGAAGGTCAACCACCTTGTTTTCGTTTGCCTTTGCAGGGATGGAAATTTCACCGCCCCCCTTGCGAAAGCCCTGCCAAGCCCCCCAGATAACAGCATAAATAAACCGCCCCGCCGCCTGTCCAAAATACCGGAAACCCGCCGTGACCCGCTCTCAGACGACCGCAGTTATCACCGCCCATGGCCAGCCCTCCGCCCCCGCTCCGGCAGAGGCAGATCTGGCTGGCACAGCCAGGGCCGTTGCCGCGCATCTTCCGGGCTGGGATGTCCGCTCTGCCACCCTGGCTGATCCCGGCCGACTGGAAACGGTGGTGGAGGACGGCGCCGTGGTCTACCCGTTTTTCATGTCGCGCGGTTTTTTCACCAGCAAGGTGCTGCCGGGGCGTCTGCAGGGCCGGAACGTCCGGATGGCCACGCCGTTCGGTCTGGACAGCGGCCTGCCGGATCTTGCTGCACATGCGGTGCAGCAGGCGGCATCGCAACGAGGCTGGCCGCTCAACGCACTGAACCTGCTGCTGGCCGCCCATGGCTCTGCCCGCGGCCCCCGCGCCGCAGAAGCCGCAGAGGATTTCGCGGCCCGGCTCACCCCGCTGCTGCCGGGCTGCACCCTGTCTCTGGGCTACATTGAGCAGGCGCCGCGCCTCGCGTCCGCTGCCGCCCCCTTGCCCGCACAGTCCCTCTGCCTGCCGTTTTTTGCCCAGGCAGGCGATCACGTGAAAGAGGATATCCCCGAAGCCCTGGAAGCCGCAGGCTTTGGCGGCACGGTGCTGCCAGTGGCCGGCGCCCTGCCTGGAGCCCCGGCCCTGATCGCCGCAGCCATCCGCCGCGCAAGCCTTGACCCCAGCGCGTCTGAGTGAAATTCTAGCCTTCCGGAAAGAAAAGCAGTTTTCGGCTCAAGCAAAGGCATTTGACCTCTTGCGCCAGCCACGGGCATGTGATTAATCACGCCTTACACCACGGATGGCGAGTTGGCGGAGTGGTGACGCAGCGGATTGCAAATCCGTGTACACCGGTTCGATTCCGGTACTCGCCTCCATATTACTCTAAATCAATGACTTAGCATTTTGGCTATCGAGTGTGACACCCAGTGAGACACACGATCCATGATGCTGTCATCTTACCTGAGCAAGTCCCGGCATGGAGTATATTACTTCCGCTGGCCGTTACCCAAGATTCCTCAAGCACACCGTACAACAGTAAGAGTTTCGTTACGGACAGGATGCCCTAATCGGGCTAGTGACTTGGCTCGCTATCTTGCATGTTGCGGTAAATCCATTTCGAAAGATCCCTCGTTGGCACACCTGCGGCACGAACACTTACGCGCTCATGTCAAAGACTATTTTAGGCGCTCGCTCGAGAAATACGATGACTGGCTGGCTCGGACTGGCGGTTCACCCAAGGCGAAGCAAATCCTTGAGCTGGAACACGAAAGCCATTGCTACGCTCTAGGTGGACTCGACGACCTCGCCTCCGATACGTACCTTGAAAATCACAAAACCAAATTCATTAACTTTTGCACCCTCCCAGGAGCCGCCGCGCCAGAGAACGTCGATCAAATTCTGCAAGAACTGCGAAAGGCACGCAGGGACCAAATAGAGGCCCTTCTGGAGCGCATCTCAAATCTGGAGCGGTACTCCTTCCAAAACATGCACGAAGCCCCTGAGCAGCCCGCTACGCAGCCGGTGGAGGCATCCTCACCATTGGGAACGGCGGTGGAGGATTTCATCACAGAACATTCACGCCAGTGGGCTAAAAAAACTATCGGCCAGAACAAGGCATACCTGAACATCCTCGTGGAGTATTTTGGCCCAGACCGTCCCCTTGGCACCATCACCAAGCAAGACGCGAATGAGGTCAAGAAGGTTTTGCAGGCACTACCGGCAAGCAGGAACACAAAGCCAAAGTTGAAGGCCATGCCACTAAGGCAGGTCATCAAAGAACCTGGCCACAACAAGATCGCACCCAAGACGATCAACAGCCACATTCAAATGTTCAAGGGTTTCTTCGACTGGGCAGAGAGACACGGCTATGCGCCGCATACCCTTTTTGACGGCATGAAAGTTGCCAAGGCCAAGAACAGTGACACTGAGCGCAAACCCTTCTCGCATGAACAAGCCCGTCAGCTTTACAATGAGTTGACTGAAAACACATCCGGGCTGGTGCGCAAAGATAGCCATAAATGGGCAATGCTCCTTGGCATGTTCACCGGGGCACGCCTCAACGAGATCTGCCAGCTCGACGTCGCTGATGTGCAGGTCAGTGATGGCATTTGGTTCCTGAATATCACTGACGAAGGTGACAACAATAAGCGGCTTAAAACAACAGCAGGGAAGCGCAAGGTACCTCTGCATTCAGAGTTGATCAGTATCGGGTTTCTTGACTTCGTGAAAAGCCGTAATTCCGCCACTAGGCTGTTTCCCGACTATAGCTTTAGCGCCAACGGTGGATATGGCCGCAACTTAGGGCGCTGGTGCAACGAAAGTTTCCTACCCAAGCTGGCTATGAAAGAACCAGGGCTGGTTTTCCATAGCCTGAGACACACTGTCGTTACACGCCTTAGCCAAGCAAGTGTGCCAGAACCGATTATTCAATGCCTAGTCGGCCACGCAAGGTCAGGCGTAACTCAAGAAGTGTATAATCGCGAAGGCTACACCCTTCTACAGCTCCAGGAAGCCGTGAATTGCCTAGCACCTCCCGCGAAGAGCTGAACTACGGAAACGACAGTAAAGCGATTGTTGCCCGCAACTATTGTATGCTGCAGCTCCAGCCTGCGGTCGATCATCAGCGCCTGAACGTTCCTTTCGATCTCCCTGATAAAATTGAAAGTTCGCTTCTGTAGGCTGTCGAGACTGATTGTTTGCCCGGAGGCACCACTCAGCCTAAGGCTTAGGATCACACAAACAGGCTTAGGTATTCATGCGAAACGAACTGAGAATCGCCATCAAGATGGCGGATACCGCGGAGGCGCTGGTAGAGCGCGTAAGAGAAGCAAATAAGGGGCTAATAGCAGAACCCAACCCCCCCGCTGGACTTGGGATAGATCCGATGCTGTTGGCCCTCGCGATGGAGTTGGCACTAAAGGCTTGGATTACCTTGGATCAAGGCTCCAAAACCATTCGAGAGCACAATCTCTCCAAGCTCTTCAGTATGCTCAAGCCGGAACAGCAGGAGAAAATAGAAAACGATCTTTGGATATCGTGCCCTTGGCACAGTCCTTCCCCTCTGGATCCCCTCGGCATGGATGCCGCGTCAATACTGGACCATCATGCTGACGCCTTCGTGAAATGGCGATACATGCATGAAATGACGCACGGCTCCTTTAGCATTTCAGATATGGAAAACGTTTTTGAGAGTGTGCTGAGACTTTTTCGGGCCAGGTGCGCTTCGGAAGCACTAACTTAATGTTCAGCCCCAGAGACCCGCATTCTAGAAAGAAACCTCTGTCTTTTAAGTGATTGCTTTCTTCAAACTGAGACCACACCTGTGCAGACGCTGCGAGCAGTAGACCTCATCTCAGCTTGGACTTTTGAGTTGCAGTGAGCCCTTTGCTGTCGTCCGCCCACTGGCATTCCCTTGCCAGTGCAGCAAGTCGCAAACGGCGTTTAGCGGACTTTCAACACTTGATTAAGCGGATTGGGCTTGGGTTTCAGCGCTCTAACGGGAACACTAGCGCTCGCTATTTGGGGGCAATCACAGGAACAATCGGTACATTCACAGGCGTTCTTGGCCTCTGGCGGTTTCGGCGCCAGAAGCGAGATTAATCGGCGCAATGTGATGCAGTAGCAACTTATTATTAACCTTCTCCAGCTATCATCGAGGGCGCTAAAATGGAGGCGTTTATGAAGTTTATTGCTATTGGTGGCGTGGTACTGCTCTTGCTCGCAGTCGCCAAAGGTCTACTACCGGACGTATTCCACTTCTTACCACTCGGCGGCAGCACGGTGGCTGAGATGGGGGTCGTTTTTGGAGTCGCGGTTGCGGCAGCAGCCATCAATGATCTAAGGCGTGCAAACGATGAGTAAGCACAGGATCACCATCACAGTCGATCCAGACATCGATGAATGGCTTCAGGCTGGCGCAAAGACATACGGGCGTTCATTGTCCGAACTGGTGCGAATCTGCCTTCGTGAGTTCAGCCAGGAGCACCCCAACCGATTCTCGACCACAGATAAGGCTCGATCCAAGTCGGAAGAGGCATGGCGTGTTTCACGGCGAGACGTGTAGAACTCTTGATCTCTGCACGCCGAAGGAAGTGAACCAGCCAGCCACCCCTGAGGCCTCGGTTGGACTCGATCACGCCCCGCACCGCGGTGAGCCCTGTTAGCCTGAGCCCTTTGCCGCCGCGGCTTTGCAAGCAGCCTTTCGCTAGCGCAGCATGTCGATCGCAGTGCGAGCCAGAAGCCCCAAACCTGTAAAAGTGATCGAAAGCTTGCGCCAACGCCTAATATTTGAAAAACCTATGCGGAAGCATGAGGAGGCTACCCGTGGCTAGGTCAATTACATTTTTTAATAACAAAGGTGGTGTCGGAAAGACGACCCTGCTTTGCAATATAGCTGCATACGTTGCCGACGAATATGGCGCGAAGGTTCTAGTTATCGATGCAGACCCTCAGTGCAACGCGACTCAGTACATGTTTGGTGACAAAAAGCTGTCATACTTTTATGAAGAGACATCATCCTTCACTCTCTACAATGTTATTCGACCGCTGTCACTTGGGAAAGGGTATAGCCGAGAACTCAGCGTTTCTACGAGTCCACGTTTCGATGTGGACGTCCTGCCCGGTGATCCGCGTCTCGCTCTCACTGAGGACTTGCTTGCAAAGGACTGGGGATCCGCAATTGGTGGAGACGCTCGGGGTATGAGGACAACTCTTCTTTTTGCAGAATTGATGAAACGTTGCGATGGGTATGACTATGTATTTTTTGATGTCGGCCCTTCGCTGGGATCCATAAATCGAGCTGTGCTTTTGGCGAGCGATTTTTTTGTAGCCCCAATGTCGATTGATATTTTTAGCGTCAAGGCAATAGAAAACATTTCCACGTGGATGTCAAAATGGAAAAAGCAATGGGATGTTGGTGTATTGAATGTAGACGATCCTGACGAAGTGGACGTTGAACTGGCGCGGGAACTCCAGTTCGTCGGATACGTTTCTCAACAGTATATTGCTAAAGCTGACTCGAAAGGAAACAAGAGAGCGGTTAACGCCTACGAGCGGATAATGCGACAATTTGAGGATGTCGTGTCTCGGGAACTATCCGAAACCACTCCATTAGCTGCTCCAAACAAGAGATTTGATCTTGGTGCAATTCCAAACTTGCATAGTTTGATCCCGCTATCTCAATCAGCGCGAGCGCCAGTGTTTAAGCTCAAAGCCCAAGATGGGGTTCGTGGGGCACATTTTTCAAAAGTAAAAGATTCTAGAGAAACCTTTGGTGCTGTGGCAGAAGAGATTGTCGAACGGTCTGGGTGGCTGGAATGATTGACTGGCCAGATCAACTCAAGCGAGATTTATTGGCGCGGAGGGTAGTTGTCTTCCTCGGCAGCGGCGTCTCGAAAAATTCAATTGGGCAGGATGGAGAGACTCGCCCGCCACTTTGGGTTGAATTTCTCAACTCGGCCTTGGAAAAAGTGGGTAGCAAAGGAACTTCGCATATCAAGAAGGCCATCAAAGAGAACGATCTCTTGCATGCTTGCGAGTGGCTTAAAAACAAAATGGAAGAGGAGTGGTCCCCATTCCTTCGTGCGAAATTTGTGACCCCTGGATTTTCACCAGCAGAAATTCACAAGGTCATCTTTAACTTGGATCAGCGGATCTACTTAACGCCAAACTTCGATCAGATTTTTGAAAACTACGTGAGTGGCGTAACCGGCGGTCTTGTTTCGGTCATGCGTTATACAGATCCTGATGTGCATAATTTTTTGAGAGAGGACAGAACACATATTATTAAAGTTCATGGCTCCATCGAGCATCCCGCTGAACTTATATTCACCCAGCATGACTATGCTAAGGCACGCGTTTCTCATTCGGCATTTTATGATGTTCTAGATGCATGTCTCTTGTCTCACACTTTTCTATTTATTGGTTGTGGAATTTCTGACCCGGACCTCAACCTTCTGCTCGAAAACCACAGGTTCAACTTTCCTCACTCGAGACCTCACTACTTGGTGACGTCCTCAAAAGTTCCAAAAGATATGGTTAGCTCTTTGCGGTCTAATAGAAACCTTAAATGTCTTACCTATGATGCAAAAGACCACCATGTCGAACTTTTAGAGTCATTGCAGGCTTTGGCTTCAATAATGGATAACGTCGCACCTGTTCCTGCGGAACTAGGCGTGTTCGGCTGAGCCTTGGTTGTTTAAGTTCTTTCCACTTTAGTGTAGGGAAAGGATGTTTTGCTGTGTTGCAATAAATTGGATTGTTGGTTTTGAAGCTGCGTTGATCACGATTTTCTGCGACGGCTCTTAGTGCGAAAGCAGACGCCCGGGGTTGCCCAAGCTGCGCGCGCAGCGAAAGACGGCTTGGTCCCGGCCTCGGCGATTCCCCCGGCGATTTTGCTGCGCTCAGCATGAATGGCCGCAATAGGTACCCTGCGCTACGGAGGCGGGTGGCGCGATGAAAGACCGGAAAAGGCCGGTGGGCACTTCCCGCATGACCGGTCGCGCTCATGTTGCAAAGGGCACTATCCACGCAAAGCGGGACCTTGAGTTGCACCTGAGCGCCCTTCATCGTTTCTTCACATAACTTTGAACCCTTTAGAGCGTGCCAATTGGATCAGCGGCAACTGCTTACCTGCATAGCACCTATCGGCAATAGACTTGGCGCGCTGAGTGGCTAGTTGATCGAAACCGGGGTTCGAGTTTGGGGTGAACAGATTGCTGGAAAGGTCGTTCGCTTCAGCCACCGAAGCCCCAGCATCTACCAGCCGTAAGTAGTCTACAGCACGAACAAACGTGCGCCCTCGTCGAACCGAGTGACGCACTAAGAAGAATACAACTACTGCCAGTCCAAAGATCCACATGTGACACCCACAAATATCCATTTTTTAGATAACCGAATAATGGATATAAGAGCGTCTTCCATCTGGCAAGGATGGAGTGCAGCGAATGCCAAAGACCTTAGGCGACAAGAGGCACGACGCACTCGTTGCATACATAAAAACTTACAGGTTGGCAGCTGGGCTAAACCAAACCGAGGTTGCCCAACTGCTCGGCGAGTACCAGTCACACATAGCGCGTATCGAGAGCGGACAGCGGCGCATCGACGTTATTGAACTGATCAAACTAGGAGAAGTGCTTGGTTTCGACCCGGCAGAGGCAGTCCGCCAGCTTTCGGAACTCAAGACATAATTCTGCAAAAAATTTTGCGAGGTGGGTTCTACTCAACCCAACCGCCGAGCTTCCCCCGTGGGCCTGGCTTAGTGCAAACCAAGGCCGGGACGGAGGCAGTATGGTGTTTGGCCTGAGAGCGCCGCAGCGCCCGCCTGAGGGCCGGAACCCATGGCCTAGGAAGTAGGGGCACCCTGAGGGGTTAACCTCGTTGCTAGCGCTGCTAGTGCAGCGTACGGTCTGCTGCCTTACATCTATCTATTTTGCACCTGTGCACCCTTGGCTTATTGATAGGGCTAGCCCGGGGTTGGCACTTGTGTGCCTCCTTAAGATAGAACAGCCTCCCTTGCCGGAGATTTGCAGGTATTGCCCTTATTTTGCTGTATCTGTCTCAAAACTATCGAAGATAGGGACGTATCTAGAGCAGGCCGGGGAGAAGAGGCATAGATTAGAACAGATTTATGGTAGAGTTAGCCATGGATAAGAACCAGTTAGCATAGATAGCTCGGTAAGATCTGATCAGCCCAAAGCAGGTATAGGTAAGCACCTCTAGTAGATCATGGTTAGATTAACAAGTATCTATAAGAATAAAGCAGAATAGGTGTGGTTTAGATAAGTGAAAGATAGAGCAAACCCTAGGTAGGAAGAAGCCGGATAGATGGGAGCTAGCCTTTGAGATGGCGACAAGTCTAGAGGCTCAGAAGGTATGGACAACTTACGACCATAGACGATCCCTAGGTCCAGTAGACCGGCTTCAGCTCAGAGCCGGGATAGAGCTAGCCCTGTGCGTATCAAACGAACAGAGATACCCTCGAGTTTAGAATGGTTTCCCCATTCAAGATTATTCTTC
This sequence comes from Leisingera sp. S132, assembly GCF_025144465.1. Lineage (NCBI taxonomy): Bacteria > Pseudomonadati > Pseudomonadota > Alphaproteobacteria > Rhodobacterales > Roseobacteraceae > Leisingera > Leisingera sp. S132. The sequence continues at coordinate 2,333,770 of NZ_CP083553.1, forward strand.
TTGCAGTTTGCACTAGTGTGAGGCTCTGTTGCGCAAATCGGGTGAGGGATTCATCTCATGAATCCAGCGTGATAGCTGGAGGGCATGAGCAGACCAACACCCCCGACCTACAAGATCAAGAACTGGCGGGCCTATAACGAAGCGCTGAAGCGTCGTGGCTCTCTGACGATCTGGTTCGATCCCGAGATGACGTGGGAGGCCCGGCCGACCGGCAAGAGAGGCCGACAGCCCATCTATAGCGACGCCGCGATCAAGACCTGCCTGACGATGAAGGTGCTGTTCCGTATGGCGCTCAGGCAGACGACCGGCTTCGTGGAAAGTCTCCTGCGATTGAGTGGATTGGACTGGTCGGTACCGGATTTTAGCACGCTTTCACGCCGCCAGAAGTCTCTCGCCGTGAACATCCCGTATCGTGGTTCTGAGGGGCCGCTACACCTGCTGATCGACAGCACTGGGATAAAGGTAGAGGGCGAAGGCGAGTGGAATGCGCGCAAGCACGGTGGCTCGAAACGCCGCGTGTGGCGCAAGGTTCACCTCGGTATCGACGAAAAGACACTGGAAATCCGGGCAGTCGAGTTCACCAGTAGCAACATTGGTGATGCGCCCATGCTGCCGGAACTGCTTAATCAGATCCCGCCCGAGCAGGAGATCGGCAGTGTCACGGCAGATGGCGCCTACGATACGCGCAAGTGCCACGATGCCATCGCCAACCGAGGTGCCAATGCCGTCGTCCCGCCCCGCAAGAACGCCAAGCCCTGGAAACCCGACACCGCAGGCGCGATTGCGCGCAACGAAGCGCTGCGGGCGTCGAAATACCTTGGCCGAGCGCTTTGGCGGAAATGGAGTGGATACCACCGCCGAAGTCGTGCCGAAACCAAGATGCACTGCATGAAACTGCTGGGACAAAGACTGATGGCACGGGATCCTGGACGTCAGGTTGCCGAGCTTCAGCTCCGTGTTGCGGTCATGAACGGATTCACCGCGCTTGGCATACCCGTCACAGAGGCAGTGGGATAAGTCCGTCTGGGGAAAGGGGAACCTTGGCCCTCAACCGATTTGCGCAACAGAGTCCGCCAGCAGCACCATATGCACCCAAATGCGCAGGTTGCGGTAAACAAAGGGGTGTCCAGGGCGGCAAAGGATTGAACGGGAACGTATAAGGTTTCTCAGTTTCATAGCATAATCCCTTTGTGGCATTCACAGAACGCAGCTCCACCAAGGGGCGTTCGAATATTGTTCATTTATCACTTAGCCTTAAGGACGAGCGCTCTCAGGCCACAGCGCCTTCTCGCAAATGGCGCATGCCTGCACCACTATACCCTCTTGGGTTGTTGCCCTGGCTTTTCCCAGGCGCCCGAACGCACCAGGCGCAGAACCCGGACAAGAAGCCAGGCCTGGTTGAGAACTGGGCCGCGGGTCATCAGCCCAATGATCACATGCGCGGCCCAAAACAACGTCGAAATCGGGACATGTTCTTGCAGGTCATCAATCACAAATACAAAAGGCCAAACTAGGATCATCCCAAGTATCAAAGGAAGGGCAAAAATGAGTTCGACAAAATACCGCCCCCCACCTGCAAGTCGACCTAGAGGTATATAATCATCCTGACCCACCCCGCCATGAACATATACGTTATTACCATATTCCAACCTTATGGCATGACTTGCGAAGTTTTTCACCATGCTATGGTCAACAGCGTCATTTGCCCTCTTAAAGTTTGAAACTGTAAACAAGATTGAGATCATGGTGATCGCCGTAAAGGTGACTGATTGAATGACAGCGGCAGAAATCCCCAAAGCTACCAGGTAATGAATGGGGCTCGACACTGAAAAAAGGGAAATGATCAAAGCCTCACACCTATTGAGGAAAAAAAAGAAGTAAAAGGAAACCACAAAAGCGAACCAGTATACAAAAAACACAAAGTTGAATATAACTACAGGAGCCGTCCAGAGGCGCTCCATTTGACTAAATTCACTTGAGTATAGGTAAATGGAGATTACGTAGGGGCACAGAGTGAACATCGCAACAATAATTGGGAAAAATTTAAAAATGGATGAAAACTTGTACTTATAGGATTCATCATCAACCACCCTCAGATAAACATTATTCACCTTATCAAACATCCTCTTCCAGGTTCCAAATAGGACGGTTTATTCATTTAAAATGATGGCATCCTAAGCCGGCTGTTTATGTAGTCCATCAATCCTCGGTCTATCTCCATCAAATAGTCCGTTGGGCCGGTTACACGTCCGTCCCTGGGGGTGGCATGTGTGGCAAAGTCGACGGCATCATCTACCAGATCAGCAGTGAATTCCATGACTGCTACGGCACCGCGTGCAACCCGTTCAAGGCCCCGCTCGACCAGCGGTGTGAGGCCAACAGCGTTTGAAAGACCTGTTGCAATCATTCCAACGGCTAAACCGGCTAGAATTCCGACTGCTGCTATGATCACCACACCCGCCACCGTTGAGGCAACAGCACTAAGCGCCGTGGCCGCTGCAGCAGCAGCAAGCCCGCCAGCGATTGTCGAAATCGTCAAAGCCGCCATATCCACCAAAAGAACAGCCATCAGGTCCGACCAGTCGCCGCGTCTGTCAGGGTCTGCGTACCACTCCAGAAAGTCGAGCGTCCCAACAATAACAAAGCCAATCAGTGGAACCCCCCGAACCCCTTCTGCGGTGCGGGACAAGGAGCCTTTGACGCCAGCCACGATGGTATTTGCCCGGGACCGGGCCAAGGCAGCGGCGGTGCCGGAAACGAAAATGCCCAAGGACCTGCTGTGCCGGAAAGCGACAAACATGACTCCGCCTGCATTCATACCAACTTTGATAAGCCCTCCACCGCCGCGCAGGATCGCTCGCATTCCATTGCGGATATCGTTCTGGAGGATCAGGTTCGCCAATTCTGCAAGGACAGGTGTTGAATCCGTGCCGCTCAATTGCAGATCCACATGTCCTTTCGACCATTCGTAAAGGCCGGTTAACCCCGCCCCCTCATCAATAACCTCCAGCGAGGTCACAACAACGGTCGCAATCCACAGCAACGCTTCCTCTGGCGCAGTGTCTACATCAAAGTCCCCCAAAGCGGGGGCGCTTGCCACCAGAGACGGCGGGACCTGCAGCACCAAAGCATCTTCAACCTCGGCGTTCGAATGTACTTGGTTGCCGCCTTGTGATTTTGGAGGGGGAATTTCACTGACCGCCATGCCAACGTCTTCAGGCTTGGAGATGTTAAATTCATCCAGATCATCAATGATGGGAAACTGTTTGCCGCCAACGTACAAATCAGCCCGGCCGGTGGTGCCGCGCAGTGTGTTTTCCAGCTTGAACACCTCCCCGCTCGGCAACGGCCCCGTACGGATCCCGTTCACGGCCCCTTCAATAATCACGTTGCTACGTGGCATATCGGCGCGAAACAAGTTTCCCTGAAAGCAACGCTGCAATGGATCATCACATTTAGCCAATTTAACTCTCCAATGTCTTTAATGAAATTTCCAAAAGGCGACGTGACTTATCAAGTTCATGCTGCCCTCCTGTCAAAATTGAAAAGGCTTCAGGGTTCGACTCCGCAAACATATTCAATATATGGCATGAAGTAACATAACGCTCTACAGATCGCTCCTCTGTAAGCCCCAAAGTGCGAGCATGCTCGGTGAGATAGGTGACCTTTTCCACCAAGGTACATGTGTCGCGATCCAGGAAACCCAGACTATCATCACTACCAATTTTTTCAGCCATATCTTCACAAAAGATATCCAGCTTTACGAAACGCAATTCCGCTAAAATATCTTCAGCACGTATTTCCATCCCCTTACTTCGTTCACATATATCTTGCGGTACGGTAAGGATCGCAGTAGACGATTTTCTTATGAAAATCATACTTTCGATACCAACGAACATACGCCACAGCCAGTGCGGACGCTCAAGCGATTTCATTTTGGTCAACTTGAGAAGAATCCTAGGATCCCAAAAACGATAGTAGATCCAACCGAGCTTTTGATCTTTTATCCTAGTGAATTTTCGAAATTGCGACCAAATTTCCTCAAATGAGGAGGTCGACCTAAAGTAGATGCCAGGCTCCATATGCCATGCATGCACAGAGGTCATACGTTCGGAAACTGTTGGAATATGGGTCATCAAACAACGGGTAAAATCAGCGTCGGCAGAAAGCTGAAACAAGTAGGGGGCGACATCCTTCAACTCCTCTGCTGTGTCCCCCTTGAACAAGCACTGGAAGCGCACGCCGCACCGCTCTAACTCGCTTAGCCCGCCAGTGAACTTTGCAGCGTCCAGAATAGCATAGGTTTGCAAAGGCAGCTCTTCCGCTGGCTCTCCGCCCTGAGCTTTGCCCTCGATCAGCGCCGGATCCGTTTGACCAAATAGCGCCCGATATAAGGAATCCGGCACTGTCTTCTGAGGCCAAACACCAAATTGCGCATCCAACGGATCAATGCCTTGGAGTTCCTCAATACTCAAAACGGGTCTGTGCTCTTCGGCAGTGGCCGGAGGCACAGTTCCCAAATCCAGCCAATAGTCATCTTCCGCCTGTGCCATCAGACGCCCCTGTAAGTCTATCAATCAATACGTGTGCAATATGCTGACACAGCAGAAAACTACAACGCGATTCCATACTATGCCTGGTGAACGCCCGGCGAAGGCGCTCTGGTGTTGTTCCGGAGCTGCCTGCTACGCTGCAATAGCAGCGTAGCGCCAGGGCATGAGTTCGTTCAGGTGAGTGATCTTGTGATCTGCGATCCGGGCGAGAACCCAAGTGAGCCAAGCCTGCGGGTCGACATGGCTCTGTTGCACAAATTCCGTGTGGGATTCATCTCATGAATCCAGCGTGGTAGCTGGGATGCATGAGCAGACCTGCACCCCCGACCTACAGGACCAGGAACTGGCCAGCCTACAATAGAGCGCTCAAGCGCCGCGGCTCGCTGACGATCTGGTTTGACCCTGAGATGAGCTGGGATGCCGCGCCGACAGGCAAGCGTGGCCGCCAGCAGACCTACAGCGATGCCTCCATCCAGGCATGCCTTTCGATGAAGGTGCTGTTCGGCATGGCGCTTCGGCAGACGACAGGCTTCGTCGAGAGCCTGTTGCGGCTGGTCGGCCTCGACTGGTCGGTGCCCGACTTCAGCACGCTGAGCCGCCGTCAGAAGACCCTGGCCGTGAACATCCCGTATCGCGGGTCGAAGGGCCCACTGCACCTGCTGATCCCCTCTCGTGACATCACTGCGTGATGCACTGCCGGGCAGCGGACAGCACGGGCATCAAGGTCGAGGGCGAAGGCGAGCGGCACGCCCGCAAGCATGGCGGTCCCAAGCGGCGCGTCTGGCGCAAGATCCACTTGGGGATTGATGAGGAAACGCTGGAGGTTCGGGCCGTAGAGATCACAGGGACCATATCGGCGATGCGCCGGTGTTACCCGGCCTGCTCAACCAGATCCCGGCGTACGAGCAGATCAGCAGCGTCACTGCCGACGGTGCCTGCGACACCCGCAAATGCCACGATGCAATCGCTGACCGCGGCGCCCACGCTGTCATCCCGCCCCGCAAGAACGCCAAACCGTGGAAGACCGTCACCGCCGGCGCGGTCGCACGAAACGAAGCACTGCGGGCATCGAAATACCTCGGTCGTGCCCTCTGGCGACGATGGAGCGGATACCACCGCCGAAGCCGCGTCGAAACGAAGATGCATTGCGTGAAACTGCTGGGGCAGCGCCTCATGGCGCGGGACTTCGACCGACAGGTCGCGGAGCTTCAGGTCCGTATCGCCGTTCTGAACGGCTACACTGCGCTCGGCATCCCTGTCACAGAGCCCGTGGGATAAGTCTGCCCGGGGAAAGGGGAACACCGGCCATCAGCCCATCAGCCGATTTGTGCAACAGAGCCCACTTAACCTAAAATTATTTTTTGCCGGATATCCGGGAGTCAAAGAGGAGAAGCCTCGACACCCCGGTTCTGGAGAATCCGCCGAATGTACTTTGAATCGCACAACCAGCCGGACTCCGGTCAGGAGACCCGCCCGCTGGTGACCGTATTCTGCGCTGTCTGGCACAAACAGGAAGACAAGCTGGAACTGCTGCGTTCGCATTGGGAAAACCTGAAAGCACAGTCCATCCCGGTCGAGCCCTGCTACATCTTCGACAATGGCGACCAGGCCCCGGACTGGCTTGAGGCGCCCTGGCACTCCTTTTCGGAACCGCTGACCATCTACGAAGCCTGGGCCGCAGGGGCCGCGCTGGCCCGCACCCGGTATGCCATGAACCTCAACATGGACGACCGGCTGGCCACAGGCGCTGCGCAGGAACTCGCTGAGACCGCGATGGTTACCAAATCCGCCCTGATCGGGGGGGATTGGCTGATTTCCTTCGGCCGGGAGCACCTTGCCCAGGATTTCCCGGTATCTGGCTACACAGATACGCAATTCCTGCCCGACTGGCCGCCCCGCCCCTGCGAAGGATTGCGGCTGGGCAGCGGGTCCGGCGAGCGCGGCACCTACGGCGCTGCAACCATGTGGGACCTGGAGATGGTGGGTAAATGGTATCCCACCTACTTCAGCAACGGCGAACCGGTCCTGTCGGTTGGCGATGCCATTTTCTGGAAAGTCCTGCAGGACAAGCAGCTGAAACTGACCCGGCTGCCCAGGATCATCGGACGCTATTATTCAAGTCCGAACGCGCAGGCCGAATTCCGGCCGCACAAGGACAATGAACTTCTGAAATCGCACGGGCTGAGCACCCGGTCCTTTGCCGACGCGGTGTTGAGCGGCGACTTCTCCTGGCATGGCAGGCTGCAGGCCACTGCCCAAAAGCAGCCGCGCAACAAAGTTGAGAAGGCAAGCGCCGATTTGGAAGCCCGCTACCGCAAAATCTTCGGCCTGCCCGCGCAGCAGGTTGCAGCGGAGTAACGATGGCTGCGAAAATTTATATCACGGGCAGCGGCGGGATCGTCGGGCGCCATGCGCTCAAGGCCCTGGCTGAGCTTGCCCCCGTCGCCGAAGTGATCCGCAACACAGCGGACCTGACAAGCCTCCCCGAAACCGCTGCAGCCATAGCGGCAGCCGGGCCGCTGGACCTGGTCATTCACCTTGCCGCGATGGTGCCGGTTGCGCAGGTCAATGCGGACCCGGCCAGAGCGTACGCGGTCAATGCGGGCGGCACGATGAACCTGCTGTCGGCCCTGGCGGGCTCCTCTGCCCGGATGCTCTTGTGCTCATCCAGCCATGTCTACGCCAGCCAGGACACCCCGATCGCGGAGACAGCGGAAACCACACCCGTTTCCGTCTACGGGCAGAGCAAGCTGATAGCCGAACAGGCCGCGCTGGAGATCTGCGCCGCCGCAAACCGTTCGCTCTGCATTGGCCGGCTGTTCTCCATCCATGACCCGGAACAAACCGGCAGCTACCTGCGGCCCTCGCTGGAAAACAGGTTTGCCGGGGCCGACCCGGAGGCCGACTTTGAACTCTATGGCGCGGAAGGGCTGCGCGATTTCCTGACCGCGCGCGACGCTGCCCGCTACCTGGTGCGGCTGGCGTTGTCGGATGCGGAGGGGGTGGTGAACGTGGCCTCCGGCAAGCCAATCACGGTTGCCGGCTTTGCCCAGTCGCTGGCGCCGTTCCCGCTCAAGATCACTCCCCTGGGGCAAAGCAACAACCTGGTGGCCGACGTGTCGCGCCTCCATGAGATACTCGGAGACAGTAATGCCTGAACAGATTTCCATCGTTATCCCGACCTTCAACCGGGCGGAGATGCTGCCAAAGGCCATCGACAGCGCGCTGGCGCAAACCCGCCCCTGCGAGGTGATCGTGGTGGATCACGGCTCCACCGACAACACGCCGGAGGTGGCGGCGGGCTATGGCAGCAAGATCACCTATGTGCGCCGCGAGCGCGATTTCGGCCCGCATTTCTGCTGGCTCGAAGGGGTGCTGCACGCCACCGGCGACTATGTCCATCTTCAGTATGACGACGACTGGATCCACCCGACCTTCATCGAGAAATGCGCAGACCTGCTGAAGGGTGATGTCGGCTTTGCCTTCACCGGCGCGGAGGTTGTCGATGATGCAACCGGCAACCAGATGATGACCCAGTTCCTGGACTGGCTGCCCGATACAGGCATCTTTGAAAACCGCCTGGCGGAAGAGAAGATCGTCGGCTCTCTGATATCTCCGGGTGCCGCGGTTTTCCGCCGCCAGATCCTGATCGACGCGCTTTATCAGGGCCGCCTGCCGCTGCAGGGCCATGAATACCATGGCGTTGGCCCCGACATCTTTGCCTCGCTTTTGTCGATGCTGCGCTACCCCAAGGTCGGTTTCGTCAAGGAGCCGCTGGCCAGCTTCCGCGCCCATGACGGCAGCATCACGATCGATGCCTTCAAGGACCAGCAGAAGAAGGCAAACATCGCCGCCGCCTATAATGAGGTGCGCCACTATTACGTAGAACTGAAGGCCATGCAGGCCGTGCGGGAGGCGCGCGCATGAACATGCATTCACCCAAACCGGTGACCCTGGCCGAAGACACCATCTCACAGGCTGAGCTTGAGGCCACCGCGGACTGGATGCTGGCCGGAAACCGGCTGACCAAGGACAAGCTGACAGTGGAATTCGAACGCGAATTCGCGGACTGGATGGGCTGCAATCACGCGGTGTTCGTCAATTCCGGGTCTTCGGCCAACCTGCTGATGATCTATGCCGCCAAGGAAGCTGGCCGGTTGCGCAACAACAAGGTGATTGCCCCGGCCGTGAGCTGGGTCACCACGGTGTCGCCGCTGATGCAGCTCGGCTTTGACGTGCGGCTTTGCGATTGCGACCCGGACAATCTGGGCCTCGACCTCAACCATCTGGAGGAGCTCTGCCGGACCGAGGCGCCGTCGATGCTCATTCTGGTGCATGTGCTGGGCCACGCAAACCACATGAAGGAAATCCAGGCGATTTGCGACCGCTACGGCATCCTGCTGCTGGAAGACAGCTGCGAGGCGCTGGGATCGACATACGGAGACCGCAAGCTGGGCTGCCACGGCGCGGCGGGCAGCTTCTCCTTCTATTACGGCCACCACATTTCCACCATCGAAGGCGGCATGGTCGTGACCGACGATCCGGAACTGCACCAGGTGATGCTGTCGCTGCGCTCCCACGGCTGGAGCCGGGACCTGGACCCGCAACGCCGCGAGCGGCTGAAAAGCCAGCACAAGATTGACGAGTTCCGCAATTTCTACACTTTCTACCATGCCGGCTTCAATTTGCGCTCCACCGACCTGCAAGCCTTCATCGGGCGGATGCAGCTGAAGAAACTGGACGGCATCTGCAGCGTCCGGTCGCAGAACTTCGACTGTTACGCCGAAGCACTGACCGGCTTTTACAAGCAGACAAGCGATACCAGGCTTCTGTCGTCCTTTGCCTACGGCACGCTGGTCGAGAACCGGATGGAGGTTTTCGAGACGCTGAAAGCGCATCAGATCGAATGCCGGCCGCTGATCTGCGGCAACATCGCCCGCCACCCGTTCTGGGTGCGGGAATACGGCGAGCAGATCCTGCCCAACGCGGATCTGGTGCATGAGTACGGCATCTATCTGCCAAACCACCACAACCTGAGCCGCGCTGATGCCAGCCGGGTTGCATCTGTCTTTGCGTCGGTGGCCCGGCCCAAGGACATGCAGCCGGCCTCAGCCTGACAAACACGAGCCCCCTATCGGCCCCCCTCACAGAACACGGCGGAGAACACGCTATGAAAAAAGCTCTGATCACAGGTGTCACCGGACAAGACGGTTCCTATCTGGCGGAACTGCTGCTGGAAAAAGGCTATGAGGTGCACGGCATCAAACGGCGCGCCTCGTCGTTCAATACCCAGCGCATCGACCACATCTACCAGGACCCGCATACCGATCATGCCCGGTTCAGGCTGCACTATGGCGATCTGACCGACACCTCGAACCTGACCCGCATCATGCGGGAGGTTGAGCCGGACGAGGTCTATAACCTCGGCGCGCAGAGCCATGTGGCAGTCTCTTTTGAGGCGCCGGAATACACTGCGGATGTGGACGGTATCGGCACCCTGCGCCTCCTGGAAGCGATCCGGTTCCTCGGCCTCGAGAAAACAACCCGCTTCTACCAGGCCTCGACTTCGGAACTCTACGGCCTGGTGCAGGAAACCCCGCAGCGCGAGACCACACCATTCTATCCGCGCTCGCCTTACGCGGTGGCCAAGCTCTACAGCTACTGGATCACCGTGAACTACCGCGAGGCCTATGGCATGTATGCCTGCAATGGCATCCTGTTCAACCACGAGAGCCCCCGCCGCGGCGAAACTTTTGTCACCCGCAAGATCACCCGCGGTCTCGCCAACATTGCACAAGGGCTGGAGCCCTGCCTCTACATGGGCAATATCCACGCGCTGCGCGACTGGGGCCATGCGCGCGACTATGTGCGGATGCAGTGGATGATGCTGCAGCAGGAAGCCGCCGATGATTTTGTCATCGCAACCGGCCAGCAGTACACAGTGCGCCAGTTCATCCAATGGGCAGCCGCCGAACTGGGCATCATGCTGGAGTTTTCCGGCACCGGGGTTGAGGAGATTGCCACCGTTGCCGCCATTGAGGGCGACCAGGCCCCGGCGCTCAAACCCGGCGACGTGGTGATGCGGATCGACCCGCGCTATTTCCGCCCGGCAGAGGTGGAAACGCTGCTGGGTGATCCCAGCAAGGCCAAGGAGAAACTCGGCTGGGTGCCGGAAATCACGGTGAAGGAAATGTGCGCGGAAATGATTGCCGAGGACTTGCATACAGCCCGCCGCCATGCGCTGCTCAAGGAGCACGGCTACGAAATGCCGGTCTCTCTGGAGGACTGAACGCATGAAGATCTTTGTGGCGGGTCACCGTGGCATGGTGGGCAGCGCAATTCTGCGCCGGCTCGCCGCACGCCAGGCCAACGGCGAACCGCTGGAGCTGCTCACCCGCAGCTCAGCCGAACTGGATCTGACCGATCAGCAGGCCGTGTCCCGCTTCATGCAGGCAGAGCGGCCGGACCGGGTCATTCTGGCAGCCGCAAGGGTTGGCGGCATTCATGCCAACAACACCTACCCCGCGCAGTTCATCTACGAAAATCTGATGATCCAGTGCAATGTGATCCACGCCGCCTATGCGGCCGGCGTGCACAGCCTCCTGCAGCTGGGATCTTCCTGCATCTACCCCAGGGAGGCCGCACCGCCGATCCGGGAAGATCAGCTTCTGTCCGGCCCGCTGGAGCCGACAAATGAGCCCTATGCGATCGCCAAGATCGCGGGCATCAAGTTGTGTGAAAGCTATAACCGCCAGTACGGCACCGACTACCGGTCGGTTATGCCGACCAACCTTTACGGCCCCGGCGACAATTTTCACCCGGAAAACTCGCATGTGCTGCCTGCGCTGATCCGCCGCTTTCACGAGGCGGTGCGCGACAGCCGCGAAGAAGTGGTGATCTGGGGCAGCGGCACCCCTCAGCGCGAGTTTCTGCATGTCGACGACATGGCCGCGGCCTCGCTGTTCGTGATGGACCTGCCCGCGGAAATCTACCAGAGGGAAACCAGCCCGATGCTCTCGCATATCAATGTCGGCACCGGTCAGGCTTTGGAGATCCGTTCCCTTGCAGAAATGATCGCGCGCATCACCGGTTTTCAGGGCCGCCTCGTGTTCGACAGGTCCAAACCGGACGGCACCATGCAGAAGCTGACCGATGTGTCACGCCTCTCGCGCCTCGGCTGGACCGCCTCTATTCCCCTCGAAGACGGGATCGCCGGCACCTACGACTGGTTCCTGCAGCAGGACCCGGCTGCGCTGCGCAGCAAGTAGGAGCGCGGGGCCGGCAAAGCGGCCCCCGGCGCCGATCCCGAAACTTCAGGCCTTCAGCTTGAAGCGCTGGATCTTGCCGGTCTCGGTCTTCGGCAGCGCCTGCGTGAACACCACGGACCGCGGATATTTATAAGGCGCGATGGTGTCCTTCACATGATCCTGCAGCAGCTTGGCCAGCGCCTCCGACGGCGCCTGCCCTTCGGCCAGCACCACATGTGCCTGCACGATCTCGCCGCGCGCCTCATCCGGCACCCCAATGACTGCGCATTCCGCCACTGCCGCATGCGCCAGCAGCGCCGCCTCCACCTCAGGGCCTGCAATATTGTAGCCGGAGGAGACGATCATGTCGTCATTCCGGGCCGCAAAATGCAGGTACCCGTCCGCGTCCCGGATGAAACTGTCGCCGGTGATGTTCCAGCCGTCCTGCACGTATTCCGCCTGCCGCTCATCCGCCAGATACCGGCAGCCGGTTGGCCCCTTGACCGCCAGCCGCCCGGCCGCGCCGCGGGGCGCTTCGTTGCCGTCCGCATCCAGTACCTTCACCTGGTACCCCGTGACCGGCTTGCCGGTGCAGGCGGGCCGGTGATCGCTGAACCGGTTGGTGATGAAGATATGCAGAAGCTCCGTCGCGCCGATCCCGTCCAGCATCGGCTTGCCGGTCTTGTCGATCCATTCCTGATAGACTGGCGCCGGCAACGTCTCCCCCGCTGAGACCGCCGCCCGGAGCGAGGACAGATCCGCGCCCTCCTCCATCGCCCGCAGCATCACGCGGTACGCCGTCGGCGCAGTGAAGCAAACCGTGGCCTTGTATTTCTCGATGATCTCGATGAGGTTCGGCGGCGTGGCATTCTCCAAGAGCGTCGCCGCTGCCCCAAACCGCAGCGGGAAGATCGCCAGCCCGCCCAGACCGAAGGTAAAGGCCAGCGGCGGCGAGCCGACAAACACGTCCTCCGGCTGCACATCCAGCACTTCGCGCGCATAGCCGTCGGCAATGATCAGCAAATCGCGGTGGAAGTGCATCGTCGCCTTGGGCGATCCGGTGGTGCCGGACGTGAACCCCAAGAGCGCCACATCATCGCGGCCCGTTTTCACGGCTTCATAGGCAACAGGTTTCTCCAGCGCCAGCCGGTCCAGCTCCGCATCATGGTTGGAGGTGCCGTCAAAACCCACAACCGTTTTAAGGAATTTCGATTCCTTGGCACAGGCGACCAGCTCATCCTTCAGCCTGGTGTCGCACAGCGCGTGGGAGATCTCCGCCTTGTCGACGATTTTGGCCAGCTCCCCCTTGCGCAGCAGCGGCATGGTGTTGACCACCACCGCGCCCGCCTTGGTCGCCGCCAGCCAGCAGGCCACCATCGCCGGATTGTTGGCAGAGCGGATCAGCACCCGGTTGCCGGGCTTCACGCCCAGGTCCTCGCTCAGCACATGCGCCAGCCGGTTGGTCCAGTCTGCCAGCTCCTTATAGGTGCGGTAGCGGCCGTTGCCGATCAGCGCGGTATGGTCGCCAAATCCTTTTTCGACCATCGCATCGGTCAGTTCGACCGCAGCGTTCAGGTGTTCCGGGTACTGAAACCCTTCCAGCAGGAATTCCGGCCACTGGTCCACGGGCGGCAGGTTGTCCCGGGCGAACGTGTCCACATGCGCGGTTGGTCCCAGCATCTCACTTCCCTCCCTGAAAGGCGCCGAGCGCCTGGCGCGCGATCACCACCCGCTGCACGTCCGAGGCGCCCTCGTAAATGCGGAGGGCCCGGATATCGCGGTAAAGCTCCTCCACCTTCTGGCCACGGCGCACGCCGTCACCGCCATGCAGCTGCACCGCCTTGTCGATGACTTGCTGCGCCTGATCGGTGGAAAACAGTTTGGCCATTGCCGCCTCGCGTGTGACCCGCGCAGCCCCTGAATCCTTGGCCCAGGCCGCACGGTAGACCAGCAGCGCGCTTGCATCCACATCCAGCGCCATATCGGCGATATGCCCCTGCACCATCTGCAGATCGAACAGCGGCGCGCCCTGCACCTGCCGCGCGGTTACCCGCGCCAGCGCCTCGTCCAGCGCCCGGCGGGCAAAGCCCAGCGCGGCAGCCGCCACGGTTGAGCGGAACACATCCAGCACCGACATCGCGATCTTGAAGCCCGCGCCCGGCTGCCCCAGCAGCGCCGATTTCGGGATCCGGCAATCCGTGAACCGCAGCGTTGCCAGCGGATGCGGCGCGATGGTTTCCAGCCGTTCCACGACCTCGAACCCCGGCAGGCCGGCCGGCACAATGAAGGCGCTCAGCCCCTTCGCTCCCGGCGCCTCGCCAGTGCGGGCAAACAGCGTATAGATATCTGCAATGCCGCCATTGGAGATCCAGGTCTTCTCGCCGTTCAGCACGTAAGTGTCGCTGTCCAGCGTGGCGGTCATGGTGGAGTTCGCCACATCCGACCCAGACTGCGGCTCCGTCAGGGCAAACGCCGAAATTGCCTTGCCCGCGCGCGTGAGCGGCAGCCATTCCTGCTGCTGCGCCTCGGTGCCAAACAGCGAGACCGCGCCGGTGCCCAGCCCCTGCATGGCAAAGGCAAAATCCGCCAGCCCGTCATGGCGCGCCAGCGTCTCGCGGATCAGGCACAGGCTGCGCACATCCAGCTTCTCGCCCGTCATGGCGCCGGAATGCTGCGTCCAGCCGCCCTCACCCAGTGCGGCGACCAGTGCCCGGCAGGCAGCATCGGTGTCTGAATGATCAATGCCCGCCAGCTGCGCCGCGGCCCAGGCCTCCAGCTCCTCCGCCAGCGCCCGGTGCCGGTCCTCAAAGAACGGCCAGCTCAGAAACGTCCTGTCCGCCATCCTGCGGCCCTCCCTCTTTCATCTTGCCTTAAATACTCCCGCCGGAGGCATCCTCCCTCGCCCCAAGCGCCAGTCCCGCGGCTCAATCGCCCTCGAACAGCGGTTTTTCCTTGTTCACAAAGGCATGGTAGGCGCGTTCGAAATCCGCCGTCTGCATGCAGATCGCCTGCGCCTGCGCCTCGGCCTCGATCGCCTGCTCGATCGACATCGACCATTCCTGCGCCAGCATGGTCTTGGTCATCATGTGGCCGAAGTTCGGGCCCGCCGCGATCCGCGCGGCCCAGCTTTGCGCCTCCGCTTCCAGCTCGTCCGCCGCAACCAGCTTGTTGTGAAACCCCCAGGCGTGGCCCTCTTCTGCGCTCATCGACCGGCCCGTGTACAAAAGTTCCGCGGCCCGGCCCTGGCCGATGATCCGCGGCAGGATCGCGCAGGCGCCCATGTCGCAGCCCGCCAGCCCGACCCGGGTGAAAAGAAACGCGGTCTTCGCCTCCGGTGTGGCAATCCGGATGTCGGAGGCCATGGCGATGATCGCGCCTGCACCCACGCAAATGCCGTCAATCGCCGCAATCACCGGCTTGCCGCAATTCACCATCGCCTTGACCAGATCGCCGGTCATCCGGGTGAAGGCCAGCAGCTCCTTCATACTCATCTTCGTCAGCGGCCCGATGATGTCATGCACATCGCCGCCGGAACAGAAATTGCCGCCGTTGGAGGCAAAGACCACCGCCTTGATGCTGTCGTCGTAGTGCAGGTCGCGGAACCAGTCGCGCAGCTCCGCATAGCTGTCGAAGGTCAGCGGGTTTTTCCGCTCCGGCCGGTCCAAGGAAACCGTGGCGATGCCATCCTCAATGCGGCACAGGAAATGCCTGGGGTCCCGGTTCACCTTCATGCCTTGCTCCCCTCATCCAGCCGCCGCGCCACCGCGTCCAGGCTCTCGGCTATCCCTTGCGCCTCATCTGCGGTCAGCCCGTCAAAGGCTGCGTTGATCCAGCCCTCATGCGCCTCCGCCTGGCGGGAGAACTCAATCCGCCCGGCTTCCGTCAGCCGCACCAGATTGGCGCGGCGGTCGCCCTCGACCTTCTCGCGCTGCACATGGCCGTCCTCGACCAGCCGCTCGACAATGCCGGTCACATTGCCGTTGGAAACTTTCAGAACGCCCGACAACTCACTCATCTTGAGGCCTTTTTCGTGCTGCATCAGGGCCGCCATCACGTCAAACCGCGGCAGCGTGGTCGCAAACTCCCGCCGCAGGTTCTCGCGCACTTCGCTCTCCACCGCCTTGGTGGCCTTCAGCACTTTCAGCCACAGCCGCAGCCGGTCTTTTGATGTCGTGCTCAAATTTCCCCTCCCGACACGCTCATTGCGTGCCCATTGACCGAAGCCGCGCCGTCAGATGCAAGGAAAACCACCGTCGCCGCCACTTCCTCCGGCGCGATCAGCCGCTGCATCGGGTTGCCGCCAACCACCATCTTCAGCGCCTTCTCCCGCGAAATTTCATGCCGCGCGATCAGCCCGGTGATCGCGGTTTCTGCCATCTCGGTATCGACAAACCCGGGGCAGACCGCATTGCAGGTGATCCCGCGTTTAGCGACGTCCTGCGCGACTGAGCGCACCAGCCCAAGCACCCCGTGTTTCGACGCCGCATAGGCCGGGATCTGCGCCCCGCCCTGCAAGGACGCGGTGGAGGCGATGGCAATCAGCCGCCCGCCTGGTTCCATTCCCGCCCGCAAGGCCGCCCGGAAGGTCAGGAAGGTGCCGGTCATGTTGACCGTCAGGGTGCGCTGCCACTCCTCCAGCTCAACATCCTCAATCCGCGCTGCAACGCCAGTCCCAGCATTGGCAATCACCACGTCGTAGGGCGTGTCAAACAACGCCTCCACCTGCGCTTCATCCGTCACATCCGCCACCCGGATCTCCAGCCCCTGCCCCTCTGCCGCCGCCTCCAGCGGCTCCCGGCGGCGCCCGGCAATGGTGACATGGCAGCCTTGGGCGGCAAAGGCATGGGCGATCGCCTTGCCAATCCCTGTACCGCCGCCAGTGACCAGTACCCTGCGTGTCATGCGCGGATCTCCTCCGCTTCGCGGTCCGCCAGGCGCCAGGCCTGATCCCGGCCTGCATGATAGGGCAGCGGCCAGCCGCCATGCCGGTCGCCGATCCGCGCGGCCTCATGCAGCGTCCAATAGGGATCGGCCAGATGCGGCCGGCCCACGCAGACCAGATCGGCCCGCCCCGCCATCAGGATCGAATTGGCATGATCCGCCTCATATATGTTGCCCACCGCCATGGTGGCAACTCCGGCCTCGTTGCGGATGCGGTCGGAAAACGGCGTCTGGAACATGCGGCCATAAACCGGCTGTGCGTCCGTCGAGGTCTGCCCGGCGGAGACATCGATGATATCAGCCCCGGCAGCGGTGAAGGCCCTGGCGATTTCCACCGCCTCCTCCGGCGTCACGCCCTCACCGCCCACCCAGTCATTGGCAGAGATCCGCACCGACATCGGTTTGGCTTCCGGCCAGACAGCGCGCATCGCCCGGAACATCTCCAGCGGATAGCGCAGACGGTTCTCCAAGGAACCGCCGTACTCATCCGTGCGAATGTTCGATTTAGGCGAGATAAAGGACGAAATCAGATATCCATGCGCCGCATGAAGTTCGATCATGTCAAACCCGGCGCGCTCCGCCATCTGCGCGGATGCAACAAATTCGTCGCGAATTTGATCCATTTCAGCCCGGGTGATTTCCCGCGGCGCAGGGTTGTTTGCCGACCAGGGGATCGCGGAGGCCGAAACCGTCTCCCAGTTCCCTTCCGGCAGCGGCGCATCCATCTCCTCCCAGCCCAGCTGAGTTGAGCCCTTGCGGCCCGAATGGCCGATCTGACAGCAAATCTTTGCGCTGGTTTCAACATGCACAAAATCCGTCAGCCGCGTCCACGCCGCCTCATGCTCTTGCGCATAAAGGCCCGGACAGCCGGGCGTGATCCGGCCCTCAGCCGACACACAGGTCATTTCGGTGTAAACCAGCCCCGCCCCGCCCTTAGCACGTTCGCCGTAGTGGATCAGGTGCCAGTCGGTCGGGCAGCCCTCCACCGCCTTGTATTGCGCCATGGGGGAGACCACGATGCGGTTCATCAGCTCCATCCCGCGCAAACGGTAGGGCGCAAACATCGGCGGCCGCACCGGCGCATCGGCAGGCGCACCGGCCTTGTCCTGAAACCATTTCTCGGCGCTTTGCAGCCACGCGGCATCGCGCAGCCGCAGGTTCTCGTGGCTGATCCGTTGCGAGCGGGTCAGCAGCGAGTAATTGAACTGCACCGGGTCCATGTCCAGGTAGCGCTCGACCTCCTCGAACCACTCCAAAGAGTTGCGCGCCGCCGATTGCAGCCGCAGCACATCCAGCCGCCGCTCCTCCTGGTACCGCTCGAACGCACGCTCCAGCGTCGGCTCACTGCTGACCAGTTCCGCCAGCGCGATCGCGCTGTCAAAGGCCAGCCGCGACCCTGACCCGATTGAGAAATGCGCAGTGGCAGAGGCATCGCCCAGCAGCACGACGTTCTCATGGTGCCACTTCTCGCACAGCACCCGCGGGAAGTTGATCCACACCGCCGCCCCGCGCAGATGCGCGGCATTCGACATCAGCGCGTGGCCATCCAGATGATCGGCAAATATCTCCTCACACGTGCGGATGATCTCCTCTTTGCTCATGCCCTCGAAGCCCCAGTTCTCCCAGGTCTCGGCGGAGCATTCGACGATCACCGTCGCGGTGCCGGCATCAAACTGATACGCATGAATCCACATCCAGCCGTGCTTGGTCTTCTCGAAAATGAAGGTGAAGGCATCGTCGAACTTCTGATGGGTGCCCAGCCAGATGAACTTGCACGGGCGCACGTCGATTTCCGGTTTGAAATGTTCCGCGAACTCGGTGCGGACACTGGAATTCAACCCGTCGCAACCGACCACCAGGTCATAGTCTTTCTGGTACTCCGACGCGGGCTTGGCCGCGGTTTCATACTGAAGGTCCACGCCCAGCTCCCGCGCCCGGTCCTGCAGCAAAAGCAGCATCTGCTTGCGCCCTATCCCGGCAAACCCGTGCCCGCCCGACACCGTGCGGGCGCCATCATGCACCACGGCGATGTCATCCCAATAGGCAAAGCTCTCGCGGATTGCCTCTGCGCTCTTGGGATCGTTGGCGCTCAGGTTTTCCAGCGCGTCATCCGACAGCACCACACCCCAGCCAAAGGTATCGTCAGGCTTATTGCGCTCGACCACCGTGACCTCGGCCTCCGGCTGGCGCAGCTTCATCGAGATGGCAAAGTAAAGGCCCGCAGGCCCTCCTCCCAGACAGACGACTTTCATGATCATCCTTTCCCGCTCAGCGCACGTCTCTTGGGGATCAGGATAAGCAGAGGCAGAAAAACTTCAAGCCTAAAGTTTTAAGCTTGAAGTATTTGATCGCAGAAATCTCTCTGCGCCCCGTGAGGCGCAGGCCCTTTCACGCAATCCCCATTGCGGGCCGGTGCGGGTCACAACCCCCGCAGGTATTCCATCACCGCCGGGCGCACCGCCTGATCGCCGCGGTGGCGGGCGTCAGAGATGATCTTGCGCAGCTCGCCCAGATCCACCCGCAGCAGCAGCGATTTGACCGGACCGATGGAGGCCGGCCGCATTGACAGCGTTCGGATGCCCATGGCGGCCAGACAGACGGCCTCGACCGGGCGGCCCGCATCCTCGCCGCAGAAGCTCAGGGGCGTGCCGGAGATCGCGCAACGCTCCACGATCCGCTCGATGAAGCTCAGAAAGCTGACGTTCAGGGTATCATAGCGCCGCCGCACCCGCTCATTCTCGCGGTCGGCGGCAAAGAAGAACTGCTTGAGGTCATTGCCGCCGATCGAAATGAACGCCACCTCGTCAAAGAACTTCTGCGGCGCATAGGCCAGCGACGGCGTCTCCAGCATCGCGCCGATCTTCAAATCGGCAGGCAGCACATGGCCCAGGATGCGCTCACGCTCGATGGTCTTGTCTACCTCGGCCTTGGCGGCGCGGTATTCCTCGAACTGGGCGACAAAGGGGAACATGATCGACAGCGGCCGCCCCTCGGCAGAGCGCAGCAGCGCCTGAAGCTGCATCCGCATCACGCCCGGCTTGTCGAGCCCCACCCGGATCGCCCGCCAGCCCAGCGCCGGATTCGGCTCATCCGTGGGCTTCATGTAGGGCAGAACCTTGTCAGAACCGATATCCAGCGTGCGGAACACCACCGGCTTGCCATGGGCGGCATCCAGCACCCGCTTGTAGAGCGCCACCAGTTCCGAGCGCTTGGGCATCTGGTTGCGCACCAGGAATTGCAGCTCCGTGCGGAACAGCCCCACGCCCTCGGCGCCGGAACCATCCAGCGACGGCAGATCCGCCATCAGGCCTGCGTTCATCACCATGTTGATGCGCTGCCCGTCCGTGGTGACAGCGGGCTTGTCGCGGATCGAGGCATAGCGCTCCTGCGCCTTGGCCTGCATTGCGATCTTGTCACGGAAAGCGCCAACCACGGTCTCGTCCGGGCGCAGATGCACGACCCCCTGGTCGCCATCCACCATGATGTGGTCACCGTTCAGCGCCTCGGTGGTGACCCGCTTGGCATTGACCACCAGGGGAATCGCCAGCGCCCGCGCCACAATCGCCGCGTGCGAGCCGACAGAGCCCTCCTCCAGCACGATCCCGCGCAAGGAACGTCCGTATTCCAGCAGGTCGCCGGGACCGATGTTGCGGGCAATCAGGATCGGGTTCTCCGGCAGCTCCGCTCCGGTGTTGGCGCCCTGCCCGGTCAAGATCCGCAGCAGCCGGTTCGACAGGTCGTCCAGGTCGCTCAGCCGTTCGCGCAAGTAAGCGTCCTGCACCTGGCTCATCCGGGCGCGGGCCTGGGACTGCTCCTTCTCCACCGCCGCCTCAGCACTGAGGCCCCGGGCAATGTCTTCTTCCATCCGCCGCATCCAGCCCTTGGAGTTGGCAAACATCCTATAGGCCTCAAGGACTTGCAGCTGCTCCTTGTCGCCGTTGCGCGACACTTCCAGCATCTTGTCGACGCCAACCCGCAGTTCTTCCACGGCCTCGTTCAGCCGCTCCAGCTCCTTGTGCGGATCATCGGCAATGGGGTTGGTCACGATCACCCGCGGCTCATGCAGCCAGACATGGCCCTCTGCAGCGCCTTCTTGTGCCGAAACCCCGTGAACCAGAACCGCCTGCTGGTGCAGCGGCGACAGTGCCGCGCCCTCGCCGACAAAGGCACCCAGTTCGGTCATCTCGGCGATCACCATCGCCACCACTTCCAGCGCATAAACCGCATCCGCCGAGAACTCGCGCGCCTCCCTGGACTGCACCACCAGCACGCCCAGCATCTCGCCCAGCCGCTGCACCGGCACGCCCAGGAAGGAGGAGAACCGCTCCTCCCCGGTTTCCGGCATATAGCGGAAACCTTTGGCATTGGGCGCATCCGGCGTGTTCACCACCTTGCCGTATTTGGCAACGCGCCCCACCAGGCCCTCGCCGATCCGCATCCGGGTCTGGTGCACCGATTCGGTGTTCAGGCCTTCGGTGGCGCACAGCTCCAGCGTCTCGTCGTCTCGGAACAGATAGACCGAGCACACCTCGGTCCCCATGCTGTCGGCGATCAGATGGGTGATCTTGTCGAGCCGCGCCTGGCCGGCATCATCGCCCGCCATCGCCTCGCGCAAACGAACCAGAAGCTTTCGGCTTTCGGATTCCGTGGTATCGGCCATTCTCACCCTCTCCCGAGGTTTCTTCCCCGCACGCTGCCGCCCCGATTGCTCTCTGGAAACGGACACCGCCCAGAGTAGTACGCCAGCGCTCTCTCCTCCACCCACTTGTCCCACCCCGGCGGAAAAAGTCCAAGTGTTTTTGCAGCATTGCCCGCAATCAATGCATCCCGCCCGGGTGATGGGCAGAACACCGCCCTCCATGGGCCGGACATGACAAAGGCGCCTGAACGGCGCCCTTGCGTGTTTCGTGATACTGCTTTTAAAAGAAGCGTTTAGCTTGCTTTTTCCAGCTCGAACGCGTCATGCAGCGCCTGCACGGCCAGCTCCATGTACTTGCGGTCGATCAGCACCGAGATCTTGATCTCGGAGGTGGTGATCACCTTGATGTTGATGCCCTCATCCGACAGCACCTTGAACATCTTGGCCGCCACGCCGGACTGCGAGCGCATGCCGATGCCGACCACCGACACCTTGGCCACATCCTTGTCGGCCAGCAGCTCGGCATAGTTCAGCTCGCCCTGCTCCTTGATCGCCAGCAGCGCCTTTTCGGCGCGCGCCACCTGATCGGTCGGGCAGGAGAAGGTCATGTCGGTGCGGCCATCCTCAGAGACGTCCTGCACGATCATGTCGACATTCACACCCGCCTCGGACAGCGTGGTAAAGATCGTCGCCGCGATCCCGGGGCGGTCGGCCACCGACTGCACGGTCAGCTTGGCCTCATCGCGGGAGTAGGCAACGCCGTTTACAACATTGGATTCCATGATTTCCTCCTCGTCGCAGACCAGGGTTCCGGCCTCGTCGGACTGTTCCTCAAAGCTCGACAGCACGCGCAGCTTCACATTGTAGCGCATTGCCAGTTCAACGGAGCGTGTTTGCAGCACCTTGGCCCCCAGCGAGGCCAGCTCCAGCATTTCCTCAAACGCAATCTTGTCCAGCTTGCGTGCCTTGCCGCAGATCCGCGGGTCGGTGGTATAGACGCCGTCCACATCGGTGTAGATATCGCAGCGTTCCGCATCAAACGCGGCGGCAAAGGCCACCGCGGTGGTGTCGGACCCGCCGCGGCCCAGGGTGGTGATGCGGCCCTCGGGGCTGATGCCCTGGAAACCGGCAACAACCGCCACCTTCATGCCCTCGGCAAACTTGGCGTTGATGTTTTCCGGCGGGATCTCCTCGATCCGCGCCTGGCTGTGCGCTGAGCTGGTCTTTAGCGGCACCTGCCAGCCCTGCCAGCTGCGCGCCGGGATATCCATCTCCTGCAGCGTCAGGGCCATCAGGCCCGCGGTCACGTTCTCGCCAGAGGATACAACGGCATCATATTCGCGCGCGTCATACAGCGGCGAGGTCTCATCGACCCAGCCCACCAGTTCATTGGTCTTGCCGGACATGGCAGAGACGATGACGATCACGTCATAGCCCTTGGCCACTTCAACGCCGACGCGTTTGGCGGCGCGGCGGATGCGGTCCAGGTTGGCGACAGACGTGCCGCCGAATTTCATCACAAGTACGGGCATATGGAACGGGTCTCCCTGCGCTTGCGGGTTTCGGTCCCGTGCCTCATATGCGAGCCGCCCCCCAAGGGCAAGGGCGCGCGGGCCTTCCCGGCAAGGAAGCTGCGGAGCTGCCAGAGATTTCGGCGCGGCAAAGCGCCACAGAGCGCCGCTTGCGCAACATCTGCCAATTCCGCACCCGCAGCGCGGGCAACCTGCCCGTCCCCCTGCAAAGGTGCCGCCTGCCGCGCGCTCAGGCGCGCCAGAACCGAACCGTCAGGATCGCATACACCGCCATCAGCTCCAGACGGCCGATCAGCATTGCGACGCTCAGAATCCACTTCGCGGGATCGTTGAGGGATGAGAAATTGCCCGCAGGCCCGATGATGTCCCCCAGCCCCGGCCCGATATTGGCCACCGCCGTCGCCGCGCCTGAGACCGAGGTCACGAAATCCAGCCCTGTCAGCGCCAGCATCCAGGCGACGATGCCGATGGTCACCACGAAGAACATGAAGAAGGAAATCACCGAGCTGAGAACATCAGCACTGACCGCCCGCCCCTCGAACCGCGGAACAAAGATTCCATGCGGTGACCGGATCCGCTGGATCTGCACCCGGATCGCCGAGAACAGCAGCTGATACCGGAAGATCTTCACTGAACAGGCCGTGGAGCCCGCGCAGCCCCCGATCAGCCCGATGAAGAAGAACACCATGATCAGGAAGCTGCCCCAGCCCATGTAGTCCACACTGGCATATCCGGTGCCGGAGATGATCGAAGTGATATTGAACAGCGCCTCGCGGAACGCCTGTTCGGGGTGGTGCGGGAACACATAGACCAGCACGCTGCTGGTGACGACGACCAGCAGCAGGATGAGGATCAGGAACACCCGGATCTGGCTGTCGCGGAACAGCGGCTCCGCATGGCCGTTGATCAGCTGCACATAACGCACAAACGGCAGCGCCGCGATGATCATGAAAACAGAGGCTGCATATTCGGCAGGCCCCGAGAAAGTGCCGAAGGAAGCGTCGTAGTTTGAAAACCCGCCGGTGGACATGGTGGTCAGCGCATGCACCAGCGCATCGAACCCCTCCAGGCCCAGCATCAGGTAGACGATCATGCACATCAGCGTCAGCGTCACGTAAATCAAAGAGATCTGCTTGGCGATCGCCTGCGCGCGCGGCAGGATTTTCCCCATAGTGTCAAAGGCTTCGGAGCGGAAGATCTGCATCCCCCCGACCCGCAGCTCAGGCAGGAACACCATTGCCACAACAATGATGCCGATGCCGCCCAGCCATTGCAGAATGCCGCGCCAGAGCAGCAGCCCGCGCGGCAGATCATCCAGACCGGAAATGACGGTTGAGCCGGTTGTGGTCAGCCCCGACATCGCCTCGAAAAACGCGTCGACAAACCGCAGCTCGGTTGCCCCCAGCATCAGGGGCACGGCGCCGAACAGCGGCAGCGCCACCCAGACCAGCGTGGTCAGAAGGAAGGTCTGGCGGATGCTCAGCCCCTCCTTCACCCCGTTGGCACAGCTGAGCGACAAGAGCCCGCCCACCAAAACGGTGAACACGGCGCTCTCCAGGAACACGGGCCACTCGCCCCGGCCATCATATAGATCGACCAGCAGCGGGAACACCATCATGGCTCCCAGAATGACGACCAGCAGGCCGATGACATACCCAACCGGGCGGAGATCCAACATGCGGCGCAGCGTTGGCCCCCCGCGCAGCCAGTGTCAAGTGGGCGGCGTCAGTCGCCGCTGCCGCTGGTGGCCGCTGCGTTGCGCTGCGGCATCTGCGGCGGGGTGGACGGCTTGCGCGGGCGCTTCGACGGCTCACCTTGCGGCTTTTGCACTTGGGAACCTGCCGGGGCCACGGGTGCTTGGGCCGCTGCCGGCTTGGCCGCGGGTGCTGCCGTTCCACCGCCGGCACCTTTTGAACCTTCCTGCGCACCTTCGCCGCGGCGGGCGGAGACACTGCGGAACTCCGCAGGCTTCGCCTCCGCCTTCCCCCCGACCGATTTTCCGGTTGAGCTGACCGGTTCAGCCGCAGGCGCAGGTTTCACTGTTTCCTTGACCGCTTCGGCCCCGGCCGCTGCTTGTTGCGATGCCTCTGGCTTTGCGGCCACCGGCTTGACAGCCTCCGGATTGGGCTCCGCAGCTGCTTCAGCCGGCTTCGGAGCAGCCCTTTTGCGCACCGGTGCCTTGCGCGCAGTTGTCTTGCGCGCCGCGGGTTTGCGGCCCGCAGCCTTGCGCGGGGCGGGCTTTTTGGACTTGGCTGCTGCCGGCTCATCGGCTTCCACCGCTGCTGCGGGCTCTGCTTCCGGCGCGTCCTCAGCTGCAGCAGCGGCATCCCCTGCCACAACCGGAACACCCGCCTGCAGCAGCCGCCGCTGGGCCTCCAGCATCGACTGCGCCAGCTGCATCTGCGCCAGCGGCGCCTGCAGCGCGGCCTCTGCCGCCTGGCGCCACAGCTTCAGCTGCAGCCCGGCTGCATAGCCTGCCCATTCATGCGTCTTGACCGTCAGGCCGGGGATATTGTGAAAGCTCGTCATTTGTTACTCCTAAAGTCCTGCACTGCACTTGCTCCGGTACCGCGCTGCAGTTCCCGGGCAAAGAAATACGGGAGCGGCCGCCGGGGGTGTCCCGGGCCTGATGCAGCGGAAAACGGGCCGTCAATTGCAGACACCTGCGCGCAAGCTCCCCTCACCCCCGGCAGGACGGCCGGGGGGATTCGCATTGACGCTAGCATGAAGCGCTGCGTTGCGGCGTAAAAAATGCGGCAATGCAGAAATTGCCGGAAGACCAACCGGCTGACCCGGCGGAAACCCGCCTGAAAATCAGGCAGTCCGGCCCGCTTTAGCCCTGATGGATAAGGGTTGCGAACAGTTTCGGGTCCAGGCTCATCGCCTTGAACAGGTCGCCTTGCGTCAGCACGCTGACCGCATCATGGCTGTGCAGGCTTTCCTGATGGCTCGCCACCACCCGGAAATCACCAATCCGCGCGTCGCCCTGCAGCGCCTCACAGAACAGCCGCGCCGCATCCTCGACAAAGATCGGATTGGCAGCGTTCAGCTCGGCAAAGGCCTGTTCGTCCTCGCGCTTGACCATCACCTGGGTTTCGGTCGGCACCGCCCTGCGGCACAGCTCGATCAGATCCTCAAACCACAGGCAGTCGCTGCCGGGCACCGACTGCACCGAAATCCGCGCGACGGAGCGCTGCGAATGCGGCGTCGCCAATTGCCCCCGCGCCTGGCGGGCGTGCTCCGACAGCTCCAGCGAGCACGGGCAGGTCGAGGAATAGACATAGTCCAGATGCATGATCTTCTCACGCACCCCGTCATGGTCCACCAGTTCCAGCGCAAAATCGTAATACTGGTAGCCGCTGAGACCGGAACGCAGGCTGCTGACCCGCGCCGGGAAGGAGAACCGCATCTGGATGCGCGCATCCGGGCTGTCCAGGTCGCTCAGGTAATCATCCAGCGCGCTTGCCATCACTTCAAAGCTGAAAGTGCGCTCCGCGTGCTTGTAAAACGTGCGCATGATCCGGGACATGTTGATGCCCTTCTTGCCCGCATCCAGGCTGACAGTGCCGGTCACGCTGGTCTCCAGCGTCAGATCGCCATCATCACGGGTGTGGAAGCGGATCGGCAGGCGGAAGTTCGAAATCCCCACATGCTGGATCTGCTCCTTGGCGCCGCGGATCAGGCTGGTCGGCCCGTTCTGCAGGTCAGGCAGTGTCGCGCGGTAGGCTTCGTCGGATTTGAACTCCTCAGGGTACTGACGCGACAGTTCAGGATAATTGCCAACCTCGCGGCCCGGCAGCAGCCGCGCCACCGCCGGGTCCAGTTCGGCAATCTCGGTATCGGTCACGGTGCCGGCCCAGGCCCGCAGCACATCCAGCGCGGCAGCAGCTGCCTCGCGGTCCGGCGCCTCGGCAGCGTCGCGGTTGTGAATGTTCATCGGCGTTTCCCCCAGTGATACGGGCCCCATATAGGGTGCGGCAGGCCACCCTCATATACTGTTACGCGGCAATTTTCAAAACGGATCCGCCATTTGCGGCAGAACCGGCGCCTTATCGGACCCCCAGCACCTCCGCAAGGGTCCGCAAGCGCCGTGAGCGCGACTTGTAATGCGCGGTCACCAGCACATAGGGGCGCGGCATTTCCTGCACCGGCCCGTTCAGGCGGTGCAGCCTGCCCGCGCGGATTTCGCCGCCTATTACCTGTTCCGGCAGCAGCGCAATCCCCAGCCCCGCCTGCACCAGAGCCACCACCGAAGGCACCGACTGCCCGATGACTGCCGAGGCCAATTCCGCCCGCTCAATTGCGTGCTGCACAAAATACTGCCGCCAGCCCGGAACGGAGGAAATGGTCTCGCCCCAGCTGACCTCCACCAGCGGCGCCGTGCGGATCTCCATTCGCGGATCCAGGCCAACCGGCACCAGCCGGTCCGTGAACAGGGGCTGCGTCCGGTGCTCGGGGTGTTCGCCGCCATAGGTCAGCCGCGCATCAATGCCCTCGGCCTCCAAATCGATCCGGTCATCCTCGATCCTGAGCCGCACAGGCACATCCGGCCGCACCTCCGCAAATGCCTTCAGCCGCTCCGGCAGCCACAGCTGCGCCAATGCGGGCGTGGCGGAGATCACCAGCGGCCGCCGGGTGCCGCCCTCGGTCAGCGCCTCTGTGAAACTGGCAATCTCCGCCAGCGACATCGCCGCCTTCTGATAATAATCCCGCCCGGCATCGGTCAGCCGCACCTGGTTGGCGCGGCGGGTGAACAGTTTCAGCCCCAGCCACTCCTCCAGGTTCTTCACCTGCATCGACACCGCCGCGGAACTGACCCCCAGTTCCGCCCCGGCAGCCGAAAAGCTCCCGGTCCGGGCAGCGCATTCAAAGGCGCGCAGGGCATTGAGCGGCGGCAGCTTCATGGCGGCACAGTGCAAGAAAACCTTATGCTCGCCAAGATATTTTATAGTGGTCAGATCCCCGCACAGCGCGCAGGCTTGGGAAAACACGAAGCCCCAAGGAACACCCCATGCGCGACATCCTCGATCTCGACCGTTACCCGCTCGACCGCCCCGGCACCCCGGAATGGCAGGCGCTGGTGGACCGCTGCCGCGCAGAGCTGGCTGCCGACGGCATGTTCAGCCTCGAAGGTCTGATGAAACCAGAGGCGGCCCAGGGCGCTGCCGATGCACTGAAGGGCAAGTTCGAGACCGAAAGCTTCCACCACAAGCGCTGGCACAACATCTATTTCAAGGACGCGGTCGACGGCCTGGCGCCGGACCACCCCGCGCTGCAAAAGGTTGAGACCTCGAACTTCACCCTCTGCGCCGACCAGTTCCCAGACTCACCGGTGCTACGCCTGTATGATTGGCCGCCCTTTGCAGAGTTCCTCGCTGCCACCATGGACAAGCCCGCGCTCTACACCATGGACGACCCGCTGGCGCGGCTGAACATCATGTCCTACGGCGCAAGCCAGGCGCTGAACTGGCATTTCGACCGCTCCGAGTTCACCACCACCATGCTGCTGCAAGCCCCCGAAGAAGGCGGCGAGTTCATCTACAGCCCCGAACTGCGCACGGATGACGACCCGAACTACGAAGGCGTCGAGCGGCTGCTGGCGGGCCAAGACCCCAACATGCGCACAATCACCCTTGATCCCGGCACCCTCAACATTTTCCGCGGCAAGAACTCGCCGCACCGGGTCGGCACCGTCAAGGGGGACAAGACGCGGGTGATCGCCGTCTTCACCTTCTACGAAAACCCGGGCGTGCGGTTCACGGACGCGGAAAACATCGGCTTCTACGGCCGCGCCTCATGACCGAACTGGCCGTTTTCAAGGACGAGCGCAAACGCACCTTCCTGAATGCGGAGGGTGCCGATAAGCCGCTGAAATCACCGCTGGGTCAAGACATTCTGGACCGCGCCCGCGCCTACCGCCTGCAGCGGCTGCGCGATGAAATGGCGTGCCAGGACGTGGCGGGCCTGCTGCTCTATGACCCGGTCAACATCCGCTATGCGTTTGACTGTTCCAACATGTCGATCTGGACCGCCCACAACCCGATCCGCTTCGCGCTGATCCTGAATGGCGGGCCGGGCATCATGTTCGAATTCAAGGGCTGCGAGCATCTGAACGACGGGCTGCCCGGCATTGACGAGGTCAGGCATGCCATCGGCTGGATGTTCATGTGCGCCGGCGACCAGGCCGCGGACCGGCTGACGCCCTGGGCGGCGGAGATCGCCAAGCTGGTCACGCAATACGGCGGCGGCAACCTGCGGCTGGGCGTCGACAGGATGGAGCCCGAGGGCGTGCACGCCCTGTCAGAACACGGCCTGCAGATCATCGACGGCGGCCAAGTCACCGAGACCGCCCGCGCCATCAAATCGGCGGATGAAATCGAACTGATGCGCTGGACCATCCGCGTTTGCGAGGCCGGTATGGCCCGGATCTACGAACACTCGGTGCCCGGCGTGACCGAGCAGGAGCTCTGGGCGCATCTGCATTTCGAGAATGCCCGCTCCGGCGGCGAATGGCTGGAAACCAAGCTGCTCACATGCGGACCCAACACCAGCCCCTGGTACAAGGAATGCTCCGCCCGCGAGTGCCGCGAAGGCGAAATGATCTCCTTCGACACCGACATGATCGGCCCCTACGGCTATTGCGCTGACCTCTCGCGCAGCTGGACCTGCGGCTATGTGCCGATGAATGATACGCAAAAGCGTCTGTACGCGGCGGCGCGGGCGCAGATCGAACACAACATGGCGCTGTTGCAGCCCGGATTGAGTTTCGCGGAGTTCAACGTCAAAAGCTGGCAGATCCCGGAACCTTACCAGCCCTACCGCTATTCTTTGGCTGCGCATGGCGTGGGCATGGCCGATGAATGGCCGGTGGTGCCGCTGCATGTGGATTTTGAGGGCGCCCACGGCGGTGAGTTCGAGGAGAATATGGTGATCTGCATCGAAAGCCTGATCGGCGAGAAAGGCTCCGAGTCGGTCAAGCTGGAAACCCAGGTGCTGGTCACCGCAGACGGACCAGTGCGGCTCGACAGTTTTCCCTGGGAAATGTGACCCGGTTAAAAAAGAGAGGGGGCTGTCTGCCCCCTCTTGAGCCTCCGGCTCAATTCACCCCCGAGAGTATTTCAGGAAAGATGAAATCCCGCCGGGTCTTTGGTATCAGCCCTGCGAGGCCTCCAGCGCTGCCTTCAGGTCGGCGATCAGGTCATCGGCATCCTCAAGGCCCACCGAAAAGCGCACAAGACCCGGGGTGATGCCCAGTTCGTCTTTCAGCTCGTCGGTCAGCCGCTGGTGGGTCGTGGTCGCCGGATGGGTGGCGATGGACTTGGCGTCGCCCAGGTTGTTGGAGATCACCGGGATGGTCATCGCGTTCAGGAACTTGAACGCGGCCGCCTTGCCGCCCTTCAGGTCCAGCGACAAGACGGTGCCGCCTTTGCCGCCCAGCTGGGTCTGCACCAGCGCGTTCTGCGCGTGGTCCTTCAGCCCCGGATAAATGGTGCGTTCCAGCGCCGGGTGGCCGTTCAGGGCCTCAGCGATTTTCAGCGCAGTCTCCGCCTGGGCGTTCACCCGCAGCGAAATGGTTTCCAGCCCCTTCAGCATCACCCAGGCATTGAACGGGCTGAGCGATCCGCCGGTGTGCTTCATATAGGGTTCCAGCGTGCCGCGGATATAGTCCTTGGTGCCCAGCACCACCCCGCCCAGCGCCCGGCCCTGGCCGTCGATATGCTTGGTCGCGGAATAGATCACCACATCGGCGCCCTGCGCGATGGCGTTGGAGAACACCGGGGTCGAGAACACGTTGTCCACCACCACCGTGGCGCCAACAGAATGCGCAATCTCCGCAACGCCAGCGATGTCAATCACCTCCAGCGTCGGGTTCGACATGCTCTCAAAGAACACCGCCCTGGTGTCCGGACGCACGGCGGCCTTCCAGGCGTCCAGATCAGTGCCGTCGATGAAGGTGACCTCAACCCCGAAGCGGCCCAGCACATCGGCCAGGATATAGTTGCAGGAGCCGAACAGCGCCTTGGCCGAAACGATATGGTCGCCCGCCTTCACCAGCGAGGTCAGTGCGCCGTTGACTGCCGCCATGCCGGAGGCGGTGGAAAAGGCGTCCTCGGCCCCTTCCAGCGCCGCGATGCGCTTTTCGAACATGTCGACGGTCGGGTTGCCGTAACGGGCATAGATGAACTCGTCCGGGCCGGTTTCGATGAAGCGTGCCTCGGCCTGCTCGGCGGTCTCATAGACGAACCCTTGTGTCAGGAAGATCGCCTCGCTCACCTCGTTGTACTGGCTGCGGCGGGTACCGCCATGCACCAGCGTGGTGCGCTTGTTCCAGTTGTCGCTCATCTCTTCTGTCTCCTCGCGCCCTAAGCGCACAAAAAACCCCCAATCGGCCAAGCGAAAGGGGGTCCTTCACGTCCTGACCTCTTTAGCGGGATTGTTTAACGTGGCCCGCAATCCGGTAACAAATCGCCACGATGTGATGCTTGGGCTTTACGCATCTTGCGGGATTCGGTCAAGCGGCAGCATGTCCGGCAATCACAGCGATGTGAGGCACTCCGCCCCTTGCTTCACCGCCGCCGCCCGTGCTCCTGTGGTCCCGCACACAGACGGAGGCGCATGATGCAGGACCCCATCCAGCTGTTCTACTGGCCTACGCCGAATGGCTGGAAAATCTCCATCGCGCTGGAGGAAATGGGCCTGCCCTTTGACGTCACCCTGATCGACATCGGCAAAGGCGATCAGTTTGCGCCGGAGTTCCTGAAGATCTCCCCCAACAACCGGATGCCCGCGATCATCGACCCGGACGGGCCGGACGGCGCGCCGGTCTCGCTGTTCGAAAGCGGCGCCATTCTGCAGTACCTTGCCCGCAAGACCGGGCAGTTCTACGGCGCGGATGAGCGCGCCCGCCTGACTGTGGATCAATGGCTGATGTGGCAGATGGGCGGCGTCGGACCTATGGCAGGCCAGGCGCACCATTTTCTGAAGTATGCGCCTGAGGACCTGCCCTATGCCAAGGACCGTTACCGTTCTGAGGTCGCCCACCTCTACGGCGTGCTGGACCGGCAGCTGGCAGAAACTGAGTATGTGGCAGGTGCAGATTACACGATTGCCGATATGGCGGTCTGGCCCTGGGCCTCGCTCTGGGAAGGCCAGCAGCAGGCCCTTGAAGACAAGCCGAATTTAGCCCGCTGGCTGGATCTGATGTGGTCGCGCCCCGGCGTGGTGGCGGGCCGGGCACTGCACGCGGACCTGCGCGCCGACCGGTCCGACACCAAGGCGCAGCAGGTGATTTTCGGCCAAGACCGCTAAGCCGCGCGCCCGTAGCGCACCGCAGGTGCGCTGCCCTGCCCAAGGCTTCATCTTTGATGACGCGCGAAGACGCGGGAGCCCGCCGCTGCCGCCAGAGGTCACTCCGCGGGGCCGGCCTCTTCTTCTTTGCCGTATTTCTGCAGCAGCGTTCCCTGAAACATGAAAAAGGCAAACATCGCCACCGGCAGGCCGAAGGTCTTGAAATAGACCCAGATCTCGGTGCTTTGCGTGCGCCAGATCAGCTCATTCGCCACCGCCAGGCCAAAGAAAAACGCGCACAGCCGCCGGGTCAGGATCATCCAGCCCTCCTGCTGCAGCGGCATCAGCTCTTCCATCACCACCTTGAGCCAGCTCTGCCCGCGCAAAAGGCCGATGCCCAAGAGGCCGCCGAACAGCAGATACAGCATCGTCGGCTTCATCTTGATAAAGCGGTCGTCGTTGAACCACACCGACATGCCGCCGAACAGCACCACCAGCACCAATGTGGCAAACTGCATCCGCGACAGGTGGCCCGTCAGCTTCCACAGCGCGAGCGTGGAGGCAATCATCAGCGGGATGAACGCCGCGGTGATGACGATGAAGCCCTTGTATTCGCTGCCGCCGATCAGAAACACCTCATCCTTCAGCTTCAGATAGCCGATGAAAAACAGGACAACGGGGCCCAGTTCCAGCAGCATCTTCAAAGTCGGGTTGATCTTCTTTGCGGCCATGGGGCCTCCTGTCAGTTCTGCACGCGGGCTTCAGCCGCCCATTTCCACTATCACGGCGCCCAAGGCGATCAAAGCCATCAGCGCAATCCGCCGCGGCCCCACGGTTTCCTTCAGCACCAGCCAGCCGATAAGGGCGGCAAACACGGTGGAGGTCTCGCGCAGCACCGCGGCCTCCCCCACCTTGTCCAGCCGCGTCGCCAGCATGATCGCCCCAAAGGACGCAAAGGCGACCAGCCCGCCAAAGAAGCCCCGCACCATCAGCGGCCCGGGTGCAGGCGGTTCTGCCATACTGCGCCAGCGGCTGAAGGCAATGACCGGAAACACCAGCCCGTCGATCATGAAAAACCAAGCGAGGAAGGTGAACGGATCCGCCGTCGCCCGGATGCCATAGGCGTCATATGTGGTGTAGGCGGCCACAAACAAGCCGGTCACCACCGCCAGCCCCAGCGCAATCCCCAGCGTGTCGCGGTTCACTGTCAGGTAGCGGTAGTTGTACCCCGCAAGGCCAAAGATCCCAGCCAGCAGCACCGCCACACCCAGCCATTGCACCAGCGTGAACACTTCGCCGAACAGGAAGAAGGAGCCAATGACGGTGAACAGCGGCCCGGTGCCGCGGACCACCGGGTAGACCACGGTGTAGCTGCCCTTGGTATAGGCCAGCGCCTGGAACAGCTTGTAAAAGACGTGGATCACCCAGGCGACGAAGAAGATCAGCCACATGTGCGGCTCCGGCCAGGGCACCACGAACAGTGCAAACGGCGCCGCCATCACGCAATAGGAAAAGTCGATCGCTCCGCGCGACAGCCAGGGATCATGCCGCCCCTT
Source organism: Leisingera sp. S132 (assembly GCF_025144465.1). NCBI lineage: Bacteria > Pseudomonadati > Pseudomonadota > Alphaproteobacteria > Rhodobacterales > Roseobacteraceae > Leisingera > Leisingera sp. S132. The sequence goes on from NZ_CP083553.1 coordinate 2,367,526, forward strand.
CTGCAGCGCACCGAACACCGCGTGCAGGAACGCCGCCCATATGGCCAGAAACAGCGCCGCCTGATGCCCGGCCTCGGTGCCTTCCAGGGAGATCAGCCAATCGCTCAAATCAAATGCCCTTGCTCAGCCGGGAAATGCGGTGGTTCAGGATTTCTCCAGCCCGGTTAGCGCTGCCGCGAATTCTTTCGGATCAAACGGCGCCAGGTCGTCAATCTGCTCGCCCACGCCGATGGCGTGGATCGGCAGGCCGAACTTGTCCGCCAGCGCTACCAGCACGCCACCTTTGGCGGTGCCATCGAGCTTGGTCATCACCAGGCCGGACACATCCGCCAGCTGCTGGAAGGTGCCAACCTGGCTCAGCGCGTTCTGGCCGGTGGTGGCGTCCAGCACCAAGAGCGTGTTGTGCGGCGCGGTCTCATCCTTCTTGCGGATGACGCGGACGATCTTGGCCAGCTCTTCCATCAGGTCGGCGCGGTTCTGCAACCGTCCTGCGGTGTCGATCATCAGAAGGTCAGCACCGTCTTCCTGGGCCTTGGTCATGGCGTCAAACGCCAAGGAGGCCGGGTCGGAGCCCTCGGGAGCGGTCAGCACCGGCACGCCGGCACGGTCGCCCCAGACCTGCAGCTGTTCGACGGCGGCGGCGCGGAAGGTGTCGCCCGCGGCAATCACCACCTTTTTGCCCGCGCCTTTGAACTGGCTGGCCAGCTTGCCGATGGTTGTGGTCTTGCCGGAGCCGTTCACCCCAACCACCAGCACCACCTGCGGGCGCTTGGCATAGATCGGCAGGGGCTTGGCCACCGGCTCCATGATGCGCGCCACTTCCTGCGCCAGCAGTTCCTTGATCTCGCGGCTGGAGACCTTCTTGCCCATCCGCCCCTCGGCCAGGTTGGCGGTCACGCGCAGCGCGGTGTCCACCCCCATGTCGGCGGCGATCAGCAGCTCTTCCAGCTGCTCCAGCATGTCGTCATCCAGCGCCCGGCGCGGCTCCGCCGCAGCAGAGCGGCCCATCAGGCGGCCCAGCAGGCCCGGTGATTTCTTCTCAGGCTCCGGCGCAGGCTGCGGTGCCGGTGCGGGCTCGGGTGCGGCCACCGCCTGCGGCTCCGGCGCAGGTTCCGGTTCCGGTGCAGGCTCCGGCTCAGCAACGGGTTCAGGCTGCGGAACCGGCGCTGGCGCAGGCTGCTCCGGCGTGACCGCCGGGGCCTCTGCCAGGGCCTGAACAGCCTCATCTGCAACGCTCTCCGCACCCTCCTCGACAATCGCATCGAGCCCCTGCTCGAGCTTGGAGGAGGATTTGAACAGCCGCTCCTTGAGCTTTGAGAAAAACGCCATCTTGGTCTCCGCAAAAGGGTCTGCACCCCACCTAATGCGGATTGGGCCGGAGTGCAAAGCGCAACCCGCCGCAGAAATCAGGAAAATGCCGCCAGAAAGCCCGCTTGCGCCCCCCAATAGAGCGGCCAGACCGCATAAGGCGTGATCCGGCGCAGCGCGTGATCCTGCGGCAGTACAAAAGTTTCCGCCGCCAGCACCATATCCGACAGCATGAAGGCGCAGGCTGCGGCAAAGACCCAACTGCCGAACGGCAGCGTCAGCGCCGCCGCTCCCATGCCAAGAATGATCGGAATATAGGCCAGCACTGGCCCTTTCAGCGCCCCGGCGCGCGGCGCCAGGATCTTCGCCATCCCCAGCCCCAGCACCAGCAGAACCGCCGCAATGGCGGCACCGGGCATCTGCAGCAGCAGCTCCGGATCGCTCGCGTCCCGGGTCAGGAACAGCGCTGCATAGGCCAGATGCCCGGCAGCAAACGCACCGACGCCTGCCATGAACGCCCCCTCGCCGTCACGCGACAGGAACAGATCGCCCAGCGCGCAAAGGCCCAGAGCAGCGGCCAGCAGCCACGGCGCGCCCGTCAGCAGCGCCGCCAGCGCCAGCAGGGCCACGGACGCCGTTTTAAGCGCACTGCGCAGCAGCCCGGGCGGCTGTGCAGCCATCAGCAGATAGATCAGCGCACAGGCCCCGGCCCCAGCCCAAAGCATCAGTTCCGCCGTCATCGCCTGCCTCCCCTGTTGTTTTCCCGCACTCTGTCCCCGCAGGCCGCGCGTGGTCAAAGGTGACCCCGCGGGAGGCTGGGCAGAAACACGCAACGCTTGGCCCCGGACCCCGTCCTGAGGCACAATGCCCTCATGCGCACATTGATGATTCTCCTGCTGGCCGCCCTGCCCGCCCCGCTGGCGGCGGGTGAGCCGCTGAGCGCTGGCGAGTTTGACCGCTATACCCAGGGCCGCACGCTGTTCTACGGCTTCGGTGGCGCCATGTACGGGGTCGAGCGCTACCTGCCGGGCCGCCGGGTGATCTGGTCCTTCCTGGACGGCAAGTGCCAGGAAGGCAGCTGGTACGAGGATGCAGGCCGGATCTGTTTCATCTACGAAAACCGTGACGATCCGCAGTGCTGGACCTTTGAGCTGACGCCGCGCGGACTGACCGCGCGGTTTGAGGACGACCCCTCCGCCACCGAACTGTATGAAGCCGAAGACATCGGCGAGGACATGCTGTGCTACGGCCCCGAGGTCGGCGCCTGAGGCCGCTGCAGATGCCCCGCTAGAACAGCGAGCGCTGGCCGCGGCCGCCCTCTGCTGGCGGGTTTGGCGTTTCCTTCTTCGGCGCCTGTGCCGCCCCGCCTTCCAGATCCAGTGTGCCATCAGCAAATTCGATCTGAAGGGCGCCTGCCTTGGCGGCGGCGGCTTTGGAGGTCAGGATCTCATCGCCAGACCGCACCACCGCATAGCCGCGCTCCAGTGTCGCTTTGTAGCTCAGGATTTCCAGCTGCCGCCCGGAGGCCGTCAGCGCCTGGCGCTGGCGGTCGATGCGTGCAGCCTGCGCCGCATCCAGCCGCTGCGCCAGCCGCCCCAGCGCATCCTTCTGCGCCGTCATCTCGCGCTGGATCGGACGCAGGCTGAGGCGCGAGGCGAGGTTCTGCAGCCGGTTGCGCCGCCCCTCAACCAGCTGCCGCAGGGTGGCCGGGCGCAAGGACGCCGCGGTTTCGCTCAAGTGCAGCCGGCGCCGCTGCACGCCGGAGATCAGGGCCCCGGGCAGCCGGTCGGAAATCCGGTCCAGCCGCTGGCGCGGGGTTTCCAGCAGGGTATCGGGCTTGGGCAGCGCCCGGGCCAGATCGTTCAACCGCTGCCGCCTCAGTTGCACCGCCTGCCCCGCCGCACGGGTCAGCCGCGCGCCCTGGTTTTCACTCCAGGCCATCAGTTCCAGCCGCACCGGCACCGCCAGCTCCGCCGCCGCGGTCGGGGTCGGCGCCCGGCGGTCGGACACAAAGTCGATCAGCGTCGTGTCCGTCTCATGCCCCACGGCAGAGATCAGCGGGATCTGCGAGGCGGCGGCGGCACGGGCCACGATCTCCTCGTTGAAGCCCCACAGATCCTCGATCGAGCCGCCGCCGCGGGCGACGATAATCAGATCGGGCCGCGGCAGCGCACCGCCCGGCGTCAGCCGGTTGAAGCCTTCGATGGCGCGGGCCACTTCGCCTGCGCAATTCTGCCCCTGCACCGCGACCGGCCAGACCAGCACCTTGCGCGGGAACCGGTCGCGCAGCCGGTGCAGGATGTCGCGGATCACCGCGCCCGAGGGCGAAGTCACCACCCCGATGATTTGCGGCAGATAGGGCAGCGGTTGTTTCCGCTCCGGCGCAAACAGGCCCTCGGCCTCCAGCTGCTTCTTGCGCTTTTCCAAGAGCGCCATCAGCGCGCCCTGGCCGGCAACCGCGACCTCATCCACGTTCATGTTGTACTTGGACTGCGCGCCAAAGGCCGTCAGCCGGCCGGTGACAACAACCTCAAGCCCTTCCTCCGGCACCACCGACAAGCCGCTGATCTGCCCCTTCCATGTCGTGCAGGCCAGCACCGAACGGTCGTCCTTGATGTCGTAGTACAAATGCCCGGAGCGCGCCTTGAACACGCGGCCCACCTCACCCTTTACCCTAATGCGGCCAAAGGTGCCCTCCAGCGTGCGTTTCACCTCACCGGAAATCTCCGAAACGGTGAATTCGGGGGCGTTCTGCCCGGGCTGCGGATCGTCAAACAGGTCGGACATCGGGGACTGCTCTCCTGCGGCCTTTGGCCGGTCTTGTTTTGAAGTCGCGCGCAGCATAGAACGCGCCGCAAGCAAGGCAAGCCCCGGGAGGCCACCCGGGGAGCCTCAGGGCTCAGGCAGATCGGAGAATGCGCTAATGAACATCCTTATCCTCGGCAGCGGCGGGCGTGAACATGCACTGGCCTGGGCAGTGATGCAGAACCCCAAATGCGATCGCCTGATCGTGGCGCCGGGCAATGCAGGCATCGCCCAGATCGCCGATTGCGCGGCCTTTGACATCGAGGACGGCGGCGCGGTGGTGAATTTCGCCGAGGAAAACGCCATCGACTTCGTGATCGTCGGCCCCGAGGCGCCGCTGGCGGCAGGCGTCGCCGACCGGCTGCGCGAGGCAGGCCTGCTGGTGTTCGGCCCCTCCGAGGACGCCGCCCGGCTGGAAGCCTCCAAAAGCTTCACCAAGGAAATCTGCGACGCGGCAAACGCCCCCACCGCAGGTTACGGCCATTTCACCGATGCAGCGGCCGCCAAGGCGCATGTGCGCGAGCACGGCGTGCCCACCGTGGTCAAGGCGGACGGTCTGGCGGCCGGCAAGGGCGTCATCATCGCCATGACTGAGGACGAGGCGATGGCCGCCATCGACGACATGTTCGGCGGCGTCTTCGGCGGCGCCGGCGCCGAGGTGGTGATTGAGGAATTCATGGAAGGCGAAGAGGCCTCCCTGTTTGTGCTGGTCGACGGCGAGGACGTGCTGGCGATCGGCTCCGCCCAGGACCACAAACGCGTCGGCGAAGGCGACACCGGCCTCAATACCGGCGGCATGGGCGCCTACTCCCCCGCACCGGTTCTGTCGGCAGAGATCGAGGCCCGCGCGATGGAAGAGATCGTGAAGCCCACCATGCGGGTGATGGCGGAACGCGGCATGCCCTATCAGGGCGTTCTTTACGCAGGGCTGATGATCAAGGACGGTTTGCCGCGGCTGGTGGAATACAACGTCCGCTTCGGCGACCCGGAATGCCAGGTGCTGATGATGCGCCTGGGCGCCCAGGCGCTGGACCTGATGCACGCCGCGGCTGAGGGCCGCCTGAGCGAGGCGCAAGTGAACTGGGCGGATGACCATGCGATCACCGTGGTGATGGCGGCCCAGGGCTATCCCGGGTCTTACGAGAAATTCTCCGAGATCAAGGGCCTGGACGCGCTGCCCGAGGACAGCAGCAACATGGTGTTCCACGCGGGCACCAAGGCGCAGGACGGCAAGGTGCTGGCCGCTGGCGGCAGGGTTCTGAACGTCACCGCCCGCGGTGAAACCCTGCAGGAGGCCCGCGACCGCGCCTATGCGATGGTGGACGGCGTCATCTGGCCGCAGGGCTTCTTCCGCCGCGACATCGGCTGGCGCGCGCTGAAGTAATCCGCCCCCAGGTACCGGCAGGCAGGCCCTCCCGCCTGCTCCGGGCCAATCACAGATTGCCCCTCACAGTTGGGCGTGGCCGGACGCTGCCGCGCCCGGCGGCCGGCGTGCCCGCGCCCGCGGTTTGCCAGGGGTGCGGCCCCGGGATATCCTGACGGTCAGGAAGGACAGCCTCATGATGCGCGCCCCCGCCCCCAGCCGCCTGCCGCAGCCCGGATCAGCAGCCGGAGGGCCGGATCGATGACCGCGCCCCGGCGGCTCTCTCCCGATGATCCCTGCTTGCAGGATGTGCTGGACCTGATCCAGCGCAGCTTTGCCTTTATGGAGGGGCGCATCGATCCCCCTTCCTCCATGCACCGCCTGTCATTGGCCGCCCTGCAGGATCAATGCCGCAACGGGGAGATCTGGGTCATTGGCACGCCGCCTGCGGCCTGCATGTTCCTGACGCCCCGCCCCGATTGCCTTTATCTTGGAAAGCTCGCGGCAGACGCCCCCCATCGCGGCACCGGGCTGGCCCGGGCGCTGGTGGAGCTGGCCGCAGCCCGCGCCCGGGCACTGGGGCTGCCGGTGCTGCGGCTGCAGTCGAGAATTGAACTGACGGAAAACCACGCAGCCTTTGCCAGGATGGGGTTCCGCAAGACGGGCGAGACCGCGCACCCCGGGTTCGCCAGACCGACCTCCGTCACCATGGAAAGAGCCGTGCCAGACAGCCGGGCCCAAGACTGAACAACGGGCTGGCGCTCAATGGCACAAAGCGGAGCCGCCCCCGAACCAGCTTGGACAGGTTGCACAGGAACGCGGTCTGCTTCCTGCACTCCGGCCTGATGGCTGCCCCCCAAAGAGGTGCCTCCCGTCATCCTGCAGCAGTCCGAAGGCAATCCGCTGGTGGCAGTCCGGGGCAGCCCGCCGGCAGCAGTCCGGTGGCAGTCAGGTGAAAGACGCGGTTCAAGAGACCGCAAATCCGGCGTCCGTCCGCAGCGGGCCGCCTGTGACGCACACGCGGACCGGCCGCAGCGCTCAGGCCCGCCTCGGATCATCCTGCCAGTGCCTTGGGGCCGGGTTGCCCCGTGCCTCAGAAACCGCCCAGATCCGTCATCAGCAGGAACCGCCTGCGGAACTGGTCAAGCATGTCCGGCTCCAGAAGATCCGCCGGATGGGTGGTCCCAAAGGACGAGAAGGCCCGGTCCTTCATCTCCACCAGCTGGCGCTCGAGGTCGAGCTGGCCAAAACCGGACGGCAGCGCCAGTGCGGTCTCGAAGATGGTGCGCAGCGGCGGCGAGCCCATGATATTGTACCAATGGGCGTTCTCGCTGCCGCCCTCATCCGCAACCGCCTGCAACTCGCGCTCCAGCGCCAGCGCCAGCCGCATGTTGGGATCGGAATTGCCGATCTCGATCTCGAACTGGCGGGTCGTGTATAAGTCTGCCAGCTCATCGGCAAAGCCGTCCGGATAGTCCTGCGCGACTTCTCCCTTGTTGAAGGAGAAGGCGTAAGCCATTGCTTTCATGTTGTTGTCATGATGCAGATTGGCATAGGAAATTTCCGAAGACAGATCCGAATCCAGCGTCTTGATCATGACGTTGAAGTCGCTGTCGCGGTGGCTCAGCCCGAAGATATCCAGCGAGGCCTCAAACAGGTTCAGGTCGAATACCAGCTCGGTGGCGGTGGACAGGCTGTCCAGCTTGTCGGTGATCTCATCAGAGAACACCTGCATCTTGCTGACATAATCCGGCCAGGTGCCCTGGAACGCCTCGGCAAAATCGTAATAGGCAATGTTGTCCGGCTGGTTCACAAAGGAATTCGGGTCGCTGAGATCGGACTCCAGCACCTGCCGCAGGAAGGTCTCGCCCCGGTCGCTGACGTTGAACAGGTCCAGCGCATCCGCCAGCAGCTCCGGGTTCAGCAGCAGCTCATCCGGGTCGGTCATCGCGCCGATGTCCGGGTAGCCGAAGCCGAACGCGCGGGAGACATTCAGATAGCGTGTGTCCTCCAGCTGGTTCACGAAGGAATCCGGATCCGTGGTGTCCGAGTTCAGCACCCGGCGCAGGAAATCCTTGCTGGTGCGCTCCAGATCGAAGGTGTCGATGACCGCCTGCAGCAGCTCTTCATCTTCCAGCAGGTCATCGGCACTGGCCAGCCCGTCGGTGTGCTGATTGAACTCCGACACCAGCGCCTGGATGCTGCTGTCATATTCCGGCGGTTTGTTGAATTCGAACTGTTTGGCAAAATCGGCGAACCGGGTGTCGGTCAGCTTGTTGGCGAAAGAATCCGGATCGCTCAGATCCGATTCCAGCACCTTCTGCAGGAAGAACTGGTTGTTCTCCATCCCCTTCAGGCCCACGTTATCCAGCGCCTTTTTCAGCAGGGTCGCGTTGGACAGGAGGTCATCGGCTGTGGAAATGCCCGCAAATTCGCTGCCGCCCTTTGCACTGGGCAGCTGCGGGCCGTCCGGGCTGTTAAAGCCAAAGGTCTTGGCCAGCGCCAGATAGCGGCTGTCGTTCAGCCGGTTCACAAAGGACTTGGAATCACTCAGGTCGGAATCCAGCACCTTCTGGATGAAGGCACGGTTGCCGATGTCCTCATCCAGGCCAAAGGCGCCCAGCGTCACCTGCAGGAGGCTGTAGTCATCCAGCAGCTGCTCCGAGCTCTGAATGCTGGTGATGCGTTCTTTGAAATCCTGCACCTGACGGTCCAGAATCGGCGATTTTTCATAGACTTCCTGCTGCTGGGCCTGAGTCCGCTGCAGGAAGGTCCAGCCGGCGATACCGGTGCCGAACACATAGGGTGTAAAACTCACGCGCGTGTCTCCTGTGAAAACATGCCCCGGCCGGCGCCGCCGGCACTTTCCCATTTGCCGCAGGCTATCCAAAGGGAATGAATATTTCGGTAACGCCCGTGCAGACCTGCCGGAAGACGCAGGCAAGGATCACACCCAAGGCGGAGACGCGGCTCTCCCGCCTGCTTCAGCCCATCCGGGGATGGGCCGCGCCGTTGGGCCGGGCGCCGCGCAAGGCGCGGCGCGGGCCGGCTGCGCCCGCTGCGCTCAGCGGCAGGCCAATGCGTCCGCCAGCCTGGTGCCAGGATCAAAGGGACCGATGTCCCGGGCAGTGATTTCACCATCCCGCAGCCGCGCGGCCATGATCCGGCGCCAGCCGCTACTCACCATCACCAGTTCCGGCCCCTCACCGCAGTTACGGATGCCGGAGGTGATGAAGTCCTCGCCGATGCGGTGATTGGTCAGGCCCGCCTTGCTGGCCACTTCATGCAGCGCGCCGTCCCGGAACCGCCAGATGCGCAGGGTTTTCGCCAGATGCGGCCGGTCGATATAGGCGATCTCCACATGCCCGTCGCCATCCAGATCCGCGGCGCCGATGGGGGCCAGCCAGCGGTTGCGGGTGCCGATATGCGGGGTTCCGGCAAGTTTTTCACCGTGCGCGCCATAAATGGCCAGCTGGGCGCCCTGCGCCACATCGGTTTCCACCACCAGTACCTCGGGGCTGCCGTCGCCGGTCACATCCGCCAGCCGCGGAGCAATGTCCTCGAACACATGATCCAGCGGCAGGCGGATCAAAATCTCGGATTTCTCGTATACGGCCTTTGCGGACAGCCCGCCGGGGCCGGTGTTTTCCACCTGAAGCACCAGCGCACCGTATTCCACATCATCGCCCAGCACTGCATGGCCATAGCGCGTGGTGGGTTCGCTGAAACGGGCCGAGACAATCCTGTCTCCAGCCGCCAGCTCAGCGGGGCCGGCCAGGGCCAGCCCCAAGCACAACGCCCGCCAGGCGCGGCGGGCAAAACGGGGCCGGACGCGCAGCGGAAGACGCCGCGCCGCCGTCCCCGCAGTCATCAGATCTGCTTCTCGGGCATATGCACCACCAGACCGTCCAGCGCGTCGCTCACCTTGATCTGGCAGGTCAGGCGCGAGCGGGCCGGGTCGGGCTCATAGGCGAAATCCAGCATGTCCTCTTCCATGTCATCCTTGGCGGGCAGCTTCTCGACCCAGTCCGGCGCAATGTAGACGTGGCAGGTGGAACAGGCGCAGGCGCCGCCGCAATCGGCCTCGATGCCCGGAATGTTGTTGTCGCGCGCGCCTTCCATCACGGTCAGCCCGTTGGCCACATCCACCACGTGCTCGGTGCCGTTGTGCTCGATATAAGTGATCTTTGCCATTCCTCAGCTCTCTTCCCTTTTCCGGTACTTGCGCGACTGTGTAGCCAAGCGCCCGCGCCGGTGCCACCCCCAATTGCGACGCCGCCCTGCCGCTGCTGGACTTTACCGCCCCATGTTCTATATTTGTTCACACTCAAATATTCTCAACCCCAGGGGTGATTTCCTCATGCCAGCCCCCGCGCCCCCTCCCGTGCCAGCCCGTGCAGCCGCCGGGCCCGATCTGCAAACCGGCCCGCAAACCGGCCTGCGAACCGGCCGGCAGACCAGCCCGCCGCCCTGGCCGCACCCGCCCCATTGCCTGCCCGCCGCCCGGCTGCAGGAGCCCCCGGAAAACGCCCGCATCACCGTCGCGGGCCTGGTGATCCTGCGCCAGCGCCCCGGCACCGCCAAGGGGGTGATCTTCGTCACGCTCGAGGATGAGACCGGCGTGGTCAATGTGATCGTCTGGCGCAAGATCTACGAAGCGTTCCGCCGCGCGGTGATTTCCGGGCGGATGCTGCGGATCACCGGGCGGCTGCAGCGGGCGCATTCCGTCACCCATGTGATCGCCGAAGACGTCGAGGACATCTCGCCGATGCTGGACCTCCTGCTGGCGGATCAGGGGCGCCAGGACGATCCGGCCTTTGCGCCGCCCCCCGAACTCGGCTAGGCTGCCGCCAAAGCAACGGCCCCCCCCCGCCAGCGGGACAGACAGAGGCGCCGGCAAGAGGCAACCGGGCATGATGCCATCCAACCTGACACTCGCGCGGCGCCTGGCGCCTGCCCTGCTGCTGGCGGCACTGGCCGCGCTGCCCGCCTGCGTCCAGCCGCAGCCCGGCAGTCCCGGCAGCGCAACCGCCCGTGCAGGCCGCTATGCGCCGCCCGGTGCCGCTCCCGGCACCTGCTGGAGCAAGCACACCTCGCCGGCCGTCATCGAAACCGTCACCAGCCAGGTGCTGGCCGAGCCGGCGCAGCTGGACGCCAGCGGCAAGGTCATCCGCCCCGCCGCCTTCCGCACCGAGACCAGCCAGCAAATCGTGCGGCCGCGGCAGGAGCAGTGGATCGAAATCCCCTGCCCCGAAATGATGACACCGGACTTCGTCCGCACCGTGCAGCGGGCGCTGGCGGCGCGCGGCCTCTACCGCGGCCCGGTGCACGGCCAGATGGACGCCGCCACCCGCACGGCGGTGCAGCGCTACCAGGCGCCCCTGGGACTGGACAGCGGCACCCTGACGCTGGCCTCCGCTCGCAGGCTGGGGCTGATTGCCGTCGCGGGCTGAACCAGGCGGTTCAGCTGCCCGGTTCCCAGCTGCCCCGCGCTCTGCTAAGGTCCGGGCACCGGGCACCAGACATAAATGAGACAAACACCATGCTGACCACCCGCCTGCCGGACACCGGCTTTCTCTCCGGTGCCTCCGGCCCGCTGCGCCGGATGCTGGAAAGCCAGGCCACCGAAGTGCGCCTGCGCCAGGGCGAAGTGCTGTTCGAGCAGGGCGACGCGGGCGACGCGCTGTATGCGATTGCCGAAGGCGCGCTGGAGTTCTCGGTGCTCTCTGCCTCGGGCCGCAAACTGTCGCTCGACATGATGCGCCCCGGCGCGGTGTTCGGCGAGATCACCCTGTTTGATCCCGGCGAGCGCACCGCCACCGCCATCGCCGCCGAGCCCAGCCGGGTCCTGCGCCTGCGCAGCGGCGACGTGCTGGCGCAGATCCGCCAGCACCCCGATCTCGCCGCCGACCTCTTGCGGCTGGCAGGCCAGCGGATGCGCTGGATGAACACCCAGCTGAACGAGCAGGTGTTCCTGCCGATGCCGGTGCGGCTGGCGCGCAAGCTGTTGTATCTCGCCCCCGAAACCAGCGACGGCCGCGTGGCCCTGTCGCAGGCGGAACTGGCCGAATTTGTCGGCGCCACCCGCGAGGCGGTCTCCAAGACGCTCGCCGCCTGGAAGCGCAGCGGCCTGGTCGGCATCAGCCGCGGCGGCGTGCAGATCCTCGACCGCAGCGAACTCGCGGTTCTGGCCGAACCGGATTCCATCTGACCCAGCCGCTGCTGTCGGAATATTTGCGGTTTTCCTCACCCAAGTCCGCGCTCTGTAATCCCGGTCACAGAACACGGGCCCGCAGCGCGCCATAACGCTTGCATAGACGGCCGTTATCCGTTCCATCCCAACGGCTGCCTGTCCAACAAGAGCCATGTGCCCGCCAGCACATGGCTCTTCCCCTTTTTGCAGCCCGTCAGCCCTTCGCCGGACGCGCAGCGCAAAAGTTTTCCGAAAACTTTTGCCAAGACTTTTTGAAAAGTCTTGGGCCTCCCCGCCGCGCGCCCTTAGTTAAAAAATATTCACTTAGCCAAGCCACGTCCCCGCCGCTACGGTGCCGCGCATGGCTTATGATTATGACAAACTCTACCGCGAAACCCCGGACGCGCTCGGTGCGCCGTCCCCCGCATTCACCGCCTTTTTCGAGCAACTGGACGCGCAAGGACTGGACGTTCTGGATGCAGGCTGCGGCCAGGGCCGGGACGCACTGTTCATCGCCCGCCTCGGCCACCGCGTCACCGGCATCGACCTCTCACCGCATGGCATCCGGGACATGCTGGCGGCAGCGCAGCGGGAGAACCTCGCGGTGACCGGCATCGCCGCCGACCTCGCCGCATGGGCGCCGGACTGCGGATACGACATTCTGCTGTTTGACCGCACCCTGCACATGCTGACCGCGCCGCAGCGGAGGGATCTTCTGACCCGGTGCCTGCCGCATGTGCGGCCCGGCGGCTGGGTGCTGATCTCGGATGAAAAGCGAAATCTGGAGGACTTCCGGCAGCTCTTTGCCAGGCAGCCCGGCACCTGGCGCACCGGAAAGGACAGCCGCGGTCTCCTCTTCATGCAGCGGGCTTGAACCAGGATCCCGCCCCTGGGACAACCGGAAAAGGCCGGGCATCTGCCCGGCCTTTCCTGACTTTTCAGCAATGCCTGCCCGCGATTACTCCGACAGGTTCAGCGCCACAAAACGCGGCTCGCCGCCGCGGCGCACCAGCAGAAGCAGCGACTTGCGGCCGGCCTCCTTGGCCTCGCTCACACGCGCCTCCAGATCGCTGATCGCGGCAACCTTCTGCTGGCCCGCCTCGGTGATCACATCCCCCGCACGCAGCCCCTTCTCCCAGGCTTCCGAGGTCTCGTCCACCGACAGAACCGCCAGCCCCTCGACATCCTCGGCCACGTTCAGCTCTGTGCGCATCTGCTCAGTCAGCACGCCAACCGACAGACCCAGCAGTTCCTTCTCGGTGCTGCCCGGCGCCTCGCCGCTGCCGTCTTCGCTGGCAGGTCCGCGCTCGGCATCCTCACGGCGGCCCAGGGTGATCCGCAGCGTCTCGGTCTTGCCCTCGCGGTAGACCACCACCCGCACAGTCTTGCCGACCTCGGCATTGCCGACCTGGCGCACCAGGCCGCGGGTGTCCTTCACGTCGGCGCCGTCAAAGCTGACGATCACATCGCCCGCCAGAACGCCGCCCGCCTTGGCAGGCCCCTCCGGCACGTCAGTCACCAGCGCGCCGCGGGCCTTCTCCAGCCCCATTGCCTCTGCCAGATCGCTGTCCACATCCTGAATCTTCACACCCAGCCAGCCGCGGCGGGTCTCGCCGAATTCCTTCAGCTGCTCCACCACCTTGACCACCACATTCGACGCCATCGAGAAGCCGATGCCGATGGAGCCGCCGTTGGGCGACAGGATGGCGGTGTTCACGCCAACCACATCGCCGTCCATGTTGAACAGCGGCCCGCCGGAATTGCCCCGGTTGATCGCCGCATCGGTCTGGATGTAGTCGTCATAAGAGCCCGAAAGCTCCCGGTTGCGGGCCGACACGATGCCCGCGGAAACCGAGAACCCCTGCCCCAGCGGGTTGCCCATCGCCACCACCCAGTCGCCCACCCGGGCGGTATCGCTGTCGCCGAACTTGACGTATTTCAGCGCCGCCGGCGCCTCGACCTTCAACAGCGCGATGTCAGTGTTGGGGTCGGTGCCGATCACCTTGGCGGGCAGCAGTTCCTTGGGCTGGCCCTCACCCGGGAAAAACTCGATCTCGATCTCGTCTGCACCGTCGATCACGTGGTTGTTGGTGACGATATAGCCGTCCTCGGAGATCACAAACCCCGAGCCCAGCGCAGAGGACCGGCGCGGCCGGTTGCCATTGCCGTTGCCGTTGCGGTCCTGGAACTCACGGAAGAAATCCTCAAACGGCGAGCCCTCCGGCACGATGCCCTGCGGGCCGGTGCGGCCCTCCACAACAGTGCTGGTGGTGATGTTGACGACCGCCGGGCTGACCTTGTCGGCCAGCGGTGCCAGGCTTTCGGGCCGGGCCATTGCCGATACCGCCTGCATCAGCAGGACTGCCATGCTCAGCACCAGAAGCCAGGCCAGCCGGATCATCGCGCCGCTGCTGCCTGCCCGGCCGGAAATTGCAATTGCCTGTGGCTGCACGGATCTACTCCTTGTCATTTTCAATTCTTGGCCTCCGTCCCGGACCGGCGCAAACGCCGCCGGCGCCGGGCAGAGTCTTATGGTCCCAATGTAGGAACTTCCGTCCGGCGCGCAACCAATGATGCACGCATTCAAGCCAGCGTGAAGACCCGCGGGCCCGCCGCCGGCACCGGATCAGCACCGCACGGGCCATTGACCCGGGTTCGCCCCGGTTTGCACCGTTTGTAAGGACTACGGCCCTACGGGTGGACCTCCACTCTCTCAAAATACCGGAGCCTTCAAGTTGATGGAGACTTCTATCAAGACCGCACTCCTCTCCATCGTCGTCCTGGCCGCCGCCGTCATGTTCGCCCGGATCGGCATTGCCCGGTACACCGATGCTGTCCGAAGCAGCACATTATCAGAAATGGACAGGATCGAATCCCTCGCCGCGACGCTGGACGATCTGGAAATCGAATTCCTGTCAGCCCGGCGGGCGGAGAAAGACTTTCTGCTGCGGCGCAATGAACAAAGCGCCGAACGCCACGCCGAAGTGATGGCAGAGCTGACCGCAGCCCTGGAGTCTGCGCGTACCCAAAGTGCCGCAATTCAGGGCTTTTCCGGCCATGAAGCGGAGTTTGCCGCCCTCAAAACCTCAATCGGCGCCTTTGGTGCCGGGTTCCTGCAGCTTGCGGACAGCCACCGCCGGCTGGGACTGGATGAGAAATCCGGCCTGCAGGGAAGCCTCCGCAGCGCAGTCCACGACGCCGAAACCAGGCTCAAGGACCTCAACCGCCCGGAAATGCAGGTTAAGATGCTGATGATGCGCCGCCATGAAAAGGGCTTCATGCTGCGCGGCGCCGGCAAGTACCTTGGCCGCCTGGATGCCCGCGTGGCTGAATTCCTTGAATTTCCTGGCAGTTATTATGCCGATCAGGCGCAGCGCACCGAAATCGAGGCGCTGCTCAAAGCGTACCAGAGCGCCTTCCAGTCCTTCGCCGCTGAATCGATGGCCGAAAAACAGCTGCGCAAGGAGCTTTCCGCAACGTTCGCTGAGGCGGAGCCGGTCCTGATGTCCCTGCGCGGCCAGTCCCGCACACTGCTGCCGGACGTCCACGTTCAGGCAAACCTGGCGGAACAGTCTGCCCGGAAGACGTCGCATGCGGCCGGCCTTGGCGGCCTCGCCCTGTTCATCGTGATCAGTCTCACGCTCGCCCTTGGCATTTCCCGTCCCCTGACCCGGGCCAGCAGCGTTCTGCAAGGTCTGATGGCGGGCGACTACTCCAAGGACCTGCCTGCCTCCCGCATCAGCGAAGTCGTGTCCATCGCCAGCGCTCTGGAGATATTCCGCAATGATCTCAGGCAGAAGGACCAGCTGATGGGCGAGATGTCCGAAGTGATTGCAGCCTGCGGCACGGGCGACTTCTCCAAACGGATCAGCACCGGCGGCAGCGACAGCGGCTTTGCCGTCCTGGCCCGCGGCGTGAACCAGACCGGCGAGGCGGCAGAGCGCGGTGCCAGCGGCGTGATGCAAGCGCTGAGCGCCCTGTCACGAGGCGACCTGACCCACCGGATGCCAAGCGGCCACCAGGGCGTGTTCAAGGAGATTTCCGCGACGATCGACACGCTCAATGCCAATCTCAGCGAAATGGTCGTCCAGCTGACCAGCAGCAGCAGCACTCTGCTCAGCACCTCCGATGAGATCGCCGGCGCGGCAGAGGACGCCTCCCGCCGCGGCGAGCACTCCGCCGCGTCGCTGGAGGAAACCGCAGGCTCCCTGCAGACCCTGAACGAAGCGGTGCAAAGCACGGCGGAAAACGCAAGGCAGGCCAACAGCTATGTGAGCGATGTGCAGCAGCAGGCGCTGTCGGCCCATGAACTCGCCAGCGAGTCGATCCGCGCGGTCCGCAGGGTTGCGGACTCGTCGCAGGCCATTGCCAGGATCACCGACCTGATCGACGGCATCGCCTTTCAGACCAACCTCCTGGCCCTGAACGCCGGGGTCGAGGCCGCCCGCGCAGGCGAAGCCGGGCGCGGCTTTGCCGTGGTCGCATCGGAGGTCCGCAACCTCGCCCAGAGGTCCGCAGGCGCGGCCGGGGAAATCAGCGAACTGAT
This sequence comes from Leisingera sp. S132, assembly GCF_025144465.1. NCBI lineage: Bacteria > Pseudomonadati > Pseudomonadota > Alphaproteobacteria > Rhodobacterales > Roseobacteraceae > Leisingera > Leisingera sp. S132. Next base: position 2,383,741 of record NZ_CP083553.1, read on the forward strand.
CAGGAACAGCGGCCGCGAAGTCGACACCGGCGTCGGCCTTGCGGAACAGACCGGCGAGGCCCTGGCGGTTATCCAGAAGGTTGTCTATCAGATCGTCGGCAAGGTGCGGGAAATCTCCGATGCTGCGTCCGATCAGGCCGGCAGCCTGACGGAGGTGAACACGGCCATCACGGCCCTGGACCGGAACGCGCAGCAGAACGCAGCGATGCTGGAAGAGACCGCCGCCGCAAGCCAGCTGCTGCGCCGCGAGGCAGGCAGCCTGGTGCAGGCCGTCGGCGGCTTCACGGTTGAGCCCGCCGCCGGCTGGCAGGCGCAGGACGGCAGCGAACCCGGGCTGGCTCTGGAGGCCTGACCGCCCGCCGGTCGGCATTAAACAAAACAAGGCGCGGGCTGGCGGCAGCCCGCGTTTTCCTGATTTCCGCAGGCCGCCGGCAGCGCGCTGTCAGACCTCCAGCCGGAACGCCAGCCAGACCAGGATCAGCCCCAGCGCCAGCGCCGCCAGCCCGGCATTGCGGCGCTGCTCCTCCGTCAGGGCGCGCAGCATTTCCAGCAGCCGCTCCACAAGCGAAGGGGCCAGTGCGTACACCAGCCCCTCTGCAATCAGTACCAGCCCGAGGGCCAGAAGGACGAACCCCATTACTGGCGCGCCGTCTGCCCGTCCGAGGACTTCAGGTAGTTGAAGAACTCGTTGTCCGGCGACAGCACCATCGAGGAGTTCCCGGCCAGCAGCGAATTCGCATAGGCGTTCAGTGAGCGGTAGAACTCAAAGAACTCAGGGTCAGCCCCATACGCTTGTGCAAAGATCGCGTTGCGCTCGGCGTCCGACTCACCGCGGATCACCTCAGCCTCGCGCTCCGCTTCCGACACCAGTTCAACCTCGGTCCGGTCGGCCTGCGCGCGCACGCGCTGCGCGGCCTCTTCACCGCGGGCGATTTCATCCGCCGCTTCCCGCTCGCGCTCGGCGCGCATCCGGGCAAAGGTGGCTTCCAGGTTGGCCTGCGGCAGGTCGGTGCGCTTCAGCCGCACGTCGATCACCTCGAGGCCCAGCTGGCGGGCTTGGGTGATGGCACCGTTGCGGATCCGCAGCATCAGCGCAAAACGGTCCGAAGACAGGATGTCGTTGGAGCTGACGGAACCCAGAACCTCACGGGTCTGCGCCCGCATGATCTTGTCCAGACGCAGTTCCGCAGCACCAATGCCGCCGCCGCCGACTGCCTGGCGGAAGGTATCCACGTTGGCAATCCGGTAGCGCGAGAACGCATCCACAATCAGGCGGCGGTCATCCAGCGGGGTAACCTCCAGCGGGCCGACTTCCAGGCTCAGGATGCGGTCGTCATAGCGCACGACGTTGTCGATGACCGGCAGCTTGAACGCCAGGCCCGGGGTTTCCTTGATGTCCACCACCCGGCCAAAGCGCAGCACCAGCGCCTTTTCACGCTCGTCCACGATGAAGATCGAGGACAGCAATGCAATGCCCAGAACCACCAGGACGGGCAGAAGAAGAGTAGATTTCCGCATCAGTTGCCCTCCTGCGGCTTGCGCAGCTCATTGAGCGGCAGATAGGGCACTACCCCCTGGCCTTCGCCGCCTACGTTGTCATCCAGGATGATCTTGTCCACGCGGCTCAGAACCTCTTCCATGGTTTCCAGGTACAGGCGCTTGCGGGTCACTTCCGGCGCTTTCTGGTATTCCTCCAGAACCGCGGTAAAGCGACTCGCCTCACCCTGGGCCTCATTCACCACGCGGGCGCGGTAAGCCTCGGCCTCTTCCAGCGTCTGTGCCGCCTGGCCGCGGGCACCAGCCAGCTTGCGGTTGGCATAGGCATCCGCCTGTTTCTCCAGCCGGTCGCGTTCCTGGCCTGCGGACTGCACTTCGCGGAAGGCGTCCTTCACCGGCTCCGGCGGGTCGGCACCGTCAAAGTTCACCCGCACGACGTTCACGCCGCTGTCATAGCTGTCCAGCGTCTCCTGGATCAGCTCTTCCAGCCGGGCGGTGATGGCGCCGCGGTCGCGGTTCAGGATCGGCGCCAGCTCGGACTGTGCGATGATCTCGCGCATCGCCGATTCCGACACCGCGTTGATGGTGGAGCGCGGGTCGCGCAGGTTGAACAGGAAGCGCGCCGGGTCGGAAATGTTCCAGACCACCTGGAAATCCACGTCGATGATGTTCTCGTCGCCGGTCAGCATCAGCCCGGCGTCAGAACCGCGGGCGCCGGAACCGATGTTCTCGGTCTGCTCCACCCGCACCGGGATCACCTCCTTAGTGACCAGCGGCCAGGGCGCAAAGTTCAGGCCCGGCTGCCCGGTTGCGGAATACTCACCCAGGAACAGCTCAACCGACTGCTCTTCCGGCTTGACGGTGTACACACTGGCAAAGCCCCACAGCACCGCGCCGGCGATGACTGCCAGCCCAAGGGTGCCCTTGGTGAACAGCGGCGCGCCGCCGCCCGGCCCGCCACGTCCGCCACGACCGCCACCGGAACCGCCGCGCCCGCCCATCAGCACGCGCAGCTGCTCCTGGCCCTTTTTCACCAGTTCATCGATTTCGGGGATCTGGGGATCCTCGGGCTTGCGCCCGCCGCCATTGTTGCCCCGGTTGCCGCCTCCGCCGCCGGAGGAGCCACCGCCCCCCCATGGGCCACCGCTATTGCCCGCCATTTGTCTCCTATCTGTTTGCTGCCGCCCTTCCCCGCTACTGAGAAAGGCCGGCATGTGTGTTCTGTTCTTGCCGGTTTGCCCGCTCAGGCCGAGCGCACCGGAGTTTTCAATGTCACCAACTCTTCCGACATTGTCGGGTGCACCGCAACCGTGCGGTCGAAATCTTCTTTGGTTGCACCCATTTTTACGGCAATACCAGCCAGCTGGATCATCTCGCCCGCGCCGGGTGCGACGATATGGCAGCCCAGCACCTTGCGGGAGGCCTTTGAGACGATCAGCTTCATCAGCACCCGCTGCGCCCGGCCCGCAAAGGCCTGCTGCATCGGTTTGAACGAAGTCGCATAGACCTCAATGGGTTCCTGCTCGCGCGCTTCTTCCTCGCTGAGGCCAATGGTGCCCATCTCCGGCTGGGTGAAGATCGCAGTCGGAATCAGTTCATGGTCGGGGCTGGTCGGATTGCCCTTGAACACGGTCTCGACAAAGGCCATCGCCTCGCGGATCGCCACCGGGGTCAGCGCCACCCGGTCGGTCACATCGCCGATCGCATAGACCGACGGCACCGAGGTCTGGCTGTATTCATCGACGATGATCTCGCCCTTGCGGCCGCGCGCCACGCCGACCTCCTCCAGCCCGAGGTTATCGGCATTGGGATGGCGGCCGGTGGCATACATCACCTTGTCGAACAGCCGCTCCTGGCCGTTGGTGGATTTCACCCAGATCTTATCGCCTTCCTTGCGCATCTCCAGCACATTGGTGCCCAGATGCACGTCGATACCCGCCTGGCACATCTCCTCGGAAATCAGCCCGCGCGCCTCGTCGTCGAAACCGCGCAGGATCTGCGCGCCGCGGTAGAACTGCGTGGTGCTGACGCCCAACCCGTTCATGATGCCCGCAAATTCGCTGGCGATATAGCCGCCGCCGACGATCAGCAGGCTTTCCGGCAGCTTGTCCAGGTGGAACATCTCGTTGGAGGTGATCGCCAGCTCAGAGCCCGGAAACTCCGGAACTGTGGGCCAGCCGCCGGTGGCAATCAGGATGTGCTTGGCGGTCTTGCGGGTGCCGTCAGCCAGCTCCACCGTATGCGCATCGGCCAGTTTCGCGCGGCTGTCAAAGCTCTCGACGCCATTGCTCTTCAGGATATTCCGGTAGATGCCTTCCAGCCGGTCCAGCTCGCCATGCAGCTTGCCCTTGAAAGCGTCCCAATCGAACCCGCCGGCGCTGATGTCCCAGCCATAGGCGCGGGCATCCTCGACCATGCCGGAGTATTCGGACGCAAACACCATCAGCTTTTTCGGCACGCAGCCGCGGATCACGCAAGTGCCGCCGTAACGGTCCTCTTCGGCCAGCGCCACCTTGGCGCCTTCCTGCGCCGCAACCCGCGCCGCCCGCACCCCGCCGGAGCCGCCGCCGATGACAAACAGATCGTAATCAAAGCTCATGAAGTTCCGCCCTTTGCAATTCTTGATCAGGTGTATCCCATAACGGACCACCAAACGCCATATGCCCAAGTGGGCGTTCCCGCGCCGCATTCAACCTTTTGCATTGAATTTGCACTGGGTTGTGAGGCGGAAACTGCGCATTCCGGCCGGTCAGGGGCACTGCCTCCTCAGGAACCGGAATTCGGCGCGAATTCCGTCCTGAAATCCTGCGTGGATTTCAGGCCCTCTTCAGCGGCAGCCCTCTCGGCTTCCGCGACTCCGGTTTCCTTGCAGGAATCCGGCGCGCAAAACGCAGACCGCAGCCGCTCTCAATCCATCAGATCGGTAAACAGGTTGTCGGCCTCGGCAAACTCCAGCTTGTCCTTCTCAACCGTGCCCTCGTTGATGTCGCGCACCTCGACGCGCCCGTCGCCATATCCGGTCACAACGGTGTCGCAGATGTCGATGAACAGCCCGTTCTCGATCACGCCCGGGATCTGGTTCAGGACCAGCGCCAGCTGCCGGGCGTTGCCGATCCGCTTCAGGTGCAGGTCCAGGATGTAATTCCCCTCGTCGCTCATGAACGGCGCCCCGCCGTTCATCCGCAGGGTGGAGCGCCGCCCCATCACGTCCATCGAAACCAGCGTCTCCTCGATCAGCGCCTGGCTGCTCTGCCAGCCGAACGGCAGCACCTCCACCGGCAGCGGGAAGGCGCCCAGCGTGTCCACCATCTTGCTGGCGTCCGCGATCACCACCATCCGGTCCGATGCGGTGGCAACAATCTTTTCCTGCAGATGCGCGCCGCCGCCGCCCTTGATCAGGTTGAGGTCCGGATCGACCTCATCGGCGCCGTCGATGGTCACATCCAGCCATTTGGCCTCATCCAAGGAGACCACCTTGATGCCCACGTCCCGCGCCAGCACCGCGGTGCGGCTGGAGGTCGGCACCGCAATGATCCGCAGGCCTTCGTTCTGCACAAGGTCGCCCAGGCAGCGCACCAGCCAGGCCGCGGTGGATCCGGTGCCCAGCCCCACCCGCATGCCGTCCTCGACCATTTCCGCCGCCCGTTTGGCAGCCACGAATTTCGCCTTGTCGATGGGGGACAGCTCTCCGGTCATCACAGGTCTCCATGCAAACGCTTCCCCGCCGTTATAGGCGGCCCGCCGCCCGCGTGCGAGGGGGCATTTGCGCCCCTGTCCTGCCGCCTTGCTGGAAATCCCGCCCGTTCGCCCTAGTCCTCATATGCGGACGGAGGGACAGGAATGCTGCAATTCGACGAGGACACCACCCGCGTGCTGGAAGATGCCTATCAGGGCGCCGACATCTCCCGGCGGAGGCGGGCCAATTTCGATGCGCTGCAGCCGCAGCCGGGCGACCGCATCCTGGATCTTGGCTGCGGCAACGGGCTCTTGACGCTGGAACTCGCCCGCACCGTGGGCCCCGCGGGCCATGTGACCGGGCTGGACGCCAGCCCCGACATGCTGGCCGCCGCCCGCCAGCGGCTGGAGGGGCGGGAAAACACCAGCCTGACCGAAAGCGACGCCGCCACCCTGCCGTTTGAGCCGGAAAGCTTTGACAAGGCAGTCTCGGTGCAGGTGTTCGAATACATCACCAGCCGCCGCCCGGTGCTGCGCGCCCTGCATCAGGTGCTGAAACCGGACGGCCGCCTGGTGATCGGCGACATCCACTGGGACACGCTGGCCTGGCACAGCGACAACGCCGCCCGGATGCACCGGTTCCTGGACATCTGGAACGCCCATATGGCCGAACGCGCCCTGCCCGCCCGCCTGGCCGAGGAGCTGCGCGGCTGCGGCTATGCGCCCGAGGCCCTGACCCCGCTCACCATCTGCGACACCAGCCTGCGCCCGGACGGCATGGCGGCGATGATGATCCGCCTGATCCGCGCCTATGCGGTGGAAAGCGGCGCCACCGACGCCGACGACGCCGACGCCTGGGCCCAGGAACAGGAGGAACTGGCGGCAGAGGGCCGGTTCTTCTTCTCGCTCACCCACTTCGTCTGCACCGCCCGGCGGCTCTGAGCCGGTATTCCCTGCCGCGGGGCAACGGTGAGTTCCGCGCGTCAGGAACTCCTATGTCGAACCGGCTGTTTTGTGCGGCTGTTTGGAACGCACGCTAGGCGGGACAGAGCGCCAATGCGCTGCAGCTGCGCGAAGGTCCGCTTCGTCGGCTGGCCGCTTACTCCACAATTACAACTTGCCCTGTCAGAGCGCCCTCAACGCACTTTGCATATGCCAAGCCTACATTATGGGATGGCACAGGTTTGTGACCGTGAAACCACGCGCCATAGCGCGGTGCGGAAACGTCCAACATTCCAGGACTGACAACATTCACTCTCAACCCGCGCGGCATCTCTATCGCCGCACCGGTGACGAAGCCAGCCAATGCCCCATTGGCGGTCGCAGCATTTGAACCCATTCGGATTGGATCGCGGTCAAGGACGCCGCTTGTCAGTGTGAAGGAACCGCCATCCGAAATGGCACTCAGCCCAGCGAGGACGAGGTTCACTTGCCCCATCACCTTCTGCCGCAGACCGACCATGAACATCTCATGGTCCATGTCAGACAAGGGCGCGAAGGTCGCATCGCCTGCGCAAGAAACAACGGCATCAATGGTGCCGACCTTTTCATAGAGTGACTTAACCGCATGAAAGTCGCCCACATCGAGTTGTAAATCTCCGGTGGTGCGACCGACGGTGACGATTTCATGCCTCTGTTCAAGCTCTTTGCAGGCGGCTCGCCCAATATCGCCAGACGCACCTACGACGATTATCCTCATGTCTGATCCTTCATTCTTTCATCGTACTTTTGCAGTTTTTGGTCGAGGATTTTTCGGCAGCGTTCCAACTCCGCCTGCCGGGCCTTGAGGCTTTGTCGGTGTGCTAGAAGCACCGCCTTACGATTCGGGATTGTTGCATCGCCTGATGCATACAAGGCAGCGAACTTGCGCATCTCAGACAAAGGCATTCCAGTCGCACGCAGTGATGCCAGCAACTCCAACCAGTCGGCATCCGTCTTCGAAAACCTGCGCTTACCGTCTGCGCCACGTTCGATGAACGGACATAATCCGGATTTCTCATAGAAGCGTATCGTTGAAATGCTGAGCCCGGTCTTAGCAGCCACTTCTGAAATCTTCATACAGTCGGCCCCTCCTTTTCAGGTTCGTAGCAACCTGAAGCTACTTTAGGTCAAGCGTTATTATCACGCTGGATCGTGGACGCCGCCATTCATGCGCTGCGCAGCATCGGGTAAAGAGGACTCTCAACTGCCCATCGCAGCGCCGGATCTGAACGGCATCTTTCCGCCGCTTCTCGCCCTGCCAGCCAAACATATATCACAAAGGCGGGTTTCCTATTGGAAACGCCGGAAACGGACACATATTCCGCCGGTCCCAGTTATAATGTTGCGCTATGAAACCCGAATACCGCTTGCACTACGCCCCTGACAACGCCTCACTGGTCATCCGGCTGGTGCTGGAGGAGCTTGGCCTGCCGTATGAGACGGTTCTGGTCGACCGCAAGGCTCAGGCGCAGAACAGCCCCGCCTACCTTGCGCTGAACCCGGGCGGGCTGATCCCGGTGCTGGAAACCCCGGACGGGCCGCTGTTTGAAACCGCCGCCATCCTGCTGTGGCTCTCCGAACGTCACACCGTGATGGCGCCGCAGCCCGGCAGCCCGGACCGCGCCGCGTTCCTGAAATGGCTGTTCTTTGCCTCCAACACCCTGCACGCCGACCTGCGGATGCTGTTTTATCCGGACAAGTACATCGGGGATGCCGAGGCAGATCAGCAGCAGCTGCAGAAGGTCCTGCGCCAGCGCCTGCATGTGCATCTGACCAGCCTCGACCAGGCCGCTGCCCAGCGCCCCGCCTGGCTCGGTGCGCCGCAGCCCTCGGTGCTGGACTACTACCTGGCCTGCCAGATCCGCTGGATGGCGCTCTATCCTGCGCAGGCCGACAAAACATGGTTCACCCTGGCCCATTACCCCAGCCTGCAGCGGATCTGCGCCGGGCTGGAACACCGCCCCGCTGTTACCGTGTCGCGCGAGGCCGAGGGCCTCGGCGCCACCCCGTTCACATCCCCGGCCTACGCCAATCCCCCAGAAGGATCAGCTACCTAATGTTCCTCTCCGTTTTCGACATGTTCAAAGTGGGCATCGGCCCGTCGTCCTCCCACACCATGGGTCCGATGGTCGCTGCCGCGCGCTTCCTCGACATGATGCGCGCGTCGCCCTTTGAATTCCACGGGCTGCGCGCCTCGCTGCACGGCTCGCTTGCCTTCACCGGCGTCGGCCACGCCACCGACCGCGCCACCATCCTCGGGCTCGGCGGATTTGTCGCCCACGACTATGACGACGCCAAGGCAGAGGCCTTCCTGGCGGAGCTGGACAAGACCCACACCATGCACCCCGAAGGCTTGGGCGAACTGCACTTCGACCCCAAGGCCGACATGATCTTCGACTACGATCACGCGCTGCCGGGCCACGCCAACGGCATGATCCTGATGGCCACCGACGCCCAGGGCGACGTGATCCTGAAACAGGTGTTCTACTCGATCGGCGGCGGCTTTGTCGTCACCGAGGAGGAGCTGGCCGCAGGCAAGGCCACCGACGAAGGCGACCCGGTGCCCTACCCGTTCAAATCGGCGGCGGAAATGCTGGAGATGGCCAAGGCCAGCGGCAAGTCGATTGCCGAGATGAAGCGCGCCAACGAGATTTCCCGCGGCTGCTCCGAGAGCCTCGCCAAGGGCACCGCCCGCATCTGGCAGGTGATGAACGACTGCATCAACCGCGGGCTGGAGCGCGACGGCATCCTGCCCGGCGGCCTCAAGGTCCGCCGCCGCGCCAAGGGCATCTATGACGCGCTGATGGCCGAACGCGGCATGAACCTGACCGCACCGCACACCATCAACGACTGGATGAGCGTCTACGCGATGGCGGTGAACGAGGAAAACGCGGCCGGCGGCCAGGTGGTGACCGCCCCGACCAACGGCGCCGCGGGCACCCTGCCGGCCGTGATCCGCTACTACCTCGACCACGTGCCGGGCGCGTCCGAGGCCCATGTCGAGGATTTCCTGCTGACCGCCGCCGCCATTGCCGGACTGGTCAAGTACAACGCCTCCATTTCCGGTGCTGAGGCCGGCTGCCAGGCCGAAGTCGGCTCCGCCTCTGCCATGTCCGCCGCGGGTCTCTGCGCCGTGATGGGCGGCACGCCTGAGCAGGTGGAAAACGCTGCCGAGATCGCGCTGGAGCATCATCTGGGCATGACCTGCGACCCGGTCAAAGGGCTGGTGCAGGTCCCCTGCATCGAGCGCAACGGCCTCGCAGCGATCAAGGCGGTCTCCGCGGCCTCCCTCGCCCTGCGCGGCGACGGCCAGCATTTCGTTCCGCTGGACGCCTGCATTGAGACCATGCGCCAGACCGGCGCCGACATGCACGACAAGTACAAGGAAACCTCGCTCGGCGGCCTCGCGGTGAACGTGCCGAACTGCTGAGGTACTCCGCTTTCCTGCCAAGGTAGCGGGACATAAGGCCCGGGCCTGACCTTGGGAGGGCGCGAATGCGCCTTCCCGGGGGGAAGGTCAGGCGCGGGCCGTGCCGCTGCGCGTCACGTCCCAAAGGGGACGCAACGTCCCGATATTCCCAGCAACTCCAGCTTGCGCCTTACACCGTGCAGGCCTAGCGTGGCGCCATGACACAGGACCGGCCCCTTGTCGGCATCGCCCTGATGCTGGGCTTCTGCATGGTTATCCCGCTGGGTGACGCCATCGCCAAACTGCTGACCGACCGGGTGCCGGTTGCCCAGATCGTTTTCATCCGCTTTGCCGCCCAGGCCGCAATCCTGCTGCCGCTGGCCCTGGCCCTGCGCCTGCCGCTCAGCCTGTCGCGCCGGGTGGCGCCGCTGCTGCTCCTGCGCACCCTTCTGCAGATGGGCGGGATTGCCGCCATGTTCACCGCCTTCCGCTACCTGCCGCTGGCTGATGCGGTGGCCATTGCCTTCGTGATGCCCTTCCTGATGCTGCTGCTGGGCAAATACGTGCTGAAGGAAGAGGTCGGCCTGCGCCGCCTCGGTGCCTGCATCGTTGGCTTCACCGGCACCCTGCTGGTCATCCAGCCCAGTTTTGCCGCCGTTGGCTGGAACGCGCTCTGGCCGCTGCTGGTCGCGGTGATCTTTGCCCTGTTCATGCTGATCACCCGCAAGATCGCCAAGGAGACCGACCCCATATCGGTTCAGGCGGTGGCGGGCGTGATGGGCACCGTGCTGCTGGCACCGGTGTTCCTGATTGGCGATGCCGCCGGTGTCAACGCCTTGTCCACCGCCCTGCCGCCGCAGGACACCTGGACCCTGCTGGCCGCCGCAGGCGCGCTTGGCACCGTTGCCCATCTGCTGATGACCTGGAGCCTGCGGTTCGCCCCCACTTCCACCCTCGCCTCGATGCAATACCTGGAGATCCCGGTGGCGGTGTTCTTCGGCTGGCTGATTTTCTCGGAACTGCCGAACACCCTCGCCGCCTTCGGCATTCTCCTGACCATCAGCGCAGGGCTTTACGCGGTGATGCGCGAGCGCACGGCGTCTGAGACCGAAGAACGCATCAACCCCGCCTGACGTCCGGCCCGAAAACCAGCCTGCGGCCTAGCGGTCCCGCCGGACCTCGCTGAGCACATCCGCCAGCAGCCGCCGCGGCACAATCGCCAGCAGCCCCGGCCCCTCTGCCTCCAGCCGCACCGGCCCCACCGCCCGGTTCGAGGTGCCGATCCGTCCCATCGGCGACATCCGCAGGCCCTCAATGGGCCACTCCAGCCCTTCCGAGCGCCCTTGCACCTCCTGCATCGGAAACAGCGAGATCACCTCTCCTGCGCGGGCCGGCAGCGCCACCGCCCGGGTCAGGTGAAAGATCACCTCGGTCTCCCCCACCAGCACACACGGCGTCTCATGCCCCTGCACCAGCGTGCTGAACGCCGCCAGCTGGTGATCCACCCGCGCGCCCAGAAACCCCACCGCCAGAACTGCCGGCGCTGCTATCATCCTCAGCGCCTTATCGAAATCGGTGCTGTCCTGCTCCGCCACCGGGTGCAGAACCTCGGGCGGCAGCTGCACCCGCACCTCCTCAGGCAAAGAGTCGAAATCCCCGATCACCGCCCGCGGCACATGCCCCGCCGCCAGCGCCGCCGCCGCACCGCCATCGGCCGCCGCCAGAACCGGCGCCAGCGCCAGCGCCTCCGCCAGCGCCCCCGCAGCCAGCTCACCGCCGCCCACCAGGGTGATTGGTTCCGGGACGTCTACAATCTTAGTATTCATGCAGCGCATTCCCGCTTATTTTGGAAACAAGCCATATTGTGAACACAAAATGATACGATCAATTGCACGGATTCGAGCAAAATTGGTCCTTCCAGCCTTTATGGTGAATGACAACAGATGTGACGAAGACGAGCGAGCTGATGGTACACAACAACAAAGTCTTGACCGTATCCTATGGAACCTTTTCCTGCACATTGGAAGGGTTTGAGGATTCCTTCGACACAATGAAGGCGATTGCCGAGTATTTCCGCGACTTGGCCGCGGATGACCGCTACTTCGGCGCCGAACCGCCGCAGCCCGACGCCGACATGCTGGCCCGCATCGCCCAGCGCGAGATCGCCCGCCAGGTTGAGGCCCGCACCAGCGACACCGGCATCCACCTGCGCGCCGCCACCCCGGCCCTTGGCGCCGCCGCTGCCGAGGCCGCCGCTCCGGCCCCTGCCCCCGCGCCCGCTCCTGCTGCCGCCCCGGCGCCCGCCGCGGAACCGGTTGCAGCGCAGCCCGCCCCTGCCCCCGCCGCGGAACCGGCTGCCGAAGCCGCACCCGCAGAAACAGCCGCTCCGGCAGAGACCGCGCCTGCGGTAACGCTCCCGGACTCCGAGGTTGAGTTCTTCGAGCCGGAAGCCGAAGACACCCAGGCCGCCGAAGAGATCGCGACAGAGGCCGAAGCAACAGAGGCCGAAGCAGAGGCCGAGGACATGACCGCAGACGTCATTGCCGAAGCCGAAGCCGAAGCCGAAGCCGAAGCCGAAGCCGAAGCCGAAGCCGAAGCCGAAGCCGAAGCCGAAGCCGAAGCCGAAGCCGAAGCCGAAGCCGAAGCCGAAGAAGCCATCGCAGCTGTGCTGGGCACCGCAAGCGAAGAAGAACCGGCCCCTGCAGTCGAGCTGCTGGAAGTGACCGAATCCGAGGCCGGCATCACCGAAGCAGAGGACGAAGCGGCAGACGCGGAAGCGGTTGAGGCCGAAGCGGTTGAGGCCGAAGCCCCCGCAGCGTCCGCCGCCGCCGACAGCATCGCTGCCAAGCTGCAGCGCATCCGCGCCGTGGTTGCGCAGACCCCCGAGGAAGACTTCAGCGAAGACGAACACGCCGACGACGTGCTGGAGGGCGCCGAGGAGGACATCTCCGCCGCCCTGCTGGAAGACGACGGCGCCCCTGATTTCGATGACGAGGGCGACGACGAAATCGCCCGCGCCCTGGACCGTCTGGACCTGAACGCTGCCGCCCAGGCCGAAGACGCAGCCGGGGACGAGGACGCAGCAGCGGAGGATGAAGCCGAAGACAGGATCTTCGCCAGCCTCTCTGATGACGCTCCGGACACCGGCGCGGACAGCGCGGAAGAGACCGCAGAGGACAACAGCCTCCTGCCGGCCGGCGGCGAAGAGGAAGAGACCCCCGCACCCGCGCGGCCCCCCGCCCGCGTCCGCATCACCAAGATCAAGCGCGCCGTGTTCGACGAGGCGGTCGCCTCGGGCCAGCTGGAGGAAGCGGATGAGGAAACCGCAGACTCCGCCGCTTCTGAAGCGGCGCAGACCGCCCTCTCGGAAGAGGACGAAGCCGACCTGATGCGCGAGCTGGCCGAGGTGGAAGCGGAAATCCTTGCCGCCTCCGAACAGCCCGCCCCGGAGGCCGCGCCCGAAGAAGAAGAGACCGCCGCTTCGGACCTGGGTGAGCCAGCCGCCGCCGGCCTGGCCGACAGCGATGTCTCCCGCCTGATGGCCGCGGCAGACGAGAAACTGGAAGACCCGGAAACCGCCTCCTCGCGCGAGGCGTACAGCCAGCTGCGCGCTGCCGTGGCCGCAACCAAGGCGGACGGTGCAGAAACGGGCAGCGATGGCGATGAGGCGCAGCCCTACCGCGAGGATCTGGCCAGCGTGGTGCGGCCGCGCCGCCCAGAGACCCGCCAGACCGCATCGGAACGCCCGGCCAGCCCTGCCGCCCGGCCTGCCCCGCTCAAGCTGGTGGCAGAACAGCGCATCGACGAGGGCGCCGAACAGCAGCAGCCGCAGCCGATCCGCCCGCGCCGGGTCACGGCCGGGGCGCTCGCCTCCGGCACCGGCGGCGACAGCAGCGGCTTTGCGGCCTACGCCGAAGAACGCGGCGCCGCCGAACTGCATGAGCTGCTGGAGGCCGCTGCGGCCTATATGAGCTTTGTCGAAGGCCGCGACCACTTCTCGCGCCCGCAGCTGATGAACACCGTGCGCAGCGCCGGCAGCGAAGGCTTCAACCGCGAAGACGGGCTGCGCTCCTTCGGCCAGCTCTTGCGCGACGGCAAGATCGAACGCTCTGGCAATGGCAAGTTCACCGCCTCCGGCGACATCGGCTTCAAGCCCGGCAAACGCGCCGCAGGCTGAACAGCCTGCAGATCAACAGAAAAAGGCGGCCCCGCGAGGCCGCCTTTTTCCATTTAAAAACAAATCGTTATTCACCTTTCGGAAATACTCCGGGGTGAATTGACCGCCAGGTCAAGAGGGGCAGCGCCCCTCTTCTCAGCAAACCTGCGGGGCAGTGCCCCTCACTCTACTGATCTCCGGCGTCCGGGTCTTCCTTGCCGACGCCGCGGAACACGAATTTGAACGGCAGCACCCAGATGATGCCCAGGGCCACATAGACGATCAGCTCCAGCCACAGGGGCGGACGGTCCAGCCAGTTCATCAGCGTGACCGCAGCCACGATGTATACCGGCATGCCCACCAGCAGGATGACCAGGGCCCAGCGCCGCCGGGCCTTGTAGCTCAGGCCTTGCTTCTCTGCCATCAGTCGGCGAACGGGTCGGTCACCAGGATGGTGTCGTCCCGCTCCGGGCTGGTGGACAAGAGCGCAACCGGGCATTCGATCAGCTCTTCCACGCGTTTGACGTATTTGATCGCATTGGCCGGCAGGTCGTTCCAGCTGCGCGCGCCTTCGGTCGACTCGCTCCAGCCCGGCATTTCCTCATAGATGGGGGTGCAGCGGGCCTGCTGGTCGGCCGCGGTCGGCAGATAATCCAGATGCTCGCCATCCAGGTCATAGCCGGTGCAGATCTTCAGGGTTTCAAAGCCGTCCAGCACGTCCAGCTTGGTCAGGCAGATGCCTTTGATGCCGGAGGTGGCGCAGGTCTGGCGCACCAGGGCTGCATCGAACCAGCCGCAGCGGCGCTGGCGGCCGGTGGTGGTGCCGAACTCATGGCCGCGGGTGCCCAGGCGTTCGCCATCCGCATCCGGGGTGCCGTCTTCCTTCAGCAGCTCGGTCGGGAACGGGCCTTCGCCGACGCGGGTGGTATAGGCCTTGACGATGCCCAGCACGTAATCGATCGAACCCGGGCCGATGCCGACGCCGGTGGCCGCCTGGCCCGCAATCACGTTGGAGGAGGTGACAAACGGATAGGTGCCGAAATCAATGTCCAGCAGCGCGCCTTGCGCGCCTTCGAACAGGATCCGCTTGCCCGCCTTGCGCTTCTCGTTCAGCACTTTCCAGACCGGCGCCGCATAGGGCAGGATCTTCGGTGCGATCTCTTTCAGCTGCTCGATCAGCGCATCGCGGTCGATGGGATCGACGCCCAGGCCCTTGCGCAGCGGGTCATGGTGCTGCAGCGCCCGGTCAACGCGTGCCACCAGGGTGGCCTCATCCGCCAGGTCGGCGACGCGGACCGCACGGCGGCCCACTTTGTCTTCATAAGCCGGGCCGATGCCGCGGCCGGTGGTGCCGATCTTGGTGCCCTTGGAGGCCGCTTCCTCGCGCGCCCGGTCCAGCTCGCCATGCAGCGGCAGGATCAGCGGCGTGTTCTCGGCGATCATCAGCGTCTCGGGCGTGATCTCGACACCCTGATCGCGGACCGTTTCGATTTCCTTCAGCAGGTGCCAGGGGTCCAGCACCACGCCATTGCCGATGACCGACAGCTTGCCGCCGCGCACCACACCCGAGGGCAGCGCATGCAGCTTGTAGACCTTGCCGTCAATGACCAGCGTGTGGCCGGCGTTATGGCCGCCCTGGAAGCGGGCGATCACATCAGCGCGCTCGCTCAGCCAATCCACGATCTTGCCTTTACCCTCGTCGCCCCACTGGGCGCCGACTACGACGACATTGGCCATATCCGGTCCTTTACAGTCTGGTTCAAACCCACGCTCATATAGCGATGCTGCGCAGGCAGGGGAACCGCAAATTCGCCGCAGGAGAAGGCTTAGCCAAGGTTTTCGCCCAATCGCAGAGGGCTGCGCCTGCCTGGGCGGGCACGAATGCGTCGGCTTGCCGCTGATTCCCGTTTACTGAAGACGTCCACACAGCCGGGCAGAGACCGTCCGCGGGCTGGCGGCGGTACAGAAGTGCATGGCAGTTTATTCCTCCACCACTTCCCCAGTTCAGATTTGAAACTCTCCCTTGCAGAAGAGCCCGCCCGTGGGGGCGGACGGGCTCTGCCCGGCGGCGCTGCGCGCCTTGTTCCGGGCGGATGATATTTCTCTATGCAGGGTGTTGCGCACCCACCGTACGCCCCGTTCACGCGATCCTCACCCCCTGATGCCACACTGCAATAAGATCGCGATCCCCCGCCATGGCTCCGCGCATGGGCCATGATACGAGGCGCAGGCATCTGTGCGGCTGCCTGCGCAACACCCGGAGACCGGCCCTGATAAAAAGGGGGTCGTCCAGGAAATCCTGTCCGAGCAGGCTCCCCGTGGGGTCTGTCCAACTCCACCCGGCGGCGCCGCCCCCTTAATTGGGTCACAGGCACACCCGAACGGAACGGAACGCGGAACGAAACAAGAGAAACCGCCCAGGCCGCCCAGGCCCCGGCGGCCAAAGCCGCGCGCGCTCAGCCCCGCAGCTGCACCGGCGCGCCGTGCGGGGTGCTGAGATACGCCTCCTCCCAGCGGCTGCGCATGACTTCTGCCTCCGCAGGAGAAGCCGCGCCGTCCTCCGCCAGAACCATCTCCAATGTCTCCAGCCAGGCGCGGAAGTAATCCTCGCCGCCATCCAGCTCCCGGCCCAGGCCGTGGCGCTTCAGCGTCGCGGAAAACCGCTCCACCCAGTCGGCCCAGCTGAACCGGCCACCCTCGTTCAGATGCACCGTGAGGGCAAAGACCTGCGCGTGCCAGGGTTCGGCAAAGACAGGCTCAGGAGCTGCAACCTCAGGACAGTCGCTCATAACGGCTCCAGATAGCTCTGCCACAGGTCAAGCACCACCTCGTCCTCGGGATGTTCGGCATGCGCCCACAGCGAGCTGGCATGGAACCGCACCGCATAAAGCGGCTCCGGCGCCTCGCCCAGCCCATGGGCGCTGCTGTCGGGGAAGACATGGGTGCCATGCAGCCGCAGGATATAGCCCTGCGCGCCAGCGGCATATTGGGGAAGCCGCGTGTGGCCGCCATCCACCAATGCATTGTCCGCAGGGATCCGCGCCCGCACCGCCTGCCCCTGCGTGAACAGCGGCGCCGGCCCGCCGTCGCGGTCCGCCGGTCCGCCCTTGGCCAGCGCGGCGGCGACATTCTCCGCCTTCAATGCCCGCTCCGCCAGCGCATGCAGCCCGGCAGCACCCTGCCCTGCAAGGTCTTCGCGCGTCAGCACACCCTTCTCGACCAGCAGATCCGCCAGCGCCGCGATCCATTTCTCGTAATAGGAAAACCGCGTGTAATCCTTGGGCGACAGCTTCTCGCGGGCATGGCGGGAGGTGTCGATGTTCCACTGCCCCAGCGCGCCGCAGGCCAGCGTCACCGCCAGCGCGCGGGCATGCCAGTCCTCGGCAAAAACCGGCGCGTTCTCATCCTCGGGCAGCACCGGGCCGTCGCCGAATCGCCCGCCCATGTCATGCACCCGGGTCATGCCGGCACCTTCGCCAATCCCGTGCCGATCATGCTGTCGCGGGTGACCAGCGCCGCCAGATCGTCCTCGCTCCTCCCCTCAGTGCCTTCAGGCCGCATCGGCAGCACCAGATAGCGGACCTCGGCGGTCGAATCCCAGACCCGCACCGCGGTCTCCGGTGGCAGCGTGACACCGAACTCCGCCAGCACCTTGCGCGGCTCCCGTACCGCGCGGGCGCGGTAGGCATCGGATTTGTACCAGCCCGGCGGAATACCAAGGAGCGGCCACGGGTAGCAGCTGCATAAGGTGCAGACGACCATATTGTGCTGAGCCGCGGTGTTCTCCACCACCACCATATGCTCGCCCTGGCGGCCGTAATACCCCAGCTCCGCCAGCACCGGATCGGCATCGGCCAGCAGTGCGGCCTTGAACTCCGGATCACTCCAGGCGCGGGCCACCACCCTTGCGCCGTTCTGCGGGCCGATCCGGTTTTGATAGGTGTCGATGATCTCCTCCAGCGCGGCGGGGTCGATCAGGCCCTTCTCGGTCAGAATCGTCTCCAGCGCCTTCACCCGCAGGGCAGGATCAGGCGGCAGAAGGGCGTGCGGGTGGTCGGAATGGTCATGGGGCATAGACCCATGCTGCGCCGCTGCGGGCGGTGCTGTCCAGTCACGTTTCCTGATGCAGGGTATCACGTTGCGTGACGTCCGGCACAGGTTCGCGGAACAGCCTGCAACTCCGCCCTTGCCCCCCCGGGCAATCTTGCCTATTTACCGCCCGGTACTTAGCCAACCGCCGCAGGGACCCATGGAAAACGTTGTTCTGATCATCCATCTTCTTCTGGCTCTCGGCCTGATTGCCGTGGTTCTGCTGCAGCGCTCCGAAGGCGGCGGCCTTGGCATGGGCGGCGGCGGCGGCGGCGCAATCTCCGGCCGCTCGGCAGCGACCGCACTTGCCAAGCTGACCTGGCTGCTGGCCATTGCTTTCATCTGCACCTCGATCACCCTGACCATCATGGCGGCGCAAAAGTCCGCAGGCTCCTCGGTTGCAGACCGCATCGGCGTGCCGCAAAGTGAAGAAGGCGGCGAGGCCCCTGCAGTTCCGGCACTGGGCAGCGATCTTCTGCCGCCCGCCGAAGGCGACAACGCTCCGCTGGTTCCCAGCGCAGACTGATCCACTACACCTTGAGAGGGTTTTAGGAACCGCAACAGCATCTTGCGGTTCCCTTGCGCATTTCGTGCGAATCCTTTATATATGAAGTCCCGTGATGCTGCGGTTTTTGGACTGATTCCAATCACCGCCGGGCAGCTGAAATCTGACTTCTCACGGGGGCAGCCGAATACATATGGCGCGTTTTATCTTCATCACTGGCGGTGTTGTTTCATCTCTGGGCAAAGGCCTGGCGTCCGCGGCACTGGGCGCGTTGCTGCAAGCACGCGGCTACTCGGTCCGCCTGCGCAAGCTGGACCCCTATCTGAACGTCGATCCGGGCACCATGAGCCCGTTTGAGCACGGCGAAGTGTTCGTGACCGACGACGGCGCCGAAACCGACCTCGACCTCGGCCACTACGAGCGCTTCACCGGGGTTCCGGCGCGCAAGACCGACTCGATCTCCTCGGGGCGGATCTACACCAACGTGCTGGAGAAGGAGCGCCGCGGCGACTACCTCGGCAAGACCATCCAGGTCATTCCGCACGTCACCAACGAAATCAAGGACTTCATCTCCATCGGCGAGGATGAGGTCGACTTCATGCTGTGTGAGATCGGCGGCACCGTCGGTGACATCGAGGGCCTGCCCTTCTTCGAGGCGATCCGCCAGTTCGCCCAGGACAAGCCCCGCGGCCAGTGCATCTTCATGCACCTGACCCTGCTCCCTTACATCAAGGCCTCCGGCGAGCTGAAGACCAAGCCGACCCAGCACTCCGTGAAAGAACTGCGCTCCATCGGCCTGGCGCCCGACATCCTGGTCTGCCGTTCCGAAGGCCCGATCCCGGTGAAGGAACGCGAGAAGCTGGCGCTGTTCTGCAACGTCCGCGCCGACAGCGTGATTGCCGCGCAGGATCTGAAATCCATCTACGAGGCGCCGCTGGCCTATCACCGCGAGGGCCTGGATCAGGCGGTGCTGGATGCCTTTGGCATCGCCCCCGCCCCCAAGCCCAACCTGGAGCGCTGGGAAGATGTGGCGGACCGCATCTACAACCCCGAGGGCGAGGTGCGGGTGGCCATTGTCGGCAAATACACCCAGCTGGAAGACGCTTATAAATCCATCGCCGAGGCGCTGACCCACGGCGGCATGTCGAACCGTGTGAAGGTCAAGATCGAATGGGTCGACGCAGAGCTGTTCGACAAGGAAGACGCCGCCCCCTACCTGCAGGGCTACCACGCGATCCTGGTCCCCGGCGGCTTTGGCGAGCGCGGCACCGAAGGCAAGATCAAGGCGGCCCAGTATGCCCGCGAGAACAAGGTGCCTTACCTCGGCATCTGCCTCGGCATGCAGATGGCGGTGATTGAGGCCGCACGCAACGTGGCTGGCATTTCCGAAGCGGGGTCGGAGGAGTTCGATCACGAGGCCGGCAAGAAGCGTTTTGAGCCGGTTGTCTACCACCTGAAGGAATGGGTGCAGGGCAACATGACCGTCGAGCGCAAAGTGGGCGACGACAAGGGCGGCACCATGCGTCTGGGCGCCTATGACGCGGCGCTGATTGAAGGCTCCAAAGTGGCGGAAGTCTATGGCAGCACCCACATCGAGGAGCGCCACCGCCACCGCTATGAGGTCGACACGAAGTATCAGGAACAGCTGGAAAAATGCGGCCTCAGCTTCTCCGGCATGTCGCCGGACGGCCGCCTGCCGGAGATCGTGGAGTGGACCGACCACCCCTGGTTCATCGGCGTGCAGTTCCACCCGGAGCTGAAGTCCAAACCTTTTGCGCCGCACCCGCTGTTTGACGATTTCGTGCGCGCGGCCAAGGACGCCTCGCGGCTGGTGTGATTCCCGGCAGGCGGGGCTCTCCCGCCCGTCCCGGACCAATCGCAGATTGTTCCATCCCGGTTGGGCCCGGCGCCGCTGCGCGGCGCTGGGAGAAAACAGAAAATGGCGGGCCACTGGCCCGCCTTTTGCATTTTGATTGACTGGCTCCTGCCGGCTCAGAAGCCGTGCATCCGCTTGGCCCATTGATAGGCCACCACCAGCCCCTTCATCCGCGGCAGCATCAGCAGCGAGGCCCCGACAGTGATCACCGACATGATGATCGCCAGCGTCCAGGGGTCCGGGCGCAGCTGGGTGTAGACGATGTGCAGCGCAAAGCCGAGGATGTGGCCCACCACCAGGATGGTCAGATAGGCCGGGCCGTCATCGGCGCGCTGGTGGTGCAGCGCCTGGCCGCACTCAGAGCAGCTGTCGTTCACCTTCAGGTAGCTGTGCAGCAGCCTGCCGCCGCCGCAGTTCGGGCAGCGCAGCCGCAGCCCCTTCAGCAGGGCCGGCTTCAGCTCCCGCTGGGTCTCGTCCAGAACGTCCGCTTGGGTCATCGCGCGTCTCCTTGGGTTCCGCCGCCTGATACCGCGATTCCCCGATTGAATGCAATCAATATGCAAACATTGATATTGCATTTATTGCCGCACTCCGGCATTGAACCAATCAATCACGACACAAAGACCCCTCGGAGACCCGGCGATGACACACTGGACCCCTGCCCGTCTGGACGGCGCCCGGCCGCGCTACATCGAACTGGCCGAGGCGATCGGCGCCGACATCGACGCGGGCGTGCTGGCACCCGGCGACCGGCTGCCGCCGCAGCGGCGGGTGGCGCAGGAGCTGGGCGTGGACTTTTCCACCGTGTCGCGGGGCTATGCCGAGGCGGTGCGGCGCGGCTATATCGAAAGCTTTGTCGGACGCGGCACCTTTGTGCGCAGCCGGGAGGCACTGCCGGAGCGCCCCGACCCGCGCCGGGCGCTGGAAGAAGATCCGATGATGAACATGCCGCCGGAACCGGACGATCCCGCCCTGCTGGCACGGATGCAAAAGGGGCTGGAGCATGTCTCGGCCAACATGGTGCCGCTGTTGCGCTACCAATCGGTGACCGGCAGCCCGCAGGACCGGGCCATCGCGGCAGAGTGGATGCAGGCCAACGGGCTGGACTGCGCCCCGGACCGGCTGGTGATCACCCCTGGGGCGCACGCCAGTCTCTATGCGATCCTGACGGTGCTGTGCGAGCCGGGATCCACCGTGCTGTGCGAGGAGGTGACCTATCCCGGGCTGCGCTCCATCGCGGCGCGGCTGGGGGTCCGGCTCATTGGACTGGCAAGCGACAAGGACGGCATCCTGCCGGCGGCGCTGGAGGCGGCCATCACCGGCGACTGGCCGGCGGCGCTGTACCTCAATCCGACGCTGCAGAACCCCTCGACGCGCACCATTCCGGCCAGGCGGCGGCAGGAGATTGCCGCAGTGCTGCAAAAGCATGAGCTGCCGCTGATCGAGGATGACGCCTATTGCTTTGTCGACAATGGCGCGCCTGCAGCGATCAGCAGCCTGATCCCCGGTCTGGGCTGGCACATCGCCGGGCTCTCCAAGTGCTTCGGCGCCGGGCTGCGGCTGGCCTATACGACGGTGCCGAAACGGGCGCTGCTGGGGCAGTTCAGCCAGGCGCTGAGGTCGATGCATGTGATGGTGTCGCCCTTGAATCTGGCGCTGCTCGGCCGCTGGATCGAGGACGGCACCGCGGCGGAGATCCAGCGCTTCATCCGTAAGGCCGCAGCCCAGCGGCAGGCGCTGGCAGCGGAGGTGCTGCAGGAGTGTTTCATCGAGAGCGATCCGCTGGCCTTTAACCTGTGGCTGACCCTGCCGCGCGGCACCAGCCGGGCCGAGGTGATGGGCCGCATGGCGGGCCGCCAGATCGGCATCATGCCCAGCGATGCCTTCACGGTTTCGGGCCTGCCGCAGGAAGCGGTGCGGGTGTGCCTGGGCGGGCCGGTCACATTGGAGGACCTGCGCGAGGACCTGCTGGCGCTGAACGATGCCGTCACCCGCAAGGACTGGCTGGGCTGAGCGGCGGCTGATATGCTGCTGCCGCAACCACAGGAGCCCGCATGATCCGCGCCTTCCGCAACCTGATTGAACGGCAGCTGACCAAGGCCCAGGCCGAGGGCCAGCTGCAGGGTCTGGAGGGGGAAGGCAAGCCCCTGCCCGATCGCAGCAGCGAGGCGCATGTGGACGCCGGGCTGGCGGCGGGCATGCGGATCATGGCGCAGGCCGGGGTGGTGCCGGAGGAGTTCGGGCTGAAGGAGCAGCTGGCCGCAGCGCGCCGCGAATATGCGGAACTGACGGATCCGGAAGCGCGCAAGGCGGCAATGGCGCGGATCTCGGATCTGGAAATGCGCTACAACATGGCGCGGGATGCGCGGAAATCCTTCTTCCGTTAGCGCAACACCCCGTTGTTTCCCACCAGATTCGCGCTATAGACAGCGCCAAGACAGACCATTCCAAAGAAGAGTGACGCATTATGGCCAAAGACGCTTCTGTACATCAGGAACAACTCGACCGCATCGCCGCAGGCAAGGGTTTCATCGCCGCGCTGGACCAGTCCGGCGGCTCGACCCCGAAGGCGCTGGCGCTTTATGGCGTGAACGAAGACGCCTATGCGAACGATGACGAGATGTTCGCCGAGATCCACAAGATGCGCACCCGCATCATCACCTCGCCGAGCTTTGGCAAGGAGCGCATCCTGGGTGCGATCCTGTTTGAGAAGACCATGGACAGCGAGATCGAGGGCAAGCCGACCGCGGATTTCCTGTGGGACAACTGCGGCGTGGTGCCGTTCCTGAAAGTGGACAAGGGCCTGGCCGATGAGGCCAATGGCGTGCAGATGATGAAGCCGATGCCGGAGCTGGACGCGCTGCTGGCGCGCGCGGGCGAAAAGGGCATCTTCGGCACCAAGATGCGGTCTGTCATCAAGGACGCCAATGCCGAGGGCATCAAGGCGGTTGTTGCCCAGCAGTTCGAGGTGGGCCAGCAGATCGTTGCGGCCGGCCTGGTGCCGATTATCGAGCCGGAAGTGGACATCAACTCTGCCACCAAAGCCGAGGCCGAGGTGCTGCTGAAAGCGGAGATCAAGGCGCAGCTGGACGCGCTGCCCGCGGACAGCAAAGTGGCGCTGAAGCTGACCATCCCATCCCAGGCGGGGCTGTACGACGATCTGGCCGATCACGCCAATGTGGTCCGGGTTGTGGCGCTGTCGGGCGGCTACACCACCGACGACGCCTGCGCGCGCCTGTCGCAGAACACCAAGATGATCGCCTCCTTCAGCCGCGCGCTGACCGAGGGGCTGAACGCCGCCATGTCCGATGCGGACTATGACGCGGCCCTGGGCGCCAACATCTCCAAGATCTACGACGCCTCCCTCTGAGGCTTTGCTGAGCTGACATTGAGAAGGCCGCGCCTGCATCCGGGCGCGGCCCTTTTTGTTGTTTTAAAACCCTTAGAAGCCGTTGCTGCGCCCGGCGCAGCAAACCGCCAGCACCAGCCCCGCACCGCTGAGAAAGGGCAGCCAGAAGAAGCGCAGCGCGGTGAGGGTGAACCATCCGGGCTGGTCCTCCGGCGCCTGGCCCGCACCGCCGAGCCAGGCCCAGAAGATCAGCGCCGAGGCGGAGATCCCCACGCCGGTCAGCGCCAGCAGCCAGCGCGCGGACCTAGGCATCTTTCCGTCGCTGGCGGCAAGCCGTTCCGCCGTGCGGCTGGCGGCGAGCCACCCGCTCACGCGGCCTGGGTCAGCGAGGGGCGCAGCCCCGTATAGCTGACCTTGTTCTCGTTCACCGCCAGATAGCGCTGCGCCTCCTCGCGGTCGCCGAAGCTCAGCGCCTCGTCGTAAAAATAGGTGATCCGGTCCCCGGTCCGGGACAGCAGGCCGCCGCTTTCAAACAGGATGAACCACTTCTTCTGCACCAGTTGCATCAGCCTCACTCCTTTCTGAAGTCCGGCCGCGGTGCGTCCTTGCCGCTGCCGGTTCTATTGCAGTTCGCCAGCGCGCAAGCAGCCATCCAGTGGCCCGCCGGGCCGCCGGTCAGCAGATTTCCAGATGCTGGATTGGCCATTCTTGCGCCCTGCTGAAGGCAGAATTCGCCCCCAGATATTGCCAAAAAGTTAACGGGATTTGGCGCTGGTTTTACGCGGCATTTTCCCGCCGGCGGGCGGCGGTTTCCCGCCTGCATGAGCGGATTTACGGACAATTTGGCGAAAGTCCGCTGTTGCAGAATCCAAAAGTGTTACCGGAGCGTAAACGCCTGTTGCGGCAGCGGCGCGTCCCTTCGCCGGCGGCACCGGCTGGCGGGGGCAAGGCATGAGTATTTGGGGAAAGATGAAACCAGCGGGCGCGCGGATTCGGGGCTGGAGGAGCGCAGCCGCGCGGCAGATGGATCCCCGCCGGGGCCGCGGTCCGGCAGCCCCGGCGCGGCCTGTCAGCGGAACTCCGGCGGGCGTTTTTGCAGCTGGGCCGCCACCGCCTCGATCTGGTCGGGCTGGCCGATCAGGTCCAGCTGTTCGGCGCTTTCGCGCAGCAGCACGTCCGCCTGGGAAGCGCCGGATTCAGCATAGGCGATAAGGCGTTTGGCGGCGCGCACGGCGGAGGGGCTTTTGCCGGCGATCTCCACCGCCAGTTCCTGCGCCCGGCTGAGCGGATTGCCTGCGAGTTCGGTGACCAGCCCCCAGTCGAGCGCCTGGGGGGCCGCCACCTTTTCCGCCGTCCAGGTGAGGCGGCGCAGCACGTCCGAGCGCAGCAGCCGCGGCAACAGCGCCATACCGCCCATGTCCGGGATGAGGCCCCATTTCATCTCCATCACCGAAAGCTGCGCCTCCGGGTGGGCGATGCGGATGTCGGCGCCGAGCGCAATCTGCAGCCCGCCGCCGAAACAGGCGCCGTGAATGGCCGCGATCACCGGCACCGGCACCCGGCGCCAGACCATCGCCACCTCCTGGAAGGCGTTGGCGTCGGCGTGGGTGCGCTCCATGATCAGGGTGCTGAGGTCACGCTGCGCAAAGCTGGCCAGCGCCGCCATATCAAGGCCCGCGCAGAAGCTGTTGCCGGCGCCCGACAGCACCACCGCGCGGGCGTCTGAGGCGGCCACTTCCTGGCCAGCGGCGATGATCGCTTCGATCATCTCCTCGTCGAGCGCATTGTGCTTGTCCGGGCGGGCAAGCGTGACATAGGCGATGCGGTCCTTGTAGCCGGTGGTGACGCGTGACATGGTTTCTTCCCCGCTGCTGGTTTGCGGCCAGCCTGCCCCGGCGGCGGATGGGATGCCAGTCCAACGTGGGGGAAAGGCCAGCCCTGCTGGCGTCAGGGCTGCAGCGGCATCCGGGCGAAGAACGGTGAGTCCAGGGTCATCACGTACAACTGCCCGTCCATCACCTTGCCGCCGGTGGTGACACCGAGGCGGCCGGCGGGGTCCTGCAGGCTGCGCAGGATTTTGCCCTGGCCGTCAAACTGCACCAGCATGCCGCGGTGGATCGGCGCCGGGCGCACCATCGGGCCGAGGCGCCAGATCACCTTGCGCAGGAAGGGGTACGGCATCAGTTTCTCCGACGGCACCCGCGGGCTGGCGAAGGCGAGCCAGTAGGTGCCGCCGCCCTGGGCCTCCAGGTTGTCGGGGTAGCCGGGGAGGTTGTCGAGGAACACTTCCTGCCGGCCTGCGCGCTCCCCTTTGAGCCAGAGCTGGTGGACCCGGGCGCGGCCGGTTTCGTTTATGAGCAGGAAGTCTTCGTCCGGTGAGAGGGCAATGCCGTTGGTGTAGACGAAACCTTCGGCGATTTTCTCTGCGGTGCCGTCCGGATGGATGCGGGCCACGTAGCCGCTGTCCGACTGCTCCCAGATGGTCAGGATCGAGGTGGGCTTGGTGCCGCCCATTGTTTCGGGGTCGAAGCGGTCCGATGAGTTGGAAAAATAGATGGTGCCGTCGCGGGCCACGTCGATCTGGTTGGCATAGATGATGGGGGCGCCGTCGACGCTGTCCGCCACGGTTTCCAGCGTGCCGGGGCCGGACCAGCGCAGGATGCCGCGGAAGCTGTCGGCGATATAGAGCGCACCATCGGGGCCGGCCTTGAGCCCCAGCGGGCGGCCGCCCAAGCGGTCTGCCAGAACAGGTTCGTCCCCGTCGATGCGGTAGAGGTTGCCGGACAGACTGGTGGTGTAGATGGCACCGTCCGGGGTTTGGGCGATGTCCTCCGGCCCCAGCTCTCCGTCCGGCAGATGGATCAGCGCGGCGGCGTCGAGGGCGTTGTTTTCAGCGAAATCGCCGGTAAAGCCCGGAGCGGCGGGCGGATCATAGGCGATGGGGGCGACCGGCACCGGCCAGAACAGAAGGTAGCCGAGGGCGGCGGCCAGCAGGGCCAGGGCAATGCGCATGAAAGAATCCCTTTGAAATCTGCGGCCAGACTGCGCCGGGCGGGACGGTGACGCAAGCCTTGCCCGGGCTGCGCGCTTCAGCTTATCTGCACCCATGACTGGTCCCCGCTACACCCCGCTTGCACTCTCCCTGCCCGCCACCGTGCCCTTTGTCGGCCCCGAGACACAGGAGCGCGCCCGCGGCCAGGGTTTTGCCGCGCGGCTGGGGGCGAATGAGAACATCTTTGGCCCCTCGCCCAAGGCCGTTGAGGCGATGGCCAAGGCCGCGGCGGAGATATGGAAATACGGCGATGCGGAGAACATTGATCTGCGCCACGCCTTGGCCGCGCATCACGGGGTGAGCCCGGCGCATATCATCGTCGGCGAGGGTATAGACGGGCTGCTGGGGTATCTGGTGCGGCTGCTGGTTGGCGCGGGCGATGCGGTGGTCACGTCGCTGGGGGCCTATCCGACCTTCAACTATCATGTCGCGGGGTTCGGCGGGGTGATCCATACGGTGCCTTACAGGGACGACCGCGAGGATTATGAGGCGCTGTTTGCGAGGGCCGCGGAGGCGGATGCCAAGATCGTTTATCTGGCCAACCCGGACAACCCGATGGGCAGCTGGCACAAGGGCGCCGGTATTGCCGCGGCGCTGGACCAATTGCCCGCTGGCTGCCTGCTCTTGCTGGACGAAGCCTATGTGGAATGCGCGCCAGAGGGCACCGCGGCGCCAGTCAGTGCCGATGATGCGCGGGTGATCCGGATGCGGACGTTTTCCAAGGCCTATGCGATGGCGGGCGCGCGGGTGGGCTATGCCATCGGGCACCCGGATCTGATCGCCGCCTTCAATAAGGTGCGCAATCATTTTGGAATGAACCGGGCGGCCCAGGTCGGCGCGCTGGCGGCGCTGCAGGATCAGGACTGGCTGGACCAGGTGCTGGCGCAGATTGGGGCGGCAAGGTTGCGGATTGCAGAGATTGCAGCGGAGAACGGGCTGGCCGCCCTGCCCTCTGCCACCAATTTCGTGGCGATTGACTGCGGCCGGGACGGGGTGTTTGCCAAGGCCGTGCTGGACGGGCTGGTGGATCAGGGGATCTTTGTGCGGATGCCCTTTGCCGGGCCGCAAAACCGCTGCATCCGGGTGAGCTGCGGGCCGGAGGCGGAGCTTAGTGCCTTTGCCGCGGCGCTGCCCGAAGCGCTGACCAGAGCGCTGGCGGCAGCAAGGGCCGGCTGAAACCTGCCGGCCGCGCGCTGATCGCGGCAGTTTTACCGGACATTCACCACTCCCGGACTACCATCGAAGGGTATCACCGGGAGAATTGTCATGCGTGACCCTGAACTGCCGGACGCCATGCCGGATTTCTTTTCTGCCGCAATCATGTTTGCCGGCATCAACCTGATGTGGATCTTCTTTGTGGTTTGGGTGATGTACGGGCTGGTGCCGGTGCTGGTGCTGGCCGTGCTGATCAACCATTTCATCACCAGACTGGAGATCCGGCTGAACTCGCAAAAGGCGTGACGCCTGCGCATCTGAATGCTGAAACGGGCCGTCAGCGGCCCGCAAGCACCTGTGCAGCCGCTTCCAGCGCGCCGGTTCCGTGCGGGATACCCAGCGCGGTGAGGCCGGTTTGAATGCCGCCGAGCAGTGCCATCACCATCTGACCGTTCACATGGCCCATGTGGCCGAGCCGGAAAAACCCGTGCCATTCCGGGCTTTGGGGCGCCGCCATGCCAAGGCCGATCCCCAGGGTCAGGCCCAGGTTCCGTTCCACCCAGTCGCGCAGGCGGGTGCCGTCCGGCGCGCCGATGTGCAGCGCGGTGACCGCATGGGAGCGCAAGGCGCGGTCCGCGACGTTCATCCGCAGCGGGCCATCGGCGCCCCAGGCCTCGCAGGCCGCCCAGATCGCGCGGGCCAGTTGGGCATGGCGGTTCCACACGTTCTCAAGCCCCTCGCCGTGGATCATGTCCAGCGCGGCGCGCAGGCCGTAGAGATGATGGGTGGGCGCGGTGCCGCCGAAATACTGGTAGAATTCCGCCGGGTTGGCGCGCGGCGCCCAGTCCCAGTAGCGGCTGATCCGCGGCAATGCCGCCCGCGCCGCGGCGGCCCGGCCGTTGAAGAACACAAAGCTGAGGCCCGGCGGCATCATCAGCCCCTTCTGGCTGGCGGTGACCATGACGTCGGCGCCCCAGGCGTCCATCTCGAACCGCTCGCAGCCCAGAGAGGCGATGCAGTCGGCCATCAGCAGCGCCGGGTGGCCTGCCTCATCCAGCAGTTTGCGCAGGCCCGGGATATCGTTGCGGATCGAGCTGGAGGTGTCCACATGCACGCCCAGAACCGCCTTGATGCGGTGGCCCGTGTCGGCCGCCAGCGCCTCGGCAATGCGGGCCATGCCCCAGGGCGCGCTGGTGCCGAAGTCGAGCACCTGGGTTTCGATCCCGAGGCCTTGGGCCATTTCCGACCAGCCGATGGCAAAGCGGCCTGATGCAGGCACCAGCACGCGGTCGCCCGGCTGCAGGGTGTTCTGCAGCGCCGCCTCCCAGGCGCCGTGGCCGTTGGCGATGTAGATCGCGGCGTGGTGCTCTGTGCGCGCCACCCGGCGCAGATCCGGGATCAGGCCTGCGGTCATCTCCACCAGCTCGCCCGCGTAGATGTTGGGCGACGGGCGGTGCATCGCCTGCAGCACCGGATCCGGCACCACCGACGGGCCGGGAATAGCCAGATACTGCCGCCCTGCCGCTACGTTCGCTGGTCCGTTCATGCCTGGTTTTCCCTGACAGCGTGCAGCCCCGTGGCCGCCGCGGTTGATCCATGGCGGCACAGTAGCTGCACCGCCACCCGCGTCAATTGCCGCTGACGCAGGGTCACGGCGAAGTGCTTGCGCCCTGCGCGTCTGCCACTGGGCGGCCTTGCCTATTTGCTGTAGGACCGCGCCAGCCGTTCCGGCTTCACCCCCAGAAAGTACCGCATCAGCGTCCACAGGTTGCGTGCCCCGCGCCGGAGCCAGCCGGCCCGCTGGTAACGCGCGGCGCTGGTCAGCGCGGCGGAGGGCAGCACCGCCAGTCCCTTGAGACGGCGCGCCAATGCCACGTCTTCCATCAGCGGCTGATCAGGATAGCCGCCTGCGGCCTCATATGTATCGCGGGCAATCAGCAGGCCCTGGTCGCCATAGGGCAGCGCGAACAGGCGCGTGCGCAGGTTGGCCCAGCGTGCAACCCAAGCCGGCATCAGCCCGCGCGCCCGGAACCGCAGGCGGAAGCAGGCCGGCCTGCCCTGCCCCTCTGCCAGGTGCTGCGCCACCGATGCGGACCAGCCGGCTTCCAGACGGGTGTCGGCGTGCAGCACCAGCAGCCACTCTCCCTGCGCCGCCGCGCAGCCGCGCCGCAGCTGGCCGCCGCGGGACGGGGCGCCGCTGATCCATTCGGCGCCGGAGGCTTCGGCAATGGCGCGGGTCGCATCCGTGGACCCGCCATCGCTGATCACCAGCTCCCGGATCAGCCCGGCCGCCAGCCCCTCCATCAGATGCTCCAGCGCGGCCGGCAGCTCAGCTTCGGCGTTCAGGGTGGGGATCACGATGCTGACAGGCGCGGGCATGGGGGCTCCTGGGTGCGGATTTGCTGTTTTCTTCCGCCCTGCTTCCTATATCACTGGGCCAGGCAGTGAAACGCCGTTGGCAGCAACCCGGAGACACAAATGAGCGACCGCCGCATCCTGCGCCTGACCGGCGCCGACGCCAAGAGCTTCCTGCAGGGGCTGGTGACCAATAATGTGGACCATCTGGACAGCGGGCTGGTCTATGCCGCGCTGCTGACGCCGCAAGGCAAGTATCTGGCGGATTTCTTTCTGGCCGCAGACGGCGATGCGGTGCTCCTGGACGTGGAGGCCTCGCTGGCGGACGGCCTGATGAAACGGCTGAACATGTACCGGCTGCGCGCCGATGTGCAGGTGGAGATAACGGATCTGCAGGTGAAACGCGGCACTGGCACAGCACCAGAAGGCGCGCTGCCCGACCCGCGCCATGCTGGTCTGGGCTGGCGGCTCTATGGGCCTGAGGGCGGCGATGACGGTTCGGACTGGGACGCAATCCGGGTGGCGCATTGCATTCCGGAAACCGGCATCGAGCTGGGGCCGGAGAGCTATATCCTGGAAGCGGGCTTTGAGGCGCTGAAGGGCGTCGATTTCCGCAAAGGCTGCTATGTCGGCCAGGAGGTGACGGCGCGGATGAAGCACAAAACCGAGCTGCGCAAGGGCTTCCGCACGGTGCAGGTCGAGGGCAAGGCGCCGGCTGGAACGGAGATCACAGCAGGCGGCAAGGTGGCGGGCACGCTCTACACCCAGGCCGGCGGCCAGGGCATTGCCTATTTGCGGTTCGACCGCGCCAAGGGGGAGATGCAGGCGGGGGACGCCCGCGTCACCTGGCAAGAGTGAGCAGGCTGAGCGATACCGTTCTGTCCCTGCTGGGCGCGGAGGTTTTGCGCGCCCGCCCCCTGCATGGCGGCGATTTGTCGGACGTGCAGCTTCTTTCCTTAAGCGATGGCCGCCACGTTGTGGCCAAAACCGGACCTCTGGCAGCAGCTGAAGCCACGATGCTGGGCGCGGTCCGGGACGCAGATGTGCCCGCGCCGGAGGTGCTGGGGATTGCCGGTCATGTGCTGCTGATGGAAGCGCTGCAGGAGACCGGGGCCAGCACGGCGGGCTGGCAGGCGCTGGGGCATGCCTTGCGGCAGCTGCATTCTACCAAAGGCCCGCACTACGGCTGGACGGAGGATTACGCCTTTGGCCCGGTGGCGGTCCCCAATGCGCCGCTGCAGAACTGGGTGGACTTCTGGGCCAGCCGCCGCTTGCTGGCAGACCCGAACGCCCTGCCCCGCGATCTGCGGCCGCGCATAGAAGCGCTGTGCGCGCGGTTGCCCGAGCTGCTGCCCGCCGCGCCGCCCGCCTCCCTGCTGCATGGCGATCTGTGGAGCGGCAATGTGCTGTTCAGCGGCTCCCAGGCCTATCTGATCGACCCGGCCTGCTACTGGGGCGATGCAGAGGTGGATCTGGCGATGCTGCACCTGTTCGGAACCCCGCCTGCGGCGTTTCTGGACGCCTATGGCGCGCTGGAACCGGGGTATGAGGCGCGCCGCGCCATCTATCAGCTGTGGCCCGCGCTGGTGCATCTGCGGCTGTTCGGTGCCAGCTACCGGAACATGGTCGAGGCGCGGCTGCAGGCATTGGATTTCTGACAAGCCTCTGTTCACCTGATTGCGCTAAGGTCGCCGCAGAATTTGCTGAAAGGGTATTTGATGCGTCTGATGTTTGCAGCCTGCGCCGCCGTGCTGGCGGCCTCCCCTGCCTGGGCAGACTACTGGAGCTACAAGGACTGGCATGTCGCCACGGAACCGCATGAGACGGAGCAGGACAGCTATCTGACCTGCCGCGCCTGGACCGGCGGCGATGGCGATCCGCTGCTGGCGCTGGAGGTGTTTTCCGGCGACGCGGGCCCGCCGGAATTCTACCCGATGGCCAAGGTGCAGGAATATGCGCCGCGCCACTACCCGACGCTGATGCAGCAGGGCGGCACAGTGGATTTCATCTTTGACTTCGACCGCAGCTTTTCCGTTGAGGCCGGGATCAATTCCTGGATCAATGAGGAAGGCCTGGCCGAAGCCGAAAGCGCGCTGCGGTTCCAGGACCACCTGGTGATGCTGCAAGCGATGCAGCAGGGCCGCTGGGTGGAGATCTGGGCGGGAAACGACATGTTCTATGAGGCCTCGCTCAGCGGGTTTACCGCGGCCTATGGCAAGATGATGGATGAATGCGGCTTCAGCCTGGCACTGCCTGCGGGGTGATCCGCCCGGCGGCGGCTGGTGCAAAAGTTTTTGAAAACTTTTGCCAAGACTTTTCAGAAAAGTCTTGGGCGGTGCGCAGACACAGAAAAAGCCGCCCCCGAGGGAGGGCGGCTTTTCCGTTTTCCGAAGGCGGCCTGTATCAGGCGCGCTCGGAATATTCCATGGTCTCGGTGTTGACCACGATCATCTCGTCCTGGCCGACAAACGGCGGCACCATGACCTTGACGCCATTATCCAGGATCGCGGGCTTGAACGAGTTCGCCGCGGTCTGGCCTTTGACGACCGGCTCGGTCTCGACGATCTTGCAGGTGACCTTCTGCGGCACGGTCGCGTTCAGCGCCTCGGCCTCGTAGAATTCCACCACGATGGTCATGCCGTCCTGCAGGAACGGGCGGCGGTCGCCCAGAAGGTCCGCGGGCAGTTCGATCTGCTCATAGGTCTCGGCATCCATGAACACCAGCATGCCGTCGCTCTCATAGAGGAACTGCTGGTCTTTCTGCTCCAGGCGGACGCGCTCCACCTTGTCGGCCGAACGGAAACGCTCGTTCAGCTTGGAGCCGTTGCGCAGGTTGCGCATCTCGACCTGGGCAAAAGCGCCGCCCTTGCCGGGTTTGACGTGGTCGACCTTCACCGCTGCCCAAAGGCCGCCATTATGTTCCAGCACGTTGCCGGGACGGATTTCGTTGCCGTTGATCTTGGGCATGGGAAAATGCCTTTCAGATGGTTGATGATAATTTGCAAGACCCTATATCTGGCGGGCTGATCGCTGGCAAGACAAGGATATGGTATGGAAGATCTGTGAATAAGATATGCGCAAATTGCATGAAAGCTATGCATCTGCGCTCTATCCGAATCGTCACACTTCCGTCATAAGCAGCGCTACGCCGAAAATTGCAATAGCAAGAACAACAAGGGATACGAGATGCGAGATTTCGTAGACGGCACCGCTTATAATAACGAGCAAGGCAACCGCGCCCGCAAACTGTTTGCAGCCGTTGTCCTGGCCGCACTGGATGATGCCATCGCCGACGACAAGAAATACGGCAATGGCCCGGAACAGATCGCCCGCTGGGCGCGCTCGCGCGATGGCCGCGAAGTGCTGTCCTGCGCCGGCATCGACCCGAACGAACGGGTTGTGGAAGGCCTGATGGACTTCGTGGGCCGCGGAGTGCGGACCTCGGTTGCTTTGTCGCGTGAAGAAAGCGAACGCCGCAACGCTGCGCAGGCTGAAGCCGCCTGAGGCTTCCCCTGCGCATTGCTGAAAAGCGCGCCCCGTGGGGCGCGTTTTTCTTTTTGCACGCCGGGGTTTCCGCAGGGGAACCCTGTCGCGCGGCGGCTGCCGCGGGACGCTTGCGGCACAGCCCCCATGGACGGGGGCGTCTAACCTGCTATGCAGGCCCCTGAACGACGGGGCGCAGGCAGGGAGCAGCGGATGGCACGCGCAATCATGATCCAGGGCACCGGCAGCAATGTCGGCAAGTCACTGCTGGTGGCGGGGCTGGCGCGCGCCTATGTGCGGCGCGGGCTGAAGGTGGCGCCGTTCAAGCCGCAGAATATGTCAAACAACGCCGCCGTCACGCCGGAGGGCGGCGAGATCGGCCGGGCGCAGGCGCTGCAGGCGCGCGCCGCCAAACGCGCGCCCCATACCGACATGAACCCGGTGCTCTTGAAGCCGGAGACCGACACCGGCGCCCAGGTGATCGTGCAGGGCAAGCGCCGCGGCACCCAGGGCGCGGGATCGTTCATGCGCGACAAATCGGGCCTCTTGGAGGCGGCGCTGGAAAGCTTTCACCGCCTGGCGGCGGAGGCCGATCTGGTGCTGATCGAGGGGGCGGGCTCCCCGGCTGAGACCAACCTGCGCAAGAACGATATTGCCAACATGGGCTTTGCCTGCGCGGCACAGGTGCCCGTGGTGATTGCCGGCGACATCCACCGCGGCGGGGTGATTGCCCAGATTGTCGGCACCCATGCGGTGCTGGAACCGCAGGACCTGGAACGGGTCGTGGGCTTCCTGGTGAACCGCTTCCGCGGCGACCTGAGCCTGTTTGACGGCGGCCGGGACGACATTGCCGCGCGCACCGGCTGGCCGTCCCTGGGGGTGGTGCCGTGGTTCTGGGATGCCTGGAAGCTTCCCGCTGAAGACATGATGGACATCGCCTCGCACAAGGGCGGCGCCTGCAAGGTGGTGGTGCCGCAGCTGGAGCGGATGGCGAATTTCGACGATCTGGACCCGCTGGCCGCAGAACCCGCGGTGACGGTGGAGATCGTGCCGCCCGGACGCGCCCTGCCCGGCGATGCGGATCTGATCATTCTGCCCGGCAGCAAATCGACCATCGGCGACCTCACCTACTTGCGCGCGCAGGGCTGGGACATCGACATCCTGGCGCATCACCGGCGCGGCGGCCATGTGCTGGGCCTGTGCGGCGGCTATCAGATGCTGGGCAAGACCATCGACGACCCCGAGGGTGTTGACGGGCGGCCCGGCAAGGTGGAGGGGCTGGGCCTGTTGGACGTGCACACGGTGATGGCCGGGGAAAAGCGGGTGACGCTGACCGAGGCGGTCACGCGCGACGGCAACCTGCCGGTCAGCGGTTACGAGATCCACATGGGCCGCACCACCGGCGCCGACTGCGCCCGCGCCTGGCTCAGCATTGATGGGCGGGCTGAGGGCGCGGCCTCAGCTGACGGGCGGGTCAAGGGCTCCTACCTGCACGGGCTGTTTTCCGGGGACGCCTTCCGCGCCAGCGTGCTGGCCAGCCTCGGGGCGGAAAGCCAGGCGGGATATGAGGACGGCGTCGAGCAAGTCCTGGATGCGCTGGCGGACCATCTGGAGCGGTACATGGATCTGGATCAGCTGCTGGAGCTGGCGCAGGAAGTGCGGGCCTGACCCCGGCCGCGGTGCTGCCCGCCGTCCCCTTTCTCCGTCGCCTTCGCTGATGCCGGAAAATGGCGGACGGGGTTCTGCGTCAAGGACTTGCCAGCTTGCTGGCGCGCAGCGTCCTTGATGCGGGTTCCTGTCCGCCATAGGCATCTGTCTGTGAAGGCGATGGGGAAAGGGGACGGCTTCCCCGTTTTCTCTTGAGCCGGAAGCGAAGACTTCAGCCTGCCCCGATCAAAGCAGATCGTGGGCGGCCAAGGCACGCTGGATTTCGCGGCGGACCAGTTTGCGCACGTTACGGGTGATACGCTCGCCGAGCGGCCCCTGCAACTCCTCGCGCACGATGGAGGCCACCAGATCGCGCAGGGCGTCCTCGTCGAGGTAGCTGTCGCCTTCTTCCGCCAAGGTGTCCATGGCCGCAGCCGTGACCGCCTCTTCCACTGCCGTTTCCGCCGAAGCGGCCGCCGTGCCCGGATCCAGCACAGCCTCGGGATCGCCGGGGGTGGCAGCGGTTTCCGGCTCGAAGAAGGTTTCCGGAATGTCCAGGATCTCTTCCTCTGCGTCCCGGCCGCGGCGCGGCGGCAGCGGCTCATCGCGCCATTCGATGGTATCGGGGCCGGCGCCTGCAAAGGGCGCCTCGGTCTGGCTGTCGGGCTCCCAGTGCTGCTGCGGGCGGTCCTGCGCGGCGGAGCTGCGCGCCTCCATCTCGGCAATCTTGCGGACCACGGAGGCCGCGCGGGCACCGGCGGTGCCGCCTGCACGCCCGCCATCCTTGAGCAACACGGGCGCCCGGTCTGCTGCCTCGGCCTCCGCCTCCATCCCAGCCTCGTCCGCCGCGGCAACGCCAGGCCGGCTGGTACCGGCTGCGGCTTCAAAGAGGGTGGTTTCCGGGTCGCCCCAGGGTGCGTCTGTGTTGGCCAGTTCTGTGTTGGCCAGTTCTGCGTTGGACAGTTCTGTTTTGGCCGGTTCCGGCTCTGCCAGCCCGGTGTCTGCTTGTTCCGAGTCCGCTTGTTCCGGATCTGCGTGTTCGGTGTCCGCCTGTTCTGTTCCGGACGGGTCAGCCGCGGCGGCATTGCGCCGCGACAGGGACAGTTCCCGGTGATGGCGGAAGGCCAGGGACGGCTCCTCTGCCAGCAGGCTGGCGGCGTCCCCGGCGGCGGTGCCGGCATCCGAAGCGGCATAAGGGACGGCCGGCTGCCGCTCAGCCTTTGATTGCGTTTCCGGCTGGCTTGACGGCGCTGCCGTATCTTCAGAAGGCAGAGTGCTGCGCGGGGCGGATTGCTGCACCCGCAGGGCCGGCGTCAGCACCAGCCGCGCCGCCGGTTCCGGCGCCGCAGGCTGTTCCTGGGTCTCATTGCTCACCAACCGGCGGATCGAGGACAGGACATCTTCAATCTCGGCGTGGGTCACTGGGTCGGACATTTATTTTACCACTCTTGCCTCTTGAGTCAGAGTGTAGCGGCCTTCCCTTCCCCGCACAACAGATAGAGTGAATTGTCAGTTCCGCCCCAAGGCCTTGAGCACGCGGTCCAGATCCTTGCCGCGCTTGCTGTGCTGGGCCGGCGCGTCCTTGACCAGGTTGTAATAGAGCGTCGGGTCATAGATCTCCACCGCCAGGCCGAGGTGTTCGGCGGTCAGCAGGCCCTGCGACTGCAGCAGCTGGTAGGCGGCGATGGCCTGGTCGGCACGGGAGTTCACCTGCTCTGTCTGGGCGTCGAGGTATTCCTGCTCTGCCTGCAGCACGTCAAGCGTGGTGCGCGCGCCGAGGGTGGCTTCCTCGCGGATACCGTCAAAGGCGACCTTGGAGGCGCGCACCCGCTCGCCCGAGGAGATCAGGCTGACGCGGGCGGTTTCGGCATTGTAGAAGGCGGCGCTGACCGCCTGGCGCACCGACCGCTGGGTGGAGATCAGGGTGCCGCGCTCCGCATCGGCGCTGGCAATGGCGCGGCGCCGGGTGGCGGCGTTGCGGCCGCCGGCATACAGATCCTGCGACATGACCACCGACGCCGTTGCATCCGAACTGATGCCGGTGCCGTCGTTGATGTTGTCGCTCAGCCCGGCGGTGGCGCGGAAGCTGACGCTCGGCCCCAGGGCGCGGGTTGCGGCCTGGACCAGGATATCGGCGGCCTTGACCGTGTGCTGCTGCGCCAGCAGATCCGGCTGGTTGCGCTGCGCAATGGATTGCGCGCGGTCCAGCGAGGAGGACCGGGAGGGAAGCCGCGGCTGGCCGGCGATGCTGCCGGGCGCGTGGCCGACAACCTGCTGATAGGTGGCGCGGGCGGTCAGCAGGATGCCCTCGGCATCGGTCAGGTTGGCGCGGGCGGCGGCGACCCGGCTTTCGGCCAGGGCGACATCGGTGCGGGTGACCTCGCCGACCTCGAAACGGTCCTGGGCGGCCTTCTGCTCTTCCTGCAGCAGGCGCAGGTTGTTGCGGCGCAGGGCGACGTTTTCCTGCCCCTGCAGCACGCCGACATAGGCCTGCACCGCGGACAGGAGCACCTGCTGTTCCACCCCGAGCAGCTGCTGGCGGGTGGCCAGCACCAGTTCCTGCGCAGCGTCCTTGCGCAGGCGCGTCTCGCCGCCGTCGTAAAGCAGCTGGGTCAGCTGCAGCTGGGTGCTGATGTCGTTGCTGGTGAGCTCGTTGAAATTGCCGAACTGATTGGCGCCGCGGGAATAGTTGTGGCTGGCGGTGACGGTCCATTGGATCAGCGGGCGCAGCTGCGACAGCGCGATCGCAACATCCTCATCTGCAACGCGCAGCAGCGCCCGGTTCTGCTCCAGCAGGCCGCTGGTCTTATACGCGCCGATCATCGCATCGGACAGGTTGTCCGCAGCCGCCTTGAGCGGCACCAGCACAGTGGCTGTCACGCTGCCGGCAAACACAAAAGCCTTAAACACACTCGCAGGAAATTTCATTCGCATCGGTTGCCTTATCTTTTGCCGCGCCGCCAGCCGCGGTGGTTAGGTCGCTGTTCCGGGCGCCTCAGTGCGCAGCGCCCGGCCTCTTTTTCGTCGTGCGGCGGCGGCCGCCGCAGCGCCCGGGCCCAAGCCTCAGAGCGCGAACTCCCGTGCCGCGGCAAAGCCCGGCAGCACCGGGGCGCTGGCGTTGAATTCAAACCGCCAGGAAATCCGGCCGCCGGCCTTGTAGCCGATCTTCA
Source organism: Leisingera sp. S132 (assembly GCF_025144465.1). Lineage (NCBI taxonomy): Bacteria > Pseudomonadati > Pseudomonadota > Alphaproteobacteria > Rhodobacterales > Roseobacteraceae > Leisingera > Leisingera sp. S132. The sequence continues at coordinate 2,422,140 of NZ_CP083553.1, forward strand.
CCTCGCCCAGGCTGCCGGTCATCATCAGCGCCGCAACCCGGCCGCCGTCCTTGAGCTGGTCCAGCAATGCTGCGGGCAGCTCCTCGGCGCCGCCCTGCACCAGGATCACGTCATAGGCGCCATGTTCCGCCGCGCCTTCGGCCAGCGGGCCGGTGTGCACGATGGCATTGTCGGCGCCGGTTTCGGACAGCAGCTCTTGGGCGTCCGCGGCCATATCCTCGTCTTCCTCGACGCCGATCACCATCTGCGCGATCTGCGCCGCAACAGCCGTGGAATAGCCAAGCCCGCAGGCCACATCGAGCACCAGCTCGTCGTTCTGCAGATCCACCGCATCCAGCATCTTGGCCAGGGTGCGCGGCTCCAGCAGCACCCGGCCGCCGCCCAGCGGCACGTTCTGATCCGCGTAAGCCCCCTCGCGCTGCGCATCGGGCACGAATTTCTCCCGCGGGACTGCCAGCATGGCCTCGATGATCGGGTATTTGGTGACATCCGAGGGACGGATCTGGGTATCCACCATCATGCGGCGGCGCTCAGTGAATTCTGGCATCTGCTAAACTCATTTGTTCAGTCGGTCAGGCCGGTTGTGGCATATCCCGCCCGGCACGGCAACGGGGCCTGTGCGCGCAAAGGCTAAAGTAGTGCAGCGCTGCCGCGGGGCAACGGGCCGTTGCACGCATGTGCACGGAAGGCGCAGGGAAGACGCAAGAAAGCCAGCGGTCCGGCAGGCCGCTGGCATCTGGGGGGGGGAGAGGACCGCACCGGCGCCGCCGCGGGCGGCGCGGTTACTGGGAGCAGGTTTTGCAGAAGGCAGAGGCCGGGCGCTGGTCCAGCCAGTCGTCGCCCATGTCGTCGCCGCAGATCCGGCAGTAGCCATAGGAGCCGTCGTGCAGGCGGGCCAGCGCAGCCTCGATCCGGCGCAGCTCCTCCTGGCTGGCGTAAGGCATGACCTCAATCGCACAGCCGGCGCCGCGCTCTGACTGCGGCTGGCGGTGCGACCCCATGCGGGGCGCGCGCGGGGCCTGCCCGGTCCGGGACAGCAGCCCGGCCAATTGCCGACGCCGTGTTTCAAGTATTTGTTTTCTGGCGGAAAAGTCCATAGTCCATGCCCTCCAGTTCAGGTTTCGCGCAACGTGTCCCCGGGTCAGTTCTATTTCCTTGATCCAAGTCAAGATACTCGCGATTTACGGGGAATGCACTATCTTATAAGTTGCAAATTTCTGGTAAATGCCCACCGTCGGAGGATGCGGCCGGAGGGGCGCGGCTGACCTTGGGGAGGCGCAATCGCCCCTTCCCGCTTTGCCGGAGGCAAACCTGCGGTTTGACGTGAAGGTCCGGCGCGGCCCGGGCTTACGGCCGGGCGGGAGGTCAATTCAGCCTATTGGAGCGCTTTGACGAATGCCCAAATGGCCTTGGCAACGGACTGGACGCCATCGGTTTGCGCCGTGACGGTGACGGCTGTTGCCCTTGCGGTCCATTTTGCGCCGGCCTTGGCCAATTCCTTGGTTCCTTCCCGGATCATGCCATCCGCAACAGACCCGCAGTAGGCCGCCATGCGCAGTGAGATGTCCCAGAGAGCCCTTGCGATCTTTTCCAGCAGCGACGGAGAGGGCGACGGTTTCGCGATCTCCTCCTCCAGTTCCTCAACCTGTTTCCAGATCAGCGCAAGGTCGGTCTGTAAGGCGCGCGCCGCAGCATCCTCCAGCGGAGGCCCGCCATTGTCGCCGATCAGAGCGGCTGCAGGAGTGCGTTCAACAGCCGCCAGTTGTTCCTTGAGGCGAGCGACTTCCTGCTCCAGTTCAAACAGGCTGCGGATGCGCTCGATTTCCTTGGCGACGGCTTCGGGGCCTGTGTCCCAGATTGCATTGTCTAACAGTGCAACGCGGCGTTGGAGTTCCCAGTCTAGAGGTTTGCCGTCAAGGAAGCCCTGATACCAGAAGCGCCAGAACGCCCAGCACTCATGAGAAAGTTTTTCTTGCCAGTCCAATAGGCCAAAAGAGCTAGTCAGCTTCTGATCAAATATTGCCGCTGGCTCTTGGGGAAGTTGAGCTAAGTCTTTTCTAATCTGTCCAATTTCACGGTGGTACGAAGGCGCTGAAAAAAATGACAAGTAATGGCCTAGGATATCAGAAGTTGAAGGATCAGAAATGTATGCAGATAGCCGCCGAGCGATGTCTCGAACTAAAATTGTGACGTTGCCGTTTGGTAGCCAAATACCAAGTTGCTTCGAAGTCTTCTCTTCCTGTGCAAGTGCCGCCTCGGTAGATGACGCCAAGTCTAGGTCAAATGAGGAGCCAGTCAGACAGCTCTGCGTGATAAGGCAACGAAGGAGCGACAAGAAGTACAAGTTGGTATTAGCACCTGCGTTGGGCGAGGGAAGCCCGGCAGCCAGTAAGGGCAACGCACGCAGTGCTGTTCGAACCAGAAGCGCGTTTTGAAAGTGTTCCGCGGCTAGTGTGTCGAGCTCAGTCGTTAGTTGCCGAAACAATGTCTCTAGCTCATTGCTAGACTGGTCTTCCTTATGCATTCAATCAGCCTTGACCAAACCCCGAATCCAAATCATATGCCTCAGCATGACTGACCTCGCTCACATCCGCAATTTCTCCATCGTCGCCCATATCGACCATGGCAAATCCACCCTCGCTGACCGGCTCATCCAGGAGACCGGAACGGTGAAGGACCGCGATATGAAGGAACAGCTGCTCGACGCCATGGACATCGAGCGCGAGCGCGGGATCACCATCAAGGCCAACACCGTGCGCATCGACTACAAAGCGCAGGATGGCGAGACCTATGTCCTGAACCTGATCGACACCCCCGGCCACGTCGACTTTGCCTATGAGGTCTCCCGCTCCATGCGCGCGGTTGAGGGCTCGCTGCTGGTTGTCGACTCGACGCAAGGGGTGGAGGCGCAGACGCTTGCCAACGTCTATCAGGCGATTGAGGCGGATCATGAGATCGTCCCCGTCCTGAACAAGATCGACCTGCCCGCCTCCGACTGCGACCGGGTGGCGGAGCAGATCGAGGATGTGATCGGCATCGACGCCACCGGCGCCATTCAGGTCTCTGCCAAGACCGGCCAGGGCATCCGCGAAACGCTGGAGGCGATTGTCCAGCACCTGCCAGCCCCCGAGGGCACCCGCGACGCGCCGCTGAAGGCGATGCTGGTCGACAGCTGGTACGACAGCTACCTCGGCGTGATTGTTCTGGTCCGCATCATGGACGGCGTCCTCAAGAAGGGCATGCGGGTCAAGTTCATGTCGAACAGCACCCTGCACCACGTCGACCGCATCGGCGTCTTCCGCCCTGCCATGCAGACCGTGGACGAACTGGGGCCGGGCGAGATCGGCTTCCTCACCGCCTCGATCAAGCAGGTGCGCGACACCCGCGTCGGCGACACCATCACCAATGACCGGGGCGGCTGCGAGGTGGCGCTGCCGGGCTTCAAACCCGCGCAGCCGGTGGTGTTCTGCGGCTTGTTCCCGGTCGACTCCGCCGAATTCGAGGACCTGCGCGACGCCATCGACAAGCTGGCGCTCAACGATGCGTCCTTCTCCTTTGAAATGGAAACCTCCGCCGCGCTTGGCTTCGGCTTCCGCTGCGGTTTCCTCGGCCTGTTGCACCTGGAAGTGATCCGCGACCGGATCGAGCGCGAATACAACATCGAGCTGATCACCACCGCGCCGAGCGTGATCTACCACGTCTACATGAAGGGCAAGGACAATGTGCCCGGCGAGATGATCGAGCTGCACAACCCCGCCGACATGCCCGACCCCTCCAAGGTCGACCACATCCAGGAGCCGCGCATCAAGGCGACCATCCTGGTGCCGGACGAATACCTGGGCGACGTGCTGAAGCTCTGCCAGGACCGCCGCGGCATCCAGATGGACCTGTCCTACGCCGGCTCCCGCGCCATGGTGGTCTATGACCTGCCGCTGAATGAGGTGGTGTTCGACTTCTACGACCGGCTGAAATCGGTGACCAAGGGTTATGCCTCCTTCGACTACCAGATGACCGGCTACCGCCAGGACAACCTGGTCAAAATGTCGGTCTTGGTGAATGACGAGCCGGTCGATGCGCTCTCCACCATGGTGCACCGCGACCGGGCCGAGATGCGCGGCCGGGCGATGTGCGAGAAGCTCAAGGAGCTGATCCCGCGCCACATGTTCAAGATCCCGATCCAGGCCGCCATCGGCGGCAAGGTGATCGCCCGCGAGACCCTCTCGGCGCTGCGCAAGGACGTGACCGCCAAATGCTACGGCGGCGACGCCACCCGGAAGCGCAAGCTCCTGGACAAGCAGAAAGCGGGCAAGAAGAAGATGCGCCAGTTCGGCAAGGTGGACATCCCGCAGGAAGCGTTTATTTCCGCCCTCAAAATGGACAGCTGAGGCTGTCCAATTTGAGGGACGGCGGGCGAAAGCGGTTGGCGCAGCCAATTGCGTGCCCGCACCCCAGCATTCTGCGGCGGAAACGCAACCTATTCAGACAGTTGCAAGACGGGGCTTCGGCCCCGTTTTTTGTTTTTGGCCGATCCAAAGTCCCGCCCGGCTGAGAGGCCAGGCAGCGCCGATCCGCCCCTACGGGTGGACTTCCTTTTGGTCGTGAAGATGCACTGAATAAGTCAATTGACTTAGCAAATTCGAAGCGCCCGTTGTCCACTGGAAACAAACTCAACGGAGAGGGGGAGTGGTTGAATTTCCATGCTGCAAATGGTTGAATGGATAACGGGTGGGAAACCAGTTTTACTATGTGCGCAGGGTGGGGGAGAAGTGTGATGGACGACCCAGATACTTTTGAGCAGTTTTCGTATGATCAGGCTTTGAAGCGTGTTACTGACCTCAACAAGTTTTCATTCAACTATAGGTTTCTGTTCGCCTCGATTGTGGCAGGATACTACACTGCAATTAACTTTATCGTTGGGGGCGTTGGTGAGCCGTCAGTACTGTCCTCATTAGACTTTTACATTGTTTCGCTGTTGGCTGTAACAGTAGCCGCCTTTTGCGGCATTGTGGTGATTTCCTTTTTTGACTTCATCTTTCAAGAGTTGATCGAAAATGCCTTGCGTAGCGTCACTGCTATCGAGAGCAGATATCCAAACGAGAACGCGGGGTTTGCTTTTATATCAAATAAGGGTGGAAAAACAGTTTCGCTTAGAATTTCTGTAGTGATGACACTGTTCTACTCTATTCCGGCTTGGTGCTTGCTGGGGGTGGTGATCCTGTTGTGCGCGTTTTGCTTTTCTGAAGCTGGAGATCCGACATTTGATTATTTCTCTAAAGCAATTTGCAGCAACTTTAAGAAAGGGGGAGTGGCTTCGGATCTTAGTTCGTGGGGTGTATCACAGGGTGGTCAAATCATTTGCAGCGGTGAATCTTATTCTTACACTGTCAGTTCTTGGGTTCGGAACTTGGCTAGTTTTTCCCTAATTGTAACAATAGTTTTATCGATCTATTTTACTTATTTTTCTGTCTGGCGAATTTACATACGCTTTGCCTTGATGTGTCAGTCGTATTTCGAGATGGAGGAAAAAAGGATCGCTCAAGCAAAAAAGGACGAGGATGGTGGAGGTAATACTGAGGCAGTAGGTGAGCCAGTTGAAGCGGGGCGTCGCTCGTGTAGTAAGAGTCGTCCATGTCTTGGCTGGTGCCTTGCCGGCTTATGGGTTCGGATTGCACAGTTGCTCGCTGAGGGTTATCGGAAAGTAGTAATTTTTCTCGGGCCGGCGAAAGTACGGAATGATGATCGTCTTCTCCCGGGTAGGATTCTACACTTGTTATTGGGGTGTTATGTTCGAGGTTTTCGAGGGAGGGATAAATTCACCCAGAACATCAATATTTTCTTTCGTTGGCTAGGGGGGGTGCTTTTCGTTTTTGTTTTCTTGGGTCTGCTGTTTATTCTGTTCGCGAGCGTCTCTGTCGAAAGCATTTTTAATGTTCTGATGTATAAAGCAATTGGTTAGTAGGTTGAAGGAAATGCCGTTCTTAAGGCCTCCCTCACTCCCCGCAGAGCGGGCAATCCTGCCCACCACCGCCACCGCCCCCATGCGCCACTCTCCGCCCATCCGCCGCCGCCCCGCAACTCTCCGACTGAAAACCCACCCGTTCCATGCTATCCTCAACCCCGTTCATCTGGGGAGGATAACACCATGAAACACCTGACTTTGGCCGCTGCGTTCGCGCTCTTGGCGTCGCCGCTTCTGGCCGGGCAATGCCCCGCCGACATTGCCGCCATCGACGCCGCGCTGGCCGCAGGGACCGAACTGTCGGAGGAGGATCTGGCAACCGTCCAGGAGTTGCGCGACGAGGGGCAGAGCCTGCATGACAGCGGCGACCATGCCAGCTCGGTTGCGGCCCTGGCGGAAGCCAAGGCGATGCTGGGGATCTGAGGCCCCGCAGCTGAAACAGAAAACGCCCGGCGGGACACCGGGCGTTTTTCGTGTTTGCGGCGGGTTCCGGCGCTCAGGCCGCTCAGAAGCTGTTCTGCACGTCCTGGGCGGCGCCGCTGATCGCGTTGCCGGCCTTGGAAATGTCGCGCCCCGCGCCCTTGGCGGTCTCGCAGGCTGCCAGCCCCAGCAGCATCAGTGCGCAGGCAAAAATCCGCATCATTCCGGTCACTCCTCCAGTCTGCTCTCTCTTGCGGAAATGTCTAGCAAGCCATCCGCGCGCCGGCCAGAGGCTTTGACGCGGTTGAGCGAGGTCAAGGCCGCGGGGGGGCGCGCCGGGGTAGGATTTGGCGGACCCGAAAACAGGAGGCAGAGCCATGGACCTTACGACCCGCAAACAGGCGCTGGAGGCGCGCCGCGCAGAGCTGACCGGGCATCTGAGCAAGGTCGAGCACACGCTGGACGCGCCGATGCCGCAGGACTGGGAGGACCGCGCGTCGGAGCGGCAGGGCGACGAGGTGCTGGAAAGCCTCGGCAACGCAGAGCTGGACGAGCTGCGCCGGATTGATGCTGCGCTGGAGCGGATCAAGGCGGGCACCTATGGCCTCTGCGCGGCATGCGGCGGGCGGATCTCGGACGCGCGGCTGGACCTGCTGCCCGCCGCCCCGCTGTGCAAGACCTGCGCCGCCGAGGCCGCAGGGTAAAGCGCGGGCGCCAGGCGCATCCCTCCGGCGCGGGCGGCCGGGAACACTTGGCGGGCGGCGGGGCACGGACGGCCCCTGCCCGCCGCGCGCCGCTGCCAAAACCCGGCAAATTCTCCGCGCCTCCTGCACGGCTGCGCAAAATGCGCTATAGTGCATCCGTACCGCGAGACGCGCGCCCCTGTGACGGAAGACACCAGCAAAGGAGGACGATCCGCATGGATGCAATCAAAGCCACTGAATATGCCCGCGCGCTCTACAGCGCGCATGGCGACAAGGCCGAGGCCGAGGCCGCGCAGAAGATGCGCGCCTGCCAGGAGGCCGGCAAGGACAGCGAGGCGGCAGACTGGAAAGCCGTCCGCCAGGCCGTCCGCGCGATGCGCGGGCCGAACCAGACCTGAGCAAAACCAGCGCTGGAGGGCCGTGGCACAGGGCGCTCCAGCCGCCTTCACTCCCCGTTTACCACGATTGAAAACGGCACCGGATTGCGCCATACTGCGGCCAATTCCGCGGGCAGCAGACCCGCGCGCCAAAAACGGGGCATGAGCAGATGAAAACTTTCCTGACCACCGCGCTGTGCGCCGGCTTTCTGGCCGCACTGGCACCTGCAGACGCCGGGGCCGGCGCCATTGAACGCGCCTGCCGCCAGTCGGACCGCACTGCGGCCTCGCCTGCCTTGTGCAACTGCATTCAGAAAGTTGCCAACGTCAGCCTGACCGCATCGGAGCGCAAGACAGTCTCCAAGTGGTTTGCCGATCCGCATCAGGCCCAGGTGGTGCGCCAGTCCTCCAACCGCAGCGACGAGCGGCTGTGGCTGCGCTACAAGGCCTTTGGCGACCACGCGGCACGCAGCTGCGGCTGAGGCTGAGGCACAGCATCAGGATGATTGAGGGCGCTCCCGCGGGGCGCCCTTTTTTGACGGGCTTGCGGCCTGGCCGCTGCGCTGTGCAACGGCGGCGCGCGGCGGTCTGCTGCCTTGATCCGCGCGGGGTGCGGCACCGCGGCCCGGAGCGCCGTTTCATTTGATGCATCCGCGCTGCGGCATTTTCGCAAGGGGGAAAGACTGCGGCATTGCCACCCTTGACCCGCGCAGCCCCAAACCGCAAAGAACGGCCTAAGGTATTGGAGCAGTTGATATGTTGATCAAGGGCGTTTCCTTACGCGGGCTGGAAGTGTTTGAGGCGCTGGCCAAGACCGGTTCCGTGGCGCAGGCCGCCGAGATGACCGGGCTCAGCCAGCCGGCCGTCAGCCAGCAGATGCGCAACCTGGAGAAGGCGCTCGACAGCGAGCTGATCGACCATGGCCGCCGCCCGATGGTGCTGACTGCTGCCGGGCGCAGTTTTCTGGCCCGGACCGAGGCGGTGCTGGGCGAGTTGCGGCTGGCCCAGAGCGAGCTGACGGTGATGGACCTGACCCACCTGCAGGCGCTGTCGATCGGGCTGATCGATGACTTCGACAATGATCTGACGCCGCGGCTGGCCACTATTCTTGCGGACAGCCTGACGCAATGCCGGTTCAAGATGATCACCGCCTCCAGCCATGATGTGGTGCGGGCGATGGAAGCGCGGGAGCTGCATATCGCCATTGCCGCCACTGCCGGGGGCGTGCGCGAAGGGCTGGTGGAATACCCGCTGGTGCGCGATCCCTTCATCCTGGTGGCACCGCGCGGCGCGGTCTCGGATGCGGCGCAGGCGGCGGATCAGCTGCAGGACCTGCCGTTCCTGCGCTATGCCCGCGAGCAGCTGATCTCGCAGCAGATCGAGGGGCTGCTGGGACGCCAGAAGCTGGAGTTCGAAAACCGGTTTGAGGTCGGCTCGCATCTGGCGCTGATGGCGATGGTGGCGCGGCGGATCGGCTGGGCCATCACCACGCCGCTGGGGTACATGCGCGCGGGCCGCTTCCACGACCAGATCGACGCCTTCCCGCTGCCGTTCGGGGAGATGTCGCGGACGATCTCCTTGTTCACCGCTGCCGACTGGGCCGACCGGGTGCCGCGGGATGTGGCGGAGACTGTGCGCCGCCTGGTGCAGAGCCATATGATCGACCCTGCGGTGCAGCAGATGCCGTTCCTGGCGGGCGGTTTCCGGGTTATTGCGGAGTGATTTAAAGCGCCGCCTTTAGGCCCTGGGCAGCCTGTTCGATCAGGTCCAGGCAGCCGTCGAAGTCGCGGGTGTAATAGGGATCCGGCACATGGTCCGCCCCGGTCTCCGGCGCGTAGTCGGTGAACAGGTGCACCGGGGTGCTGCTGCCTGCCGGGCGCAGGGCTTCGATGTTTTCCAGGTTGCCGTCATCCATGGCGATGATCAGGTCGAAGCTCTCGAAATCGCCGCGCCGGAACTGCCGGGCGCGCAGGTCCGAGATATCCAGCCCCCGCGCCGTTACCGCCGCCTGCATCGGGCCGTAGGGCGGCTCTCCGGCGTGGTAGGACGCGGTGCCCGCGCTGTCGGTCTCGGCTTCCGGGCAGAGCGCGCGGAACACGCCCTCGGCCGCTGGCGAGCGGCAGATGTTTCCTAGGCAGACAAACAGAATACGGGTAGGCATGGGCAAGGGGCTCCTTTGGGCAAAGCCAGTGATAGGAGGTTTAGGCGCAATGGAAAAGAGGACTGCGGAAAAGAGCGCGAAGATCGTCATCCTGACCGGCGCCGGGATTTCCGCCGAGAGCGGGCTGGGCACCTTCCGCGATGAGGGCGGCCTGTGGGCGCAGCACCGGATCGAGGATGTGGCAACGCCGGAAGGCTTTGCGCGCAATCCGGACCTGGTGCATGGCTTCTACAATGCGCGGCGCGTTCAGGCAGCGGGCGCAGACCCCAACCCTGCGCATCGGGCGCTGGCGCGGCTGCAGCAGGAGCATCCGGGCGAAGTGGTGATCGTCACCCAGAATGTCGACGGGCTGCATGAGGCCGGCGGCGCGCAAAACGTTCTGCACATGCACGGCACTTTGGCGGGTGCGCTCTGCGCTGCCTGCGGCCACCGCTGGGCTGCGCCGATGGAAATGCAGACCGGCCAGCCCTGCCCTGCCTGCGCGGCACCGGCCGGGCGGCCCGATGTGGTCTGGTTCGGCGAGATGCCGTATTTCATGGAGGAGATCTATGCGCATCTGGCAGAGGCAGCCATCTTTGCCGCCATCGGCACCTCGGGTGAAGTCTACCCCGCCGCGGCCTTTGTCGACGAGGCGCATCTGGCGGGCGCCCAAACGGTGGAATTGAACCTGGAGCCCTCCGCCACCGTCTCCCGCTTTGCAGAGCGCCGCTTTGGCCCGGCCAGCGGGATCGTGCCTGCCTGGGTGGCGGAACTGCTGGGCTGAGCCCAGGCGGCAAAAAGCCCGCCACGGGGCGGGATTTGGGCGCGAAGGAGGGCCGCAGCGCGGCCTGACGCCGCGCCCGCCCTGCCCGTCACGGCATCAGTTGGAGTGGGCGGAATGGTCTCCGTGGCCTTCCGCCTTGCGCTCCAGATCCACCGGCACCTCGACCTCGATCTCTCCGGCCTTCTCGAACACCAGGGTGAGTTTGACCATGTCACCGTGGTTCAGCGGCTGGCTCAGGCCCATGAACATCACGTGATCGCCGCCGCGCATCAGCATATGGGTCGCGCCTGCGGGCACCGCAAATCCTTCCTCCACATGCATCATCTTCATGACGCCGTCATCGCCTTCCTTGTGGGTGTGCAGCTGCACCTTGGCGGCCACGTCGGAACGCACGTCGATCAGCTGATCATCGGCCTCGCCCTTGTTCATGATCTCCATGAAGGCGGCCCCGGCCTTGGCCGTGGGCGAAGACACCCGCGCGTATTGGCCGTGCACCATGATCATAGCATCGCCCGCAAAGGCAGAAGTGGCAAAGGCAGCAGCAGCCGCAGCTGCAAAGACAACAGACTTCAGGGACATGTTCTGTCTCCTCATAGTTGGGTTTTCAAATTTCAGATGGGTAATGGGTGGCCGTCAGGCAGCGGCCGGCGGTGCGCGGGCGGTTGCACGCAGACGATGCAGCACAGAAGCCAGCGCAGCCACCTGCCCTGCGGCGATCTCGCTGCAGGCTGCAACCGGCAGCACCAGCCCCGCAGGCTGCGCCACGGCGTCCAGCACATGCATCACGCAGTCGGGGCAATTGTGCGGCGGCTTGGCCGGCTGGCCGTCGCTGTCCACATAGACGGTGACCGGGCCGGTGCCGGTGCAGATCACCATCTGGCCCGCAGCGTTACCTTCCCCCTGCCGCGCAGCGGCGCTGTGCGCCGTCAGGGCAACAGTCAGGGCCAGGAACAGGCCAAGGAATATGCGCAAGGCGGGTATCATCACAGGCAGATATGCCCCCAAGGCGCGCGGCCTGCAAGGCCCGGCTCTGCGGCAGATTGCGCAAACGCAAACACCGCGCAGAGTTGCCCCTGCGCGGTGTCTATTAATCCGATCCGGTGAAGGGATCAGGCCAGGTTGATCAAGCCTGGGCGGCTTGTGCCTTGGCGATCTCTTTCTTCACTTTCAGCGCGTTTGCCGACAGCTCTTCGTCCTTGGCTTTGGCCAGGAACGCGTCCAGGCCGCCGCGGTGGTCGACAGAGCGCAGGGCAGCTGCGGAGATCTTCAGCTTGACGCCACGGCCCAGAACTTCGGACTGCAGGGTCACGTCGTTCAGGTTGGGCAGAAAGCGGCGCTTGGTTTTGTTGTTGGCGTGGCTGACATTGTTGCCAGTCATCGGGCCTTTTCCGGTCAGTTCGCAACGGCGCGACATATCTTCATCCTTCGTTTCTGGAGGCTCCGGCAGTCCGGCGCCAAATCACAAGGGGCGCGGCCATTGGCTGCGCCCGAAAACTGGTCCGCTGCTCTTACGCTCAACCGGCAACAGCGTCAAGTGATTCAACTCAGCTTTCTTGCCCGGCTTACTGCACCCTTTTACGGCCCGCTGCAAGGGGCCTGCGCCACCCGCCGCGGCGGCCCTGCCGGCGGCGCCTCAGGCCGCGCCCAGCGCCTTCAGCATGATCCGCGCCGCCTCGCCCGGGCTTTTGCCGCCCGCGGCGACTGTTCCCGCCAATTCTGCCATCTGCGCCTTGGCGTCCGGTGTTTCCAGCCGCGCCAGCAGCGCCTGGCGCACTTCCTGGTCGAACCAGTAGCAGGCTTGTTCGGCGCGGCGGTGGTCCCAATGGCTGTTTTCGCGGCGCCAAGCGGTCAGCGCTTGCATTTCTTCCCATGCCTTGTCCAGCCCGTGCTCCTCCACCGCGGAGACCATCAGCGCCTTGGGGAAGCCCTCGGGGTCCTGCGGCCGCTTGCGTAAGAGGCGCAGCGCGCCGACGTAATCCGCACAGGTGCGGGTGGCGACGGGTTTCAGCGGGCCATCGGCCTTGTTCACGAGGATCAGGTCGGCCATTTCCATGATGCCGCGCTTCACCCCCTGCAGCTCATCCCCGCCCGCGGGTGCCAGCAGCAGCAGGAACAGATCGGACATTTCCGCCACCACGGTTTCCGACTGGCCGACGCCAACGGTTTCGATCAGCACCACGTCGAACCCCGCCGCCTCGCAAAGGGCCACCGCCTCTCGGGAGCGGCGGGCGACGCCGCCCAGATGGCTCTGGCTGGGGGACGGGCGGATGAAGGCGTTCTTCTCGCGGCTGAGCCGTTCCATCCGGGTCTTGTCGCCCAGGATCGACCCGCCGGAGCGGGCCGAGCTGGGGTCGACCGCCAGCACCGCCACCCGCAGGCCGAGGCCGGTCAGCATCATGCCGAAGCTTTCGATGAAGGTGGATTTGCCCACCCCCGGTGTGCCCGACAAGCCGATGCGCAGCGACTGGCGCTTGTGCTTGGCCAGTTCCGACAGCAGCTCCTGCGCCTTGGCGCGGTGATCCTCGCGGCCGCTTTCCACCAGGGTGATGGCGCGGGCCAGCGCCCGGCGGTCGCCGTCGAGGATCTTCTGTGTCAGTTCATCGGTGTCCATGCGCGTCTTCCCGTCTTGATGGGCGGGACCTTGGCGCAAGCCGCGCCGCAAAGTCCAGCCCCTGCCGTCTGGCGCGCACCCTACATCAGCGCAGGCCGCAGGAAAGGCGGCAAATCCGCCGCGGTTGGATCGGTTTGCGCATTGCCGGGCGCTGCAAGGCCGCTGGACCTCTCCCGCGCCTTTGGCGATAAGGCTGAGATGACCAGATTGCCGATCGAAGACGCCCTCCCCGACCTGCTGGACGCCCTGCGCGCCCGCGGCCGTGCCGTGCTGCAGGCGCCGCCCGGCGCGGGCAAGACCACACGGGTGCCGCTGGCGATGCTGGAGGCCGGGCTTATCCGGGGCCGCATCGTGATGCTGGAACCGCGCCGCCTGGCCGCGCGCGCCGCCGCCGAGCGGATGGCAGAGACGCTGGGCGAGAAACCCGGCCAGACCGTCGGTTACCGGGTGCGCGGCGATGCCAAGGTCTCCAGGGCGACGCGGATCGAGGTGGTGACCGAGGGCATCCTGACCCGGATGCTGCAGTCCGATCCGGACCTGCCCGGCGTCGGCGCGGTGATCTTTGACGAGTTTCACGAACGCTCCCTGAACGCCGATCTGGGGCTTGCCTTGTGTCTGGAGGTGGCGGGTGCACTGCGCGAGGACCTGCTCCTGCTGGCGATGTCCGCGACATTGGATGCCGGGCCGGTCGCGGCGCTGATGGACGCGCCGATGGTCACCTCCGAGGGCCGCAGCTATCCGGTGGAGACCCGCTGGCTGGAGCGCCCGCTGCCCGCGCAAGGACGCCGCGCGGATGCGCTGGCGGATCTCGTGGTGCAGGCAGAGAAGGAAACCCGCGCTGCCGGACCCGGCAATGGCGGCGGCATCCTGGTGTTCCTGCCCGGCGAGGGCGAAATCCGCCGCGCGGCGGCCGCACTGGAAAATCGCCTGCCCGGCCATTGCCATATCCGCCCCTTGTTCGGCGCCCTGCCCTTTGCCGAGCAGCGCGCGGCGATCCAGCCCGAGGCGCAGGGGCGCAAGGTGGTGCTGGCGACCTCGATCGCCGAGACCTCTTTGACCATTCAGGACATCCGCGTGGTGGTCGACATGGGCCAGGCGCGCCGCGCGCGCTTTGACCCCGGCTCCGGCATGTCGCGGCTGGTGACGGAAAAGGTAACCCGCGCCGAGGCGACCCAGCGCCAGGGCCGTGCGGGCCGGGTGGCGGAGGGCATCTGCTACCGGCTGTGGACCAAGGGCGAGGAAGGCGCGCTGATGGCCTTTCCGCCCGCCGAGATCGAAAGCGCCGACCTGACTGCGCTGGCGCTGGAACTGGCGCTGTGGGGCGCCGCGCCGGACGATCTGATGTTCCTGACCCAGCCGCCTGCGGGCGCGATGGCGGAGGCGCAGGCGCTGCTGCGGATGCTTGGCGCGCTGGATGCGCAGGGGCGGATCACCGAGCATGGCAAGGCGCTGGCCGCCCTGCCCTTGCATCCCCGGCTTGGCCATATGCTGCTGCAGGCCGGACCTGCCGCTGCGCCCTTGGCAGCGCTTTTGGGTGAACGCGACCCGCTGCGCGGCGCGCCTGCGGACCTCTCTCTGCGGCTGAAGGCGCTAAAAGACCCAAAAGGGTTTGCGCGCAATCACTCCTACCAGCTGAACCGCCCTGTCGTGGAGCGCATCAAGAGCGAGGCGCGGCGGCTGGAGAAACAGGCAGGCCGCCGCGATGCCGGGCTGTCCGCGGCGATGATGGCCGCGCTGGCCTATCCCGACCGCACCGGCCAGCGCCGCAAGGGCGATAATCCTCGGTTCGTGCTGTCCGGCGGCAAGGGCGCCATTCTGGATGGCGGCGACACGCTGGCGGGGGCGCCGTTCATCGTGGCGCTGGATACCGACGGCAACCCGCGCGAGGCAAAGATACGGATGGCGGCGCAGATCGCCCAAGGAGACATCCGCGAGCTGTTTGCAGATCAGATTGCCTGGGAGGACAGTTGCGAGTGGTCCAAGCGCGACAGGCGGGTGGCGGCACGCCAGCAGGAGCGCTTTGGTTCTCTGGTGCTGGACGACCGGATCTGGAAGGACGTGCCGCCGGAGGCGGTGGCGCGGGCAATGCTCGACGGGGTGCGCGATCTGGGCCTGCGGCTCACCGGGGCTGCCGCGCGGCTGGCGGCGCGGGTGGAACTGGTCAGGGCGGAAGGCCATGACTTGCCGGACTTTTCCCTGCCCGGTCTGACCGAGACGCTGGAGGACTGGCTGCTGCCGATGCTGGGCGGGGTCAAATCGGCGGAGGACTGGAAACGCTTTGATCTGCTGCCCGCTTTGCAGGCCGCACTCAGCTGGGAGCAGACGCAGCTGCTGGACCGCGAGGCGCCGGGCAGTTTCCTCACGCCGCTGGGGCGCAAGATCCCGATCAGCTATGACGGCGAGATCCCGGAAATTTCGGTCCGGCTGCAGGAGATGTTCGGGGTCACCCGGCATCCGTCCGTGGGCGGGGTGCCATTGAAAGTGTCGCTCTTGTCGCCGGCCCAGCGCCCGATCCAGATCACCCGCGACCTGCCGGGCTTCTGGGCCGGCTCCTATGCCGACGTGCGGAAGGACATGCGCGCCCAGTACCCCAAACACCCCTGGCCCGAGGACCCGACCCAGGAAGACCCCACGCTCAGGGCGAAACGGCGCAAGTAGCGCCGCATTACGCAGCCTGGCGCACAGCGCGGCGCAGCCGCGCTGCCCGGACCAACGGCTGGCCGTGCATCTGTGATGCGCGGATCCGCGGGCGGGAGCCCCCGCCTGCGGCCTCCGGCCAGATGCAGGCAAACCGGCAGATCGCCTTGCACCCCCGGAAAATCAGGCGTAGATTCCCACAATTGCACACATAAACACGGGAACTTCCCCAACAACAAAGGCTGAGCACCCATGACAAGCCCGCTGACCCGCGCCTGGAACGAGATCATCAAACCGATGCTGCAGCGCCCTGCCCGCGTGCAGGTTGCCGCCCTGTGCTGCCGCACCGGCGCAGACGGCAAGGAGGTGCTGATGATCACCAGCCGCGGCACCGGGCGCTGGATCCTGCCCAAGGGCTGGCCGGTCGAAGGCAAGGACGGCCCGGAATCGGCGCTGCAGGAAGCCTGGGAGGAAGCTGGCGTGAAACCGGCCAGCATCACGCCGGAGCCGATCGGCGAATACCACTTCACCAAGCGCCACGACAACGGCACCGAGGAGCCGGTGACGACGCTGATCTTCGAGGTTGAGGTTGAGCAGCTGGAAGATGATTACCCGGAGTCCGCGGAACGCACGCGGCAGTGGATGACGCCGGCAAAAGCCGCCGGGCTGGTCGATGAGGCGGAATTGCGGGACATTCTGCACCGTTTGTAAAAGTTATGTGACATTTTCATGTCAGAAGCTTGAACCGTTTCCTGAGCGGGGGTAGGCGCGTGCCCAGACCCCGGAATCAGGAATGCGATGATGAGCCACGAAGATCAGCGCCCGCAATGGAACACGCTGGATAAGGATCTGAACAGGATCTCCCAGCTGGAGCTGGCTACCAGCTATGCCTCCCGCCCGCTGGTTGCGCCGGGCATCGCCCTGGCCTTCATCGTGCTGGCAGGCCTTGCGGCCGGCGTGTTCTTCGGCGGCTCGGCGATGAGCATGGTGGTGATCGCCGCCGCTGCGTTCGGCGCCTATATGGCAATCAACATCGGCGCCAATGACGTCGCCAACAACATGGGGCCGGCGGTGGGCGCAAATGCGCTGACCATGGGCGGCGCCATCGTGATTGCCGCCATTTGTGAAAGCGCAGGCGCCCTGCTGGCAGGCGGCGATGTGGTCTCGACCATCTCCAAGGGCATCATCGACCCCACCGCAGTCAGCAGCAGCAGCATCTTCATCTGGGCGATGATGGCGGCGCTGATCTCCTCGGCGCTGTGGGTGAACCTGGCGACCTGGGTCGGCGCGCCTGTCTCCACCACCCACTCGGTTGTGGGCGGCGTGCTGGGCGCCGGTGTGGCCGCCGCAGGCACCGCCGCGGTGAACTGGCCCACCATGGGCAAGATCGCCGCCAGCTGGGTCATTTCGCCAGTGCTGGGCGGCATCATCGCCGCGCTGTTCCTGGCCTTCATCAAGGCCAAGATCATCTATCAGGACGACAAGATCGCCGCAGCCCGCCGCTGGGTGCCGGTGCTGGTCGCCATCATGGCGGGGGCCTTTGGCGCATACCTGGCCCTCAAAGGCCTGAAAAAGATCGTCAAGATCGACCTGCAGACCGCGCTGCTGATCGGTGCCGGCGTCGGGGCGGTCTCCTATGTGATCACCGCGCCGCTGATCAAGCGCCAGTCCGAGGGCATGGAGAACCGCAACAAGTCGCTGAAGGCGCTGTTCGGCCTGCCGCTGGTGATTTCCGCGGGCCTGCTGTCCTTTGCCCACGGCGCCAATGACGTCGCCAACGCGGTTGGCCCGCTGGCCGCCATCGTGCATGCGACCGAGTTTGGCGACTTCGCCGCCAAGGTGGCCATTCCGACCTGGGTGATGGTGATCGGCGCCTTCGGCATCTCCTTTGGGCTGTTCCTGTTCGGCCCCAAGCTGATCCGCATGGTCGGCAGCCAGATCACCAAGCTGAACCCGATGCGCGCTTACTGCGTGTCGCTGTCCGCCGCCATCACCGTGATCGTGGCCAGCTGGCTGGGCCTGCCGGTGTCCTCCACCCATATCGCGGTGGGCGCGGTGTTCGGCGTCGGTTTCTTCCGCGAATGGCACATGGAGCGCCGCCTGAAAAAGACCGCCGCAGGCCGCCCCCCGGAGAAACGCATCGCTCCGGAGGAACGCCGCCGCCGCAAGCTGGTGCGCCGCAGCCACTTCATGACCATCGTCGCCGCCTGGGTGATCACCGTCCCGGCCGCAGCGCTGCTGTCCGCCGTGATCTACCTGCTGCTCAGCACTTTTGTCGGCTGAGCCTGAGCATTATCGAACTAAGCCCCCCCGCGCCGCCTGGCTGCGGGGGTTTTTCTTTGCTTGTCCGGCAAGATCCTAGAACCGCTCCACCCAGGGCCGCAGCACCAGTTCGTCGCTCCAGGCGGAACGGTGCTGGCTGATCAGATGCATGTACTCCTGCGCGATAGCATCCGGGTCCAGCATGCTGTCGGGATTGTCCGCGGACTCCACCCGCTCAGGCCGCGACGCATTCCGGATGCCGCCGTCGATATTGACCCAGGCGACATGGATGCCCTTGGGGTGCAGCTCCCGCGCCATCGACTGCGCCAGGCCGCGCTGCGCGAACTTGCCCATGGCAAAGGGCGCGGACTGGGCAAAACCCTTTACGCCTGCCGAGGCGCCGGTGAACAGGATGGTGCCGCGCCGCCCGTTTTCCATCGGCTGCGCCAGCATCCGTTTGGCCGCCGCCTGCCCCAGCACAAAGGCGCCAAAGGCGGTGACCTCCACCGCCTGCCGGACCGCTTCCGGGTCCAATTCCGCAACAGGCCCGCGCAACCGGGCCGAGGGGTTATAGCAGGCCACCCGCAGATCCCCGGGCAAACCGTCAATCAGTGCGGAGGTTCCTTTGGCATCGGTGCCGTCAAGCATATGCAGTGCAGCCCCGGTTTCCGCCGCCAGCGTTTCCAGCTTGTCCGTGTTGCGGGCGGCCAGATGCACCGCATAGCCCGCAGCGGAGAGCTGCCGGGCAAAGGACGCTGACAGGCCGGCCCCGGCCCCTACGATCAGCGCCTGCAGTTTGGGTGATGTGTCCGCCATGGTCTTCCTCCCCGTGATTGACGGGGCAATGCTGGCGGCAAACCAGCCCTAGCACAAGGGGCACACAAAATGTTGAGAAGCCGCCTCAGCCTTCGGACGCCGGACGGCGCCTATACCGACGCAACCACCGGCAGTTCCGCCAGCACATCCTTGGATTCCACCACCTTGCCAAACCCTGCGTGCAGGGCCGACAGCGTAATCTCCAGAACAATCCTGGCATCCAGCATGCCACCCTTGCGCGCGGGCATGTCAAAGGCGATGAGCGCATCCTCAACCACCTCGATCACAAACCCGAGATTTGCGGCAGACCGCGCGGTGGAGTTGACGCAGAAGGCCGCCACACCGCCCACGATCACCAAACGGGTGATGCCTGCATCCCGCAGATGGCTCTCCAGCCCGGTGCCGCAGAACCCGGAGGAGCCGGTTTTCCAGAACACCGCCTCGCCGTCCTGCGGCACCGCGCAGGGCAAGGGCCGGCCGCTGGGCAGGTCGCGGCGGAACTTGCTTTCGGGGCGCGGGTCGTCATGCATCACATGCACCACCGGCAGATCCGCTGTGCGGAAGGCTGCGGCCAGCTCTGCCACCTTTTCCTCCGCCGCCGGGTTGGCCTGCGGGCGGCCAGAGGCGGTCACGTTGGCCATCTCCTGCTGCATGTCGACAATCAGCAACGCTGTGCTCTGATCCATGGAAACCGCCTCTTTCTTGAATACAGGTGCGAGACTGGCAGAACCCTGCGCCGGAGGCCAGTGCAATCCGTGCATCCGTTCAACCGCAAAACGGGTCGCCCGCGCCAAACGCCAAGCGCCGGGCCAAAGGCCCGGCGCCACGCCCAACTGGCAAGGATCATTCTATTGAATGGTCCGCTGCAGGCGGGAGCCCTTCGCGGCCGGCAGGCGAAACTCAGCGGCCTGAATTCAGACTTCCACCTGATGCCCGGCAACCTGCCAGGCCTTCACTGCTGCCGCCAGTTCTGTTTGCCGCACCAGCAGATAGTCCCGGTAGAAGGTGGAAATGGCAAAGACACCCAGACCAGCCTCCGAAACCGGACGCACCGCAGCCAGCACAACGCCGGGCGCGTCGAAATCAAAAAGATCAGAGACCTGAAACGCCGCCCAGCCTGCGGAGCTTTCGCAGTCCTCCGGCACCCGTTCTGCCAGGCAGACAATCGAGATTTCATCTTCGGCATGGGTCACATTCACCAGCCCCGGGCCGCTGACCCATGGGGGAACAGCGGCACCGGGTGCGAGCCGTGACACGGCGTATTCGCCGGACAGCCCGCGCATCAGCAAGTTCAGTTTCATGGCCTCAGCCTCAGCCGCCCAGGCACCAGCGCATGATGGCTTTCTGCGCGTGCAGGCGATTCTCGGCCTCGTCAAAGATCACCGACTGCGGCCCGTCCATCACGGCGCTTGTCACCTCTTCCTCGCGGTGGGCGGGCAGGCAATGCATGAACAGCGCATCCGGTTTGGCATGCGCCATCAGCGCGTCGTTCACCTGGTAGGGCCGCAGCATGTTGTGGCGGCGCTCCTTGGAGGACTGGCTGTCGTGCATCGACACCCAAGTGTCAGCGACCACCAGGTCAGCCCCCTCCACCGCCTTCACCGCGTCGCGCTCAACCACGATCTTGGAGCCCGCCTTGCGCGCCAGCCCCATGAATTCCTCCTCCGGGTCCAGCTGCGAGGGGCCGGTGAAGGTCAGGTCAAAGCCGAACTGGCCGGCCGCGTGGATGAAAGAGGCGCAGACATTGTTGCCGTCGCCGCACCACACGACCTTCTTGCCCTTGATGGAGCCGCGGTGCTCCTCGTAGGTCTGCACATCAGCCATGATCTGGCAGGGGTGGGTGCGGTCGGTCAGTCCGTTGATCACCGGCACGTCGGAATATTCCGCCATCTCGGTCAGCACGGTTTCGTCAAAGGTGCGGATCATAATCATGTCCACATAACGGCTGAGGACGCGGGCGGTGTCGGCGATGGTCTCGCCATGGCCCAATTGCATGTCCTTGCCCGACAGAACCATGGTCTGGCCGCCCATCTGGCGCACGCCGACGTCGAACGACACCCGGGTCCGGGTCGAGGGTTTTTCAAAGATCAGCGCCACCATCCGGTCCTTCAGCGGCAATTCATCATCCAGTGCCGCCTTGGGGCGGCCGAGGCGCGCCTGCTTGGTGGCCTTGGCCTGGTCGATGATGGCGCGCAGGTCGGCGGGGCTGGTTTTGTGGATGTCGAGGAAATGGTTCATGTCTGTATCGCTCTTGGCTGGCGAAGGCCGGGGGCTGCCTGCCCCCGGACTCCCGGGAGTATTTCTGCAAAGATGAAGGTCAGGAATTTCCGATGCGCACGGTTGTTGCCACCGCATCCAGGCGGCTGACAGCCTCGGCGATGTCCTCATCCGTCAGGGTCAGCGGCGGCAGAAGGCGGATCACGTTATCCGCTGCCGGGACGGTGATCAGTTCGTTGGCGTAGCCTGCGTTGACCACATCAATGTTCGCCGCCGTGCACTTGAGGCCCAGCATCAGGCCGGAGCCGCGCACTTCCTCAAACACTTCGGGGTGATCGGCAACCAGCCCCTCCAGCTTCTGCCGCAAGAGGCCTGCCTTGCGGTTCACCTCTGCCAGGAAATCCGGATCAGCGACGTGATCCATCACCGCGCAGCCCACAGCGCAGCCCAGCGGGTTGCCGCCGTAGGTGGAGCCATGGGTGCCCGCGGTCATGCCGCTGGCGGCCTCCTCTGTGGCCAGCACCGCGCCCAGCGGGAAGCCGCCGCCGATGCCTTTGGCCACCATCATGATATCCGGGGTGATGCCTGCCCATTCATGGGCAAACAGCTTGCCTGTCCGCCCCACCCCGCATTGCACCTCGTCGAGGATCAGCAGCAGGCCGTTGTCGTCGCAGATCTGGCGCAGCGCCTTCAGTTCTGCATCCGGGACCGGGCGGATGCCGCCCTCGCCCTGCACCGGCTCGATCATGATGGCGGCGGTCTTCTCTGAGATAGCGTCGGTGACGCCGTCCAGGTCGCCGAAGGTCAGATGCACGAAACCGGGCAGAAGCGGGCCAAAGCCCTTGACCATCTTCTCGGAGCCCGCGGCAGCGATACCCGCAGACGACCGGCCATGGAAAGAGCCGTCGAAGGTGATGATCTCTACCCGCTCCGGCTGGCCCTTGTCGTAGAAAAACTTGCGCGCCATCTTCACCGCCAGCTCGCAGGCCTCGGTGCCGGAATTGGTGAAGAACACGGTATCGGCAAAGGTATGCTCCACCAGCCTGTCGGCCAGCGCCTGCTGCTGCGGGATGTGGTAGAGGTTGGAGACATGCCACAGGTTCTGCGCCTGAGAAGTCAGCGCCTCCACCAGCGCAGGATGGGCATGGCCCAGCGCGTTCACCGCGATGCCGGAGCCCAGATCCAGGAATCGGCGCCCGTCCGCCGTGGTCAGCCAGGCGCCTTCGCCTTTGACGAACTCAAGCGGGGCACGGTTGTAGGTCGGCAGAACGGACGGGATCATCGGGATCATCCTTTTCAAAGGTGGAAGCCAAAGCTGTGACGGAAGCCTGGCCTTGGGTCAACGGTGGATCAATGGATTTCAAATGGAGGATGTGCTGCACGGCAGGCACAGGGGATCAAGGGCCGGTTACGCCAGGCGGCGTCGGCGTCGCGAGATGGGGGTGTAGGCGCGTTTGATCATGAGGAGGTTCCATAGTGGAGGTTTTGATGAAAGAAAACCCCTTTTGTGCAACCCGTCCCGCCAATTTGCCGCCGCCCGCAGCCCGCCCCTTTCACCTTTGGAGAAATACTCCGGGGTGAATTGGCCAAAGGCCAAGAGGGGCAGCGCCCCTTCTTCTCCAAACCTGCGGGGCAGCGCCCCTGCCCGCGAGGAAAGTTCCGGCTTCTGCCGAAGCCTTTCCCCTTGCATCCCGCGGCGGCTTGCCGCACCGCTGGTGCCATGACGCGCAACACTCCGCAGAACCCGGCCCTGGCCGCCGCCCTGATCCTGGCGGCCACCACCTTCATTGCGGGCACCACACTGCTGGCCAAGTCATTGGGGACAGATGTGCTGGGCGCGCCGCTGCATCCGCTGCAGATCAGCCACGGGCGCTTTCTGTTTGCCTTCATCGCAATTTCAACCGCTGTGCTGATCCTGCGCCCGCGCTTTATCCGCCCGCATTGGGGCTATCACATCGGGCGCACCTCTTTTGGCTGGGCCGGGGTCACGCTGATGTTTGCCTCGGTGGCCTATATCCCGCTGGCCGATGCCACCGCGATCACCTTCCTGAACCCGGTCTTTGGCATGCTGCTGGCGATCCCGCTCCTCGGCGAACGCGTCGGACCCTGGCGCTGGGGCGCGGCGCTGATTGCGATGGTGGGCGCGATGATCCTGCTCAGGCCGACGCCCGCCAGCTTCCAGCCGGCGGCGCTGCTGGCCCTGGGCGCGGCGGCTGTGATGGGGCTGGAGCTGATTTTCATCAAGAAACTCGCAGGCCGTGAGGGGCCGCTGCAGGTGCTGTGGTTCAACAACCTTCTGGGCATGCTGATTGCCAGCGGCGCGGTGCTGCCGGTCTGGCAGATGCCGAGCCCGGCGCAATGGGCAGCGCTTGCGGCGCTGGGACTCTTGATGGCCTGCGCGCAGGCCTGTTTCATCAACGGCATGGCGCGGGCCGATGCCTCCTTTGTGGCGCCATTCAGCTATGCCACGCTGGTCTTTGCCGCGCTGTACGATTTCCTCGGTTTTGGCGTGGTGCCGGATGCCATTTCCTTCCTCGGCGCCTGCATCATCCTGGCGGGCGCTGCTGTTCTGGCCTGGCGCGAAGGCCGGGTCCGGCCGCCTGCGGGCCGCGCGGCAGCGGGCGCAAAATAAACCGCGCCCGGTCCGCCCCTCGCAAAAAAGATTTTTCACGCCACTGGCCCGGCGGCGACGCTGAGGTCGAAAACAGGCATTTTCCGCCTGCCGGCCGCGCCACCCTGACCCCAGCAGGACAGGAGCGCGACCATGCACGAGCGGCGAATCCCGGAATGGCTGCGCCACGCGCCGGTGCCCTCGGTCCGGGACTTCGGCATCCTGGCGGGGCTGGAGGCAGTGGTGCGCGGCACGCTGATCTCGGTGTTTCCGCTGATCATGTACCGGGCGCTGGGAGATGCCGGGCTGGTCTCGGCCTCATATTTCGCGGTGGGTATCCTGTCGCTGCTGGCCGGGCTGATGGTCCCCGCGCTGGTGCGGCTGGTGCCGCGCCGCTGGGCCTACTCCCTGGGCGCGGCGATGTTCGTGGCTTCGGCCGCGCTGGCGATCGAGGGCAGCCCGGCTTCGGTGCTGATGGCGCTGGCGCTCAACACCGTGGCCGCTGTCACCACCTTCATCTGTTTCAACGCCTATGTGCTGGACTACATTTCCCGGGTTGAGCTGGGCAAATGCGAGACCTCGCGGATGTTCTACTCGGCGCTTGGCTGGACCGCCGGGCCGATGGCCGGCGTGCTGCTGCTGGACTGGTGGCCGCCTGCCCCGTTCCTGATCTCTGCCGCGGCGGCGCTCATGATGCTTGCCGCCTTCTGGTGGATGCGGATGGGCAACGGCAAGCAGATCGCCCGCGCCCGCGGCACGGCCTCCAGCCCGCTGACATACCTGCCGCGCTTTCTGGAGCAGCCGCGGCTGATCACCGGCTTCCTGTTTGCGGTGATCCGCTCGGCCGGCTGGTGGATCTATGTGGTCTACCTGCCGATCTTCGCCATCGAAAAGGGGCTTGGACAGGAACTGGGCGGCATCCTCTTGTCCGTGACCAACGCCTGCCTGTTCGGCGCGCCGCTGCTGCAGCGCTGGGTGCAGCGGCATTCGATCCGGAGGGCGGTGCGCACGGGGTTTCTGACCGTCGCGGCCTGTTTCAGCGCGGCGGCGGCGCTGCAGGGCTGGCCCGCGGTATCGGTGGGTCTGCTGATGGCAGGGTCCGCGGCGCTGATCCTGCTGGACATCTGCGGCGGGCTGCCCTTCCTGATGGCAGTGAAACCTTCCGAGCGGACGGAGATGTCGGCGGTCTATTCCAGTTACCGGGACATCTCCGGCATCCTGACGCCCGGGGCCGCCTGGCTGGTGCTGATGGTGTCGCCGCTGGCCGGGATCTTTGCGGCTGGCGGTGCGGCGGCGGCCTTTGCGGCGCTGCTGGCGGGCAAGCTGCATCCGCGGCTGGGGCGCAAGAAGGCGGCACCTCCGCCTGCAGAGGATCCCCTGCCCGCGGAATGAAGGCGTCAGGGTTTCAGGCGGTAGCCTGTGCGCAGCATCACCCAGGCCAGCAGGCAGACGGCAAAGGTGGCGCTGCCGCAGACCATCAGCCCCAGCAAGGGCGGGCTGTCGGAGGTGCCGATCACCCCGAATCGCACCCCGTCGATCAGGTAGAACACCGGGTTCAGATGCGAGATCACTTTCAGAACCGGCGGCAGCGCCTCCACCGAATAAAACGTGCCAGACAGGAAAGCCAAAGGCGTCACGATGAAATTCGTGATCGCTGCCATCTGGTCGAACTTGTCGGCGAACACGCCGGCGACGATGCCCAGACCGCCCAGGAAGGCCGCCCCCAGCACGATGAAAACCAGCGCCACCAGCGGGTGCGCAGGCACGATCTGCAAGACCGCCATCAGCCCCAGCCCGATGCCCAGCGCCACCAGCGTGCCGCGCGCCACCGCGCCGGCCAGATAGCCCAGCAGGATCTCCAGCCCCGACAGGGGCGGCATCAGCGTGTCGACGATATTGCCCTGCACCTTGGCAATAACGATGGAGGATGAGGTATTTGCAAAAGCATTCTGGATCACCGTCATCATCATGATGCCCGGCGCCAGGAAGGTCAGGAACGGCACCCCCATCACATCGCCGCGCTTGGGGCCGATGGCGATGTTGAAGATCATCAGGAACAGCGCCGCGGTCACAAGCGGCGCCAGCAAGGTCTGGGTCCAGACCGCCAGGAACCGCTTCACCTCGCGCCAGGCCAGCGCCCTGAGCCCCAGCCAGTTCACCCGCCCGAACCGGCGCGTGCCCAGTTCCACCTGATAGCCCTGCTCTGCCATGCTGCCCCCCGCGTTTCGCTTGCCTGACTGCATAACGGCTGGGGCAATAGGCGCAAGATGCCTTGTAACTCCGCCCGCAGTGATTAGAATAGGGGATCACACGGAATATGATGGCGGCCGCAGAACCCCTGGGGCCGCTATTAGCTTGGAAAGGCAACAGATGTCCTGGACAGACGAGCGCGTCGAACTGCTCAAGAAAATGTGGGGCGAGGGCCAGTCGGCCAGCCAGATCGCCAAGGAACTGGGCGGCGTCACCCGCAACGCCGTGATCGGCAAGGTGCACCGGCTCGGCCTGTCCAACCGCAACAGCGGCGGATCCAAGGCGGCTGAGCCGAAGGAAAAGCCGGCCGCCGCCCCCGCGACCGCCGCGCCGAAACCTGCCGCAGCCGCAGCCAAGCCCAAGCCGCAGCCCAAGACCGAACCGGCCCGCCCGGCCGCGGCCCAGCCCGTGGCAGACGCCAAGCCCGCAACGCCTGCCCGCCGTCAGATCATCCCGGCCGGCCAGCCGCTGCCGCCGCAGCCTTCGGCCAATGAAATCAGCCCCGAGGCGCTGGCCAAGGTCAACGAGATCGAGAAGAAGGCCAAGAAGCTGAGCCTGATGGAACTGACCGAGCGCACCTGCAAATGGCCGGTCGGCGATCCGGCAACCGAGGACTTCTGGTTCTGCGGCCTGCCCTCGCAGCAGGGCAAACCCTACTGCGAGGCGCATGTGGGCGTGGCGTTCCAGCCGATGTCCTCGCGCCGCGACCGCCGCCGCTGACCGGCGCAGCCCGAAGATTTCAAAGCCCCGGCACTGCGTCCGGGGCTTTTTGCTTAAAAGGTCTGCCGACTGGTGAACGGGGCGCGCGGTAAGGTGCTTTGTCCAGCATCCTGCAGGAAACAGACCTTTCCAGGCATCGGATGGGCTAACGCCTATACCGGCATTGCAAACCTTCGGGTTGCCTTGGACGCTTGATTCCGGCTGACGCCTACAACAGACATCGCCAAAGTCGTGCGCAATACAAGACAAAACATTCCAAATGGCGCGGATGGGCATTTGGATCTAAGCGAAAGCGGCCGGAATTGAAACGACCCTAGCAGGGTTGGCGAACAGCTAAGGATTGCTTCTGGTTAATCAAGGAGCCGCAGTTCCGAAATGCCGAGCGTTGCCAGTAATGCAGAATATCTTGCGGCGACCGTGTTGCCTGCGCTCAGGCTTGCCCCGGAGAACGGAAACCAGGGGTCAGCCATGCTTCCGGTTGTGGACCACATCTCGCCGGCGGCATCCCGGCGGTAGAAGGAACAGTTGCGGGCGCGGCGGGTTTCGATCCCGAAGTCCTGGCGCCAGGCCCAGGTGCCTTCATAACACATGCGGCTTAGGGTGGTGACATGCCAGCGGCCGCGGCCGACGCTTTGATCGGCTTCGTTGACCGCCCAGAAAGTACCGTCCGGGGCCCAATAGGCATAGGAGCCGCTGCCCCAGTCCTCGGTCTGCCCGGCGAACATGCGGTACAGATCCGCCGGTTCCGGCGTTGTGGCGTCCTTGGGGACATGTGAACCGAACTGGAAATCTGCCCTGGCCGGATCCGCGCCGGCAGGCATCAGAAACACAGCCGCCAGCACAGAAGCAATACCAAACCGAAATCCCATAACGATACCCCCACCGCTGCTTACACTGCTAACAAATAGGGCGAAGCCTGCGTTGTTCCACGGTTTTTTCCAACGCAGCCCGCCAGGCAGCCGGTTGGAGCAGCGGCGGGCAGGCCCTGCGTGCCGGGACAGGCCGGAAAGTTTCGAAAGCCGCTGCTTAGCGGTCAAGACCGGCAGAGCGGTAGGACGCTGCGGCAGCCACGGCGCGGCTGAAGGCCGTGCCCGCGGGGGTCGGGTTCAGCCCGTCCGTTACCAGGTTGATCCGCGGTGTGCGGCCGTTCCAGGGGTAGGGGTTTGCCGAAAACCAGGCATAGCGCTCGACAAACGGCAGTCTCTCCAGCATTGGGATCGCGGCCTGGATGAAGCGGGCGTTGTCCCGGTGTGTGGCCCGGCCGGGACGATCCCAGTCTATATAGGCAAACTCGGTCACCCAGACGGGCCGCTTGTATTCCCGGTGAACCGCGATCAGCCAGTCGCGGAAATGGTCCGTATCCCCGTCGGTTGTATAATAATGCACCGCCATGAAGTCGACGCGCAGCCCGCGCCGCTCTGCCTCGGCCATGAAGCGCCGTTGCCAGGATCCGGCCCCCAGGGTGTTGTCCCGCGTCACCGCCGGGCTGCCCAAGCGCAGACCGCGCGCTTCAAGCCTGGGCCACAGTGCTATGGCCTCGGCCACACTCATGCCGGCCTGATGGCCGCCGCCGTTGCCGTCGGGTTCGTTGAAACCAAGCAGGGCATGCACCGGGCGGCTGGAAACAATTGGATCATCGATATTGCCGGCGCTGTGGATCATCGGCACAAATTCCACTGAACGGCGCAGCGGTCCTTTGTGTTCGATCTGGTCGGTGCGCCAGTCGTAGTACCAGCCGAGCCCCGGCTGATCCTCGATCCAGCCGAGCATCGTGTAGCTGGGGTTTTCCCAGGCGCCAACACCGGCGCGCTGCGCCTGTCCTGTCTGTGCCAGCGCCATCAGGGCGCAGGCCGCCAGTAACAACCTGATCATTCTTGCTCTGCCTCAATCGGCTGGCGCTATCTGCGAAAGCCCGCAGCAGGTGCCGCCTGTGTCAGTTCTTGTAGCAGCGCGAGCGTTTGCCAAAGCCCGCAGGCGAGCAGATGTAGCTGCCGTTGCCAAGCGAAGCGGGGCCGCTCAGCCGGACCGGGCGGCGGGTTTCCGCGCCGCGCAAAAGGTTCAGTTTTCCGTAGGATTGCGCCGCAGCTTTTGTCGAAGAGGAGGCGCTGGCTTCAGCGGCAAATACTCCAATAGCCGCAAACGCCAGAACCGGCACGCAAACTGCGCGTGCGAATTGACATAACATTCACTGTCTCCTGCCTGTATACCCAGCATGACCCGGCGGCAGTTGTGTCACTCCGTTCCGGCATCATGATACCGGTACTTAGCAAAATCCGCTGCCGCATACCAAGATTTTGCGCAGCAAGATGTTGAGATTTGGAAAACTGCAGCGGATCGGCCAGCATCCGTTACGATGGGCCGCCCCCTTTTTGGGAGGCGGCCCGGAAGTAAGATGCTGAGAATAAACGGCCGTCCGGCGTGGTGCCTTGGCTGGTGCGCGGGACGGGCCGGGCGGCGGGAATCCGCCGCTATGGCCCGGTCAGCGGCTTAGTTCGGCAGCTTGAGATCCAAGCGCGTTGCCGGGAAAACGCCAGTCCGGCAGCCCGTAGCCGTCCGGCCAGGGGTAAACTTCCTGCTGATTGAAATAGACCACCGCCTGCAGCTCAGGAAAGTCTTTCAGATCCTGGCGGACATCCTGGTTCCAGCGCTCGACATATTCGTCGCTGCCGACATAGCCCAGTTCGGCCACCACAATCGGCCGCCTGAATTGCAGCGCCTGCTGGTAGCGCGGGGTGAGAATATCGCGGAATGTCTGCTCCTGCCCCAGCACATCGCGCTCCCATTGCTGCAGGCCGAAAACCGACAGGCCGATCACATCCGCATAGTCATCGCCCGGATAGTAATCAGCAAAACCATCATGGCCCAGCGGCGACCACATATAGTCGAAATCCTCCGATACTTGGCGGCAAACATCGATCACGCGGCGGTAGGCCCTGATATAAGTGTCCGGGTTCCAGTTGGCCCAGATGAACTGGCCGCTTGCGTCTTCCATCTCCTGCGCCCACCGGATGGTGACCGGGCTTTGGAACTCACTCAGCGCCGCGCAGATCGCCCGCATGTTGGCATCATACTGTCCGTTTGCGATCCCCTCGATCAGATGGGCGGGGGTATTGCGCTCGTCCCGGGTCCAGGTCCAGGGCTCGATGGTGACCAGGACCGCGCGGTTTCTTTCGGCAGCATAGGTGTCGGCATCCTGCAGCGAGGGCAGATGGACGTCCTCCCAGGGCAGGAACAGATGTTCGATCTGGACATCGGGATCCTCGGAAAACCGCCCGTCCGGATCATAAACGCCAAACGGCAATTCTCCCGGAGGCGCGGCGGAAACGGCGCCGGACAAAGCCGTGGCCAGCGCCGTAGCGCAGAAGGTCATATGCATGGCAATACGGTGCTGCTGCTTCATTGTATTACTCCCGATCATTCCCGGGACCGGAGTCTATCCGGCCCGGATCGTAAATGAGAATGACTGTCCCTGGCCCGCCCATTCCGGCGCCTGCTACGGCATATTCCTCACGAATGATCCGGTAGGGCTCCAGCCCTTTTGACAGGGCGTAAAGGCTTTCCATTCCGCGCTCATTCACAGAGACGGCGGCCATGCAGAAAAGCGAGAGCGGCACCGCCATCTTTGCCAGCCCGGGCAGCCGCAGCATCTGCCGTACCCCGCCAGCGGACCGGTAGTGCAGACCCACGATCACGGCGGTGATAACCGCGTAATACATACCATTGATCGACGCCAAAAGATAGAAACCGTGCGCCTCGCGGACGCTGTCCACCAGCAAAATCGGCAGGAAGCAGCCAAGCGCCAGCGCCGCATAGACCGCAATAATACGGCCCGGCAGGGTGGCTTTGGTGGCATCGCCTTTAGGAGTGATGCGGAAATCGACAAAGCCGCCCGCGATCTTGTCGCGCACCGCCATTACGCAGCCCCACAGCACCCAGGGCCACTGGATACCCAGGAACAGGGTCTTCTCCCAGCTGATCACCTTGCAGTCTGCGGGCCGGAAATAGCCGTCCGCCTTCAGCCGGTAGGCCAGCACCGTCAGGACCAGAATCTGCGGCGCCGCATGCAGGATGAAGGCTGGATAGGTGACTTCGGCATAACGGAAGTCGAACAGCAGTGCGAGCACAGGCAGAAGATAAAGCAGCGCCATGAAGCCTGCGAACATCGGGTAGAACAGCTGGCAGAACAGAAACAGAAACTTCAGCCGCGGCGTCAGCCGGGTGAAATAACCGGAGGTGAACTGCAGGAAGATGGTCAGCAAGCTGCGCGACCATTGGAATTCCTGGGTGCAGAGGTCGGCGATATTGGCAGGTCCGTCGCCCTCGGCGATGGCATTGAAGGCATGCACCCCTTGCCAGCCGCCGGCGTTCATCAGCATGGTGGTGGAATGGTCCTCGGCCAGTTCCGGCCCCAGGCCGCCGACGCTGCGCAACGCCTTGGTGCGCACCGCGTAATGCGAGCCTATGCACATCGGCGCCAGCACCGCCGCATAGCCGGCCTGAAACACGCCGTGAAAGGCGGCTTCAGTATGCAGCCGGGTCCGCGCCGCCCAGCTTTGCCCGGCATTGCGGGCGCAGATGCTCGGTGCGCTGACATAGCCGACCGCGGGGCTGGAAAAGCCGCGCATGATCTCAGTCAGATAATTCGGCGAGGGCACGTGGTCAGCATCCAGCTGTGACACAAAATCATAGTTTTCGTAGCCGTAGGTGTCATAGAAAAACGCAAGATTGCCTTCTTTGCAGCGGGTCCGGCGCGGCCATTCCTTGCGGTGGTAATCGGCCCGTCCGCGGCGGGTGGAGATCCGCACTCCGCGGGCCTCGCACCAAGCGATGGTTTCAGGATCGGGGTCCTCATCCGCCAGCCAGGTGTCATGCGGGTAGCTTTGCGCCAGCATCGCTGAAAGCGTGGTCTTCAGGACGGAAAACGGTTCCGAGGGGGTTTTGGTAACGATCATCGCCACCCTTGCGGAAGCCGGATCCGGCGGGTCCCCGGCGGGCACCATAGCGCGGCGGAAGATGATCACGAACAGCATCTGCAGAAAGAACAGCCAGCCCAGGCCGGCGGTAGCAACCCAGTATTGAATGCCGCTGGTCTGATGCTCCGGCAGGAACCACCAGCCCCAGAACCAAAGCGCAGCAACCGCCCAGGCCGCAATCAGAGCATGGTAAGACCACGCGGTCCTGCCGCGCAGCAGCGGCACCAGCGGTACTTGCTGCGGCCCATGGCCCTGGTGATCAGAGAAGTGATCACAGGCAGGCGTCATCACATGCCTCCAGTCCAAAGCCGGGTGCCGCATGGCGGATGATCTCCGGCAGCGTGGAATGCCGGGGGCGGAACGCAAGCAGCCTGGCCGCCATATCTGTATCCGCGACCAGCTCTGGCGGATCGCCCGGGCGGCGGGCTTGGGCTTTCCAGGGCACGGGCTGTCCGGTGACGGCCTCGGCGGTCCGGATGATCTGCTTGATCGAGTGGCCGGTGCCGGTGCCCAGGTTGAGGGCAAAGCTATCGCTGCCCCCAAGCAGGCGGCGCAACGCAAGAACATGCGCCCGCGCCAGATCCGTCACATGGATATAGTCCCGGATGCAGGTGCCGTCGGGCGTGTTGTAATCGGTGCCGAACACCTGCAGCGGCGGCGCCCTGCGGGATGCTGCCATCAGAACCAGCGGAATCAGGTGGGTTTCCGGGTCATGGCGTTCAAACAGCCGCCCCTGCGGGTCAGCACCGCAGGCATTGAAATAGCGCAGCAGGGCAAACCGCAGGTCTCCGGCTGCGGCCTGATCGCTGATCATCTGTTCGCACATCAGTTTGCTGCGCCCATAGGGATTCACCGGGTTCTGGGGGCTGCCCTCAGTTATGGGCAGGACGTCCGGCACCCCGTAGGTGGCGCAGCTGGAGGAAAACACCAGCGTCCCAACCCCCGCGTCCTGCATCGCCTTCAGCAGCGCAATCATGCCGCCGCAGTTGAGATCATAATAGAGGCCGGGTTTGGCAACGGATTCCCCGACATAGGCCGCGGCAGCGAAATGCATCACCGCGTCGCACCGGTGCTTGCGGATGACGGCAGCCAAGGCACCGCAATCGCGGACATCAAGCTGTTCGAACGGCCCCCATTTCACCGCATCCCGGTTGCCGGTGCGCAGATTGTCGACCACCACCGGCTGGTAACCGGCTTCCGCCAGCTGCAGGCAAGCATGGCTGCCGATAAAACCGGCACCGCCCGTGACCAGCACCACAGGGCGGTGCATCACATCGCCCCCGGAGCAATCTTGCCCGAGGCGGCAAGCTCGCTCCGGAAATAGCCGATGGTGCGGTCCAGCCCGTCGCTCAGGTTGACTTTGGGCTCCCAGCCCAGCCGTTTTCTGGCCCTGCTGATGTCAGGGCGCCGCTGTTTCGGATCATCCTGCGGCAGGTCGAGGTAGGACAGCCGGGAGTTGCTGCCGATTTTCTGCAGCACCAGTTCCGCCAGTTTCCCGACCGGGGTTTCCTTGGGGTTGCCGATGTTGACCGGCTCAAACTCGGTTGACGGGCTGTGCATCAGAGCAATCAAACCGTCGACGGTGTCGTCCAGATAGCAGAATGACCGGGTTTGCGTGCCATCGCCAAATACTGTGATTGAGTCACCCACCAGCGCCTGGGTAATAAAATTCGACACCACCCGGCCGTCTTGCGGATCCATGCCGGGCCCGTAGGAGTTGAATATCCGCGCCACCCGCAGGTCGACTCCATAGCAGTCGTGGTAGTCGTGGAAGATGGTTTCCGCCGCCCGCTTGCCCTCGTCATAACAGGATCGCGGCCCGAAAGTGTTCACATTGCCCGCGTAGCTCTCCTTCTGCGGGCTGACGAGCGGATCGCCGTAGACTTCGGAGGTTGAGGCCTGCAGAATCCGCGCGCCGGTGGCCCGGGCCAGCTCCAGCAGGTTAAAGGCGCCGAAAAGGCAGGTTTTCAGCGTTTGCAGCGGATCCGCCTGATAGCGCGGCGGCGACGCCGGGCAGGCCAGGTTGAAAATGTATTCAAACGAAGTCTCCAGCTGCAGGGGCTTTGCAACGTCCTGCCGCAGGAAAGTGAAGCCCGGGTGGTTCAGATGCCCACTGAGATTGACCAGGCGGCCGCTGGACAGGTCGTCCAAGCAGGTGACATCAAAGCCTTTCTGCAAGTAACGTCTGCATAGTTCGGCACCTAGAAATCCGGCGCCGCCGGCCACGAGAACGGATCTGGCTCCGCTTTTCCCAGCCACGGATGACAAGTTTTCACGCGAACCAAGCCGCTTGGTTCCCCGATATAGACCGCGATGCATTCGCAGTTCCCCCTGCAGAGGCGCGACCCGTCATGCTATGCTCGTTCTTTGGCGGGCTGTCCTAAAATCCGGGCGGCCCGCTCTGGCCTCTCTGCATGCCGTGGAGTTCTGCTTTAACTCATTCTTCTAACGCGCATTCCCGCGGGCCTCCCATAGACCCGCCCCCATCTTGTTTTAATCTTGACTGACCGGTGCAAATGTCAAATTTTACCTTTCGGCAAGGCGCTGTTGCACAAATCCTGATCTGACCGCAGGGCCCCTTTCCCGGGACGGATTTACTCTACGGGCTCTATGAGAGGTATGCCGAGAGCGGTGCAACAGTTCAGCACCGCGATCCGGATCTGGCGTTCAGCGACCTGTCGGTCGAAGACTTTTGCCATCAGGGATTGGCCGAGCAGCTTGATTCAGTTCACCTTTGACTCGACCGGCTCCGGCGGTGATATCCGCTCCACCGTCGCCAGATGGCGCGGCCGAGATACTCTGATGCGCGCGGGGCTTCGTTTCGTGACAGCGCGCCCGGGCTCGCCGGCTTCCAGGGCGCCGCATTCTTTCGGGGCGGGATATCAGCGGCACCACCACGGGCGGCGATCGCCTCGCGGCATTTGCGGGTGTCGCAGGCACCGTCGGCAGTCTCCGAACCGATCTGCTCGTCAGCCGGGATCTGGTCCCGGAGATCGGTCAAAATGGGCACATCCACTACCCGGCAGGCGATTTGCATGGCAATTCTGCCGAGAGGGGCCGATGTTGCTGCTGGTGACCTCGTTGGCCCGGACTTCCAGCGTTTCCTCGTCGATTCTAAAAATGTATCTTGCGCCAGAGGCGCCGCTTGGGGCCTCCGTGCTTGCGGGCGTTCCACTCACCTGCGCCTTCTGCCTTGATGCCGGTGCTATCGATCAGAAGGTTCTGCGGGCCACCGCCACCGCGGAACGGTATACTCACGTTCAGCTTCCGCTGCCGGCGGCACAGGGCGCTTAAGTCCGGCACAGCCCAGTCCAGAACGGCCAGCCGCAGAAGGCTTTGCACTAAGCGCGTCGTCTGCCTCGGTGGCAACCCCCACAGTACTTTCAGGGTAAAACAGGTTCGGATCGCGGCGACGCTGAATTGGCACCGGCGACCGCGCTTGCCAACCGGCGGCGGCGTCCAGATCATCCTCGGATCAAACCAGATGATCAGAGATCCGTGTTGCTTCAGTGCTTCATTGAAAGACGACCGGTTCGTGGTCTTGTATCTCGTAGGGGCCCAACTGCTCATGCATCCCAGCTATCACGCTGGATTCACGCAGTGAATCCCTCACCCGATTTGTACAAAAAAGGCCAATCAGCCACCTATTCGCAAATCAAAAGGGAGTTTCTCAACAATCTCGGCTTGAGACAGCCGTTCGCTGCGTTGGCTCATAATGCCGCCTTTGATTTCATGCAGGCAAAGCGCTCGCCTTGCCTGCATGCCGCAGTCAGTTCGCAACCGGACCCTCAGAGGTGAACTTCGGAATGACGCTGTCAGAGGCAGCCTTGGGCTCGATGCCCGGCCAGTTGCCTTCGGCCAGGTTAATGTTGCCGGGGATGTCCTCTTCCCAGAAACCGACCACAACGTCGGTGATGTTCAGATAGAGCTTGTCATCGACGATACGCCACAGGTTCGGGTTGGCCGGCACCTTGCCGCCCTTGGAGACGCCGTAGGCGCAGTGGCCGTCATACTGCGGCGCATAATAGGCCGGGTTGGCGGCGAACTTGTCACGGTTCTCAGCCGAGGAGAACGCCCAGGTGGCACCGTTGTAGTCGGCGGTAAACGCCGCATTGCCGCGCACCGGGGCGGTCTGCGGCGTGCCGGGCGGATTCATCTCCAGGCTGCGGTAGGCCACCACGTCATAGCCCGACACCGCATAGCCGGTGCCATCGACGTACTGCTCGCCGGCAAAGGCCGGCAGGGCAAAGGACAGCGCTGCCGCAGCAGCAAAAACAAGACGCTTCATGAAGTCATTCCTTTCATCGGTGATCGCTTCAAATGGGGCACCGGTCCAGCGCACCGGCCTTGGCACTGACATTACTGCCGCTGCGGCAAATGCGAAGGGGGGCTCACGGCTCTGTGTCCGGGGACGAGAGGATGTGAGCAGATTGTAAAATTTCCGCGTGCAGACCTTCCAGTCATTGGAATTTCCGAAATCCCCCTTATCTCTGCCGGAACCGGTCGCCGCAGCGCGTGCGATTGAGATGCAACAGGAAACAATCAGGACAAGGCCGACAGATGAGCGATACCCCTTATACCCCGCCGAAAGTCTGGAAATGGGAACAAGCCAACGGCGGCGAGTTTGCCTCCATCAACCGCCCCATCGCCGGTGCGACCCATGACAAGGACCTGCCGGCGGGCAAGCACCCCTTCCAGCTTTACTCGCTGGCGACCCCGAACGGGGTGAAGGTCACCGTGATGTTCGAGGAACTGCTGGCCGCAGGCCACAAGGAAGCCGAATATGACGCCTGGCTGATCCAGATCGGGGATGGTGACCAGTTCGGTTCCGGCTTTGTCGATGTGAACCCGAATTCCAAGATCCCGGCCCTGCTGGACCGCAGCGGCGCGGAACCGGTGCGGGTCTTCGAAAGCGGCTCGATCCTTCTGCATCTGGCAGAGAAGTTCAGCGCTTTCCTGCCCAAGGCGGGCGCGGCCCGCACCGAGACCCTGAACTGGCTGTTCTGGCAGATGGGCAGCGCGCCCTACCTGGGCGGCGGTTTCGGCCATTTCTATGCCTATGCGCCGGAGAAATTCCAGTATCCGATCGACCGTTTCACCATGGAAACCAAGCGCCAGCTGGATGTGCTGGACCGGCAGCTGGCAGAGCGCGAGTTCATTGCGGGTGACGAATACACGATCGCCGATATTGCCATCTGGCCCTGGTACGGCCAGCTGGTTCTGGGCCGCAACTATGGCGACGCGGCCGAGTTCCTGGATGCGGCGAGCTACACCAACGTGGTCCGCTGGGCCAAGGCCATCGACGCCCGTCCGGCGGTGCAGCGCGGCCGCATGGTGAACCGCACCTCCGGCGACCCGGCCATGCAGCTGCATGAGCGCCACGACGCCAGCGACTTCGAGACCCGCACCCAGGACAAGCTGGAAGCGGCAGAGTAACCGTCCCACCCTGCAATAGGCAGGTTTCAGACAGTCAAAGCGCCCGCTGCGCAGCGGGCGCTTTCTTTTCCGGCTACATCCAGCCCACCTGCGTCAGGGCGTGCACGTCGTTCCAGACCTTGGTCATGTGGCGGATCTTGCCGCCATCGAAGTCCAGAACATAGACGTAGTCCGAGGCAACCGTCTTGCCCGTCGGCGCGCCGTTGCCGGCATCCACCGTATGGGTGCCATGGAACACCGCAAACAGGATCGCGCGGCTGGCGTCCTCATCGACCGTCAGGGATTTGAACTCTGCATGGGCATCCGGCATCGGGGTCAGCAGCCCCTTAGCCCATTCGGTGTAATCCGCCAGCGTGCTGATCTCCGCCAGCGCATCCGCCTGGACGGAGAATGTGGCGTCCGGGGTGCACCATTCCCGGCACACCTCCCACCCTTTGCCCGCGTCACAAGCCTCGCAGAAATCATGTGCGGTTTGTTTGATGGACATCGTTTCCCCTCCCTGCTGAGTTGCCGGGCACGGGCCGCAGCCCTGCCCTTGCAGCAGCAGATAAGGCGAAATCGGCGGGGGGCGAGAAATGCCTACCTGAGCCGCGGCGGTTTATCCGGGTCGCTGCCGGGTGTGACGGGTTTGATTTCCTGCGGCGCCTTGGGCTGCGGCAGGTCAAAGCGCAGACCGGCGCGGGCCAGGCTGGCCGCCACCGGGTCCTCTGCCTCGAAGAAGCCCACATCCATCGCCCCGGCCTCGATGCCGGAGAAGGTCAGCGCCTCGCTGGCGGCCTTGGCGAGCGAGGCCTGCGCTGCCTCCTTGGCGCCGACAAAGCCCAGCAGATGCCCCTGCCCGCCGCACTTGTAGCGGACCCCGGCCAGATAAGCCGCCGCCGCCAGCCCGCCCGCGGTTGCAAGCTTGGCGTCCAGCGCCGTCAGCAGCGCCTCCGGAAGGCCCTTGGGCGCGGTGAATTCAGTGACGCCTGCCTCGACTTCCTCTGGCGCGTGACCCAGGGTCTGGTGCAGCCAGCTGATGGCCTCAGCCGGGATCAGGAAGGCAGAGGGCGCCACCTCCAGGTTCAACCCAAGCCCGATCCCCTGCCCGGCCAGCATCTGGCAAATCACCCGGCCCGACAGCGCCGCGTATGGAACCGCCTCGCCGGCAAATCGCGCCAGCCGTTCCTCGCGGTCAAAGACCAGCACAAAGGCACCGTCGGGGGTGTCAAACAGAACCGGCGAAATCTGCTCCCCGGCGGCCTCCTCCTCCAGCATCAGGAACAGCTCTGCATCCGCCAGCCGCTCATAGAAGCGCAGCCGGGCGGCATCATCCTCGGGCGCGGC
The DNA here is from genome assembly GCF_025144465.1 of Leisingera sp. S132. Taxonomy (NCBI): domain Bacteria; kingdom Pseudomonadati; phylum Pseudomonadota; class Alphaproteobacteria; order Rhodobacterales; family Roseobacteraceae; genus Leisingera; species Leisingera sp. S132. Next base: position 2,460,383 of record NZ_CP083553.1, read on the forward strand.
TTCCATCGCGGCATGGGCCAGATCCAGCGGGGTTTCACCTGTCATCGCATCAGCTCCTTCACCCGGGCCTGCAGAACCGGCAGCAGCTCCGCCTCGAACCAGGGGTTTTTCTTCAGCCACCCGGTATTACGCCACGAGGGATGCGGCAAGGGGAAGACCTGCGGCGCATGATCCCGCCAGCCCTGCACCAGCGCCGTCACCGGCCCCTTCAGCCCCAGGTGATAGCGTTGCGCATGGGCGCCGACCAGAACCTTCAGTTGCACCTCCGGCAGATGGTCCATCACCTGATGATGCCAGGTCCTGCCGCAGACCGCAGGCGGCGGCAGGTCGGCTTTCTTGCCGTTGTAGCCGGGAAAACAGAACCCCATCGGCACCACCGCAACGCGGTCCTTGTCGTAAAACTCCGACTCGCTCAGCCCCAGCCAGGCCCGCAGCCGGTCGCCGGAGGGATCGGTGAAGGGACGGCCGCTTTCATGCACCCGCAGCCCCGGCGCCTGGCCTGCAATCAGGATCCGGGCCGCCGGGCGGAACCACACCACCGGGCGCGGTTCATGCGCGGTGGCGGTGGCGGCAAAGCGCTCTGCGCAGATCCGGCAGCTGCGAATCTGGTCCTTCAGCCGCAGGCTGCTTTCCATTGTTTCAGGTCCGGAAACAGTCACCTGGCACCCCGCAAACGTCTTCTGCCCGCATTTTCAGGCTCCCAGGCCCCGTATCCGCGGCAAAATGGTTAAGAATTGGTTGATGGTTTATGTCACAATTCGACATAATAAGGCCAAATTCACCGCGTAGGCCATTAACACTCTTTTGATAAGAAAGGGCCATAGGCGCCCTGCAAGCGCCTGGGCAATGAGGCAGTTGAGAGAGCCCGCCAGAGGGCCGCACAGGCAGTACCGGAACAAGCGATGCTTGAGTTTGAGAACGTCAGCAAGTCCTTTTGGACAGGAACCCAGCGCAAGGTGATCCTTGACCGCGTGTCGTTCCGCATTGAGCCCGGCAAATCGCTGGGCGTGCTGGCCCCGAACGGCACCGGCAAGACCACCCTGATCAACATGATGGCGGGCCTCGAAAAACCCGATGAGGGCGAGATCCGCCGCAACTGCAAGGTGTCCTTTCCGCTCGGGTTCATGGGCGGCGTCATCAGCCGCCTGTCAGCCATGGAAAACTGCCGCTACATCGCCAAGCTTTACGGGCTGGACCCGGATTACGTAGAGGCCTACTGCCGCTGGCTCTGCGGGCTCAAGGAGTATTTCGACCAGCCGGTGGGCACCTATTCCTCAGGCATGCGGGCGCGGTTCAGCTTCTCGCTGATGCTGGCGCTGGATTTCGACATCTACCTGATCGACGAAGGCATGCCCTCCACCACCGATGTGGAGTTCAACCGCAAGGCCGGCGAGATCCTGCAGGAACGGCTGCAGACCACCACCATCATCATCGTCTCCCACCAGGCCCAGACGCTGGAAAAATTTGCCCGTTCAGCTGCCGTGCTTTTGCAGGGGCAGCTGCACATGTTTGACACTTTGGAAGAAGCGAAACAGCTCTATGACTACGAAACCGAGAGCTAAGAAGTTCCGCATCCGCCGCAGCGCCCCTGCGGACGGCAGCGAGGCCAGGCCGCAGGGGCCGGGGCAGACTGCCGCTGCAGCCGCAAGGCCTGCGGCGGACACTGCCGCGCCCGCAGCCGCGGCCCCCGCATCTGCCCCCGTATCTGCCGGTGCCGGCAGGTCCGCAGCACCGGTCTCGGGCATGGTCAGCTCAGCCCGCGAAACCAGGATGGAATCCGATCTCGACGCGATCCGCCAGGAAGGGCTGACCGGCCGCCAGCTGCGCCTGGCTCGGCGGATGGCGCAAAAGCACAACCTGCCCGCAACCTCCGACTTTGAGGCGGTGCGGATGCTGCGCGAGCGCGGCATCGACCCGTTCAAACGCGCCAACATGCTGGAACTGGTGGTGCCCCAGAACAAGGCGCAGCCCGCGGGCAGCCCGCCTGCCCCCGGCTCCATCCAGCTGCCGCAGACGGTTCCGGCCGGCCGCAGCAACCTGCCGGCGGCAGAGCTGAGCCCGGCAGAGCGGCGCGCCCGCGAAATCCAGGACATCCAGCGCGACATTGCGCGCCGCCGCCGCCGCAAGCTGTCGCTGCTCGCGGCGCGTCTGGCATTCTTCGTGATGCTGCCGACGCTGGCCGCAGGCTATTACTTCTATTCGGTGGCCACGCCGATGTACTCCTCCAAATCCGCCTTCCTGGTGCTGCAGGCCGATGGCGGCGCGGGCGGCGGCGTTGGCGGGCTGCTCAGCGGCACCCAATTTGCCACCAGCCAGGATTCGATCGCGGTGCAGGACTACCTGCAATCCAAGGAGGCGATGCTGCGGCTGGATGCGGAATCCGGCTTCCGGACGCATTTCACCCAGGACTGGCTGGACCCGATCCAGCGGCTGGAAGCGGACCCCACCAACGAGCAGGCCTTTGCAACCTACAAGCGCAACGTGAAGATCGGCTACGACCCCACCGAAGGCGTGGTCCGGATGGAGGTCTCTGCCGCCGACCCCGAAGTGGCGGCGGAGTTTTCCCGCAGGCTGATCTCCTATGCGCAGGAAAAGGTGAACAACCTCTCGCAGCAGAAACGGGCCGACCAGATGGCCGAATCCGAGGCCGCGCTGGCCGCTGCCGAGGAAAAACGCCGGGCCGCGCAGCGCAGCCTTGTGGTGCTGCAGCAGCAGGGCGCGGTTCTGGACCCCGAGGGCGTGGTTGCCGCGCTGCGGTCGCAGATCAGCACCTTTGAGATCCAGCTGGAGGAAAAACGGCTGGAGCTGGCCGCGCTGCAGGACAATACACGCCCCAACCGCGCCAAGGTGTCCGGCGCCGAAGCCGACATCAAACGGCTGGAGACGGTGATTGCCAGCCTCAACAACCGGATGGTCGACGCCTCCGCCGGCGAAAATTCGCTGGCCAGCCTGCGCATCCAGATCCAGATGGCCCAGGCTGATCTGGCAACCCGCGACCTGATGCTGCAATCGGCCTTGCAGCAAATGGAAACCACCCGGATGGAGGCCAACCGCCAGGTGCGCTACCTGACCACCGCGGTGGAGCCGGTTGCCAGCCAGGAACCCTCCTATCCGCGCAAATTCGAGAATACCGTTTTGGCATTCCTGATCTTTTCCGGTATCTACCTGATGTGTTCGCTCACCGCGTCCATCCTGCGGGAGCAGGTGTCATCGTAAAGCCATCGGGTACCCATGAAAAACATCGATATCGCCGGTCTCACCGTCGGCAATGATCGTCCGCTGACCATCATTGCCGGCCCCTGCCAGCTGGAAACCGCAGACCACGCCCGGATGATTGCCGGGCAGCTCAAGGAAGCCTGCGACAAATCAGGCGCGCAGTTCGTGTTCAAGGCCTCTTACGACAAGGCCAACCGCACCTCGCTGTCAGGCAAGCGCGGGCTGGGCATCGACGAGGGGCTGAGGGTGCTGGACACCATCCGCCGCGAATTCGGCGTGCCGGTGCTGACCGATGTCCACACTGAGGCGCAATGCGCCGTGGCGGCTGAGGCCGTCGATATCCTGCAGATCCCGGCCTTCCTGTGCCGCCAGACCGACATGCTGCTGGCCGCAGGCAACACCGGCAAGGCGGTGAACATCAAGAAGGGCCAGTTCCTGGCGCCCTGGGACATGGCCAATGTGGTTGCCAAGGTGGAAAGCACCGGCAACCAGAACATCCTGCTGACCGAGCGCGGCACCTCCTTTGGCTACAACACCCTGGTGGCCGACATGCGGTCGCTGCCGCAGATGGCGCAGGGCGGCTACCCGGTGGTGATGGACGCCACCCATTCGGTGCAGCAGCCCGGCGGCAAGGGCGGCTCCACCGGCGGCCAGCGCGAGTTTGCGCCGCTGATGGCGCGCGCAGCCGTTTCGCTGGGCATCGCCTCCGTCTTCATCGAGACCCATCAGGATCCGGACAATGCCCCCTCCGACGGGCCGAACATGATCTACCTCGACCAGATGCCGCAGCTGATCGGCAGCCTGATGCGCTTTGATGCGCTGGCCAAGGCCGACCCCATCCGTATTTGATCCAGTAAAGAGATTTCAGACATGACCAAACCGCTGTCCGAGGTGACCCCGAACACCTGGAGCTTCCTGCGCGATGCGATGATCAAGCCGACCGGCTTCCGCGAATATGACGCGCGCTGGAAATACCCGGAGGAGATCAACCTCCCCGGCATGACCGCCCTGGGCCTGGGCCTCGGCACCCAGATGCGCAAACGCGGCATCGACCCGGTGATCGCGGTCGGCAACGACTACCGCGACTATTCGCTGGCCATCAAGAACGCCCTGATCCTGGGCCTGATGCAGGCCGGTATTCAGGTCAAAGACATCGGCCCGGCGCTGTCGCCGATGGCCTATTTCGCCCAGTTCCACCTGGATGTGCCTGCGGTCGCCATGGTCACCGCCTCGCACAACCCCAACGGCTGGACCGGCGTCAAGATGGGCTTTGACCGCCCGCTGACCCATGGCCCGGACGAAATGGGTGAGCTGCGCGACATCGTGCTGAACGGCCAAGGCCAGCCCGCCCCCGGCGGCTCCTATGAGTTCGTGGAGGGCGTCAAGGAAGCTTACCTCGACGACCTGGCCGGCGGTTTCAAAATGTCCCGCCCGCTGAAAGTGGTCTGCGCCACCGGCAACGGCACGGCGTCTGCCTTTGCGCCGGAGCTGTTCAAGCGCATCGGCGTCGAAGTGGTCGAGAGCCACAACGAGCTGGATTACACCTTCCCGCATTACAACCCCAACCCCGAAGCCATGGAGATGCTGCACGACATGTCGGCATCGGTGAAGGCCTCCGGCGCCGATCTGGCGCTTGGGTTTGACGGCGACGGCGACCGCTGCGGCGTGGTCGACGACGAGGGCGAGGAGATCTTTGCCGACAAGGTGGGCGTGATCATGGCCCGCGATCTGTCGAAGCTCTACCCGAACGCCACCTTTGTCGCCGACGTGAAATCCACCGGCCTGTTCGCCTCCGACCCCGAGCTGCAGAAGAACGGTGTGACAGCGGATTACTGGAAGACCGGCCACAGCCACATGAAGCGGCGGGTCAAGGAAATCGGCGCCCTGGCGGGGTTTGAGAAGTCCGGCCACTACTTTCTGGCCGAACCGGTCGGCCGCGGCTACGACTGCGGCATGCGGGTCGCGGTTGAGGTCTGCAAGATGCTGGACCGCAATCCGAATATGTCGATGTCGGACCTGCGCAAGGCGCTGCCCAAGACCTGGTCCACCCCGACCATGTCGCCCTATTGCGCCGACACCGAGAAATACGCCGTGCTGGAGCGTCTGGTGCAGAAGCTGGTTGCCAAACATGAGGCGGGCGACAGCTTCGCAGGCCGGGCAATCAAGGAAGTGGTGACCGTGAACGGCGCCCGGGTGATCCTCGATAATGGCTCCTGGGGCCTGGTGCGGGCGTCGTCCAACACGCCGAACCTGGTGGTGGTCTGCGAAAGCTCCGACAGCGAAGACGAGATGCGGGCTATTTTTGCCGATATCGACGCGGTGATCCGCACCGAGCCGCTGGTGGGCGATTACGACCAGACCATCTGATCCCGGCTCACATGAGGGATTTCGCCTGCTGACGCAGGCGATCCGCGCCCGCCTCCGGCGGGCGCTTTTTCTTTGGCTGAGAAGCGATCCAAGGACAGGCCTGCCCTTAGATGCGCCATTTCCAGTGTAAGACGCCTGCAGCCGCGTCAAGGACTGGCCGGGCTATGCCCGGAGGCCTCCCGGCCTTCCTTGACCCGGCTTTCGGCTGATCGGCTCAGTCGCCGCCCAGCAGTTTCAGCAGCTGGTCGCGGGCTTCCTGTTCGATGCGCTGTTTCAGCAGGTCGTTGATATCCTGCTCCGGCGCGATTTCGGTTTCCAGGTCCAGTTCCTCGGCCAGTTTCTGGCGCACCCGGTCCTTGGCCTCCTGCTCGATCTCGTCGATCTTCGGTTGCAGCGCCTGGCTGAAATCCGGGCGAATGTCCGGATTGTCCCAGCTGCCGCGGATGCGTACCGGGATGGTCAGCACCTGATCGCTGCCCGCCCGGACCAGCTGCGGCGAGAACAGATAATCGATGTCGCGCGCGCCCAGGCCGATCCGGCCCTTGCCTTCGGCGCGGAACCCCTTGAGCAATACCAGCAGGTCCTGATTACTGAGGTTGCCGCCCTCGATCGTGTAGCTGGCGGTCAGCTGGTCAAACACGGTGCTTCCGCCATTTCCGCCTGAGCGCATCAGCTGCTCCAGGTCGAAGCCGGTGAAGAACCCCTTGCCCGCCTCCAGCCAGCCCTTGCCGCTGAGGGAGCGCATGATGGCAGCCACCGAATTGCCGGAGCCAAGGAACTCCAGCGCGCCCAGCGCCTCGCCGTTCAGCCGGCCATAACCCGCGGTCTCCCCCAAAGCGCGCTCCAGCCGGATGCCGTTGAAGGTCAGATTGCCGCCCACCGACAGCCCGCTGCGGTTGTTGGCCACCACCTGCCCCTGCACCTGGCCGCCGAACATCGCCGCGGGCAGGAATTTCAGCACCGCGCGGCTGCTCTCAACCGTCAGGTTCAGCTTGCTGGCGCCAAGCGTCACGCCGCCGGTGCGCAGGCTGTCGAAACTCAGATCCACCACTGCATCCGCCAGCCCCAGCGCCGAGGCGTCAATGGGATCCTGCGGCCAGCTGCTGGCAGCAGATGCACCGCCTGCAGTCCCGGACCCGCCGCCGGAGCTGCCCTGTGTGCCGCCAAGGCTGCTGAAATCCAGCGCCCCGCCCTGCAGCTGGGCAGTGATATCGGGGCGGTCTTTGAACGCCACATCCGCCGCGCCGGTCAGCCGGTTGGCGCCCAGCTCCACCGCCAGGTCGCGCATCGACAGCCGCCCGTCGGCGGTATAGGTCACATCCGCCGCAAACACCCCCTTCTGCGCCAGCGCATCGGGCAGGAACACCCCCAGCGCCACGCCTGTTTTCAGGGCATCCTCTGCCCCGAAGGTCAGCCGCCCGCTGGCCTCGCCATTGATACCGGCATGGCCGTCAAACCGCCCCTTGCCGCCCGGTACCGACACCGTTGCCCCGATCGAGGACACCTCACCAGCCAGGAAGGCGGCAAAGGTGCCGATCTCGGCGTCGACCTCCACCGGTTCCCCCGCCGGGCGCAGCGTGGCCTTTGCACTGGCGGTGCCCGCCGGATCCGGCCACAAGAGGCTGAGGTCGATGTTCTTCATCTCCACCGGCGCCTCGCCGTGGGCTGCATAGCGCAGCGAGGCCCCGGTCAGCTCCACCGCCTCGATCCGGAGCGGCAGCGCGCCGCCGGCTGAGCCTGCGCCGCCGTCAGTGGCTGCGCTGCCGCCCTGAGCCCCGCCGGTGCCGCCCATCACCCAGTTGCCAACACCCTCGGCGTTGGTGGCCAGGTTCAGGTGCGGCAGGATGGCAGAAACTTCAGTGACCCGCACATCACCCTGCATCAGGTCGGCGGCAGAGACCCCGATGGTCAGCCGTTCGGCCTGCAGCATCGGCTCCGGCCCGGCCCAGTCCGCATTGGAGAGCGTCACCGCATCCGCCTTGACGCCCAGCGTGGGCCAGAAGGTAAAGCGCACCTTGCCGCCGAACGCCAGCTTGCGCCCGGTCTGCGTCTCCAGCTGATCCGCCGCCAGCCGCGCGATTTTCTCGCCCGGCAGCAGCAGCACCAGCCCGGCCAGCAGCACAACCGTCAGCACCAGCGCCGTCACAACCCGGAAAATCAGCTTCATCATCCCGCTCCTCTATGCCTTGCCCCATGTTCCCCAACGGGTTTTGCGCAGCTTACCGCGTGGGCGGGCGGGTGCAATGAAGTAAGTAATGGACCTGCTAAGGCGTCACTTACCGGTAGGTTCGCGCCTGACCCCGAGGGTGGGCGTTTCACGCCCGCCGCCGTGCTGCAAGCATTCCTCCGGCATGACGGGGCGGGGACGGGCGTGAAACGGATCGCAAGCGAGCCGGGAAATGAGTCGTCTCACCGCAGCCGGAACCGCTGCCGCAGGCCAAAGAAGAACGCATGTCCTCTGGCAGCTGCGCTTGGAAAGGATATGGCCGATGGCGGCCCAGGAGTCTCAGGCAACCGTATCGGCTTATGAATCTTTTCAAGACCGCAATCCGGCACTTTCGCCTCCCAGCACAGTATTTTCCACAGAAAAATCGGCACCGGCACCAAACTTTTGCCGCCATCAGCCAATAACCGCCCATTCAGCCCGCGCCCGGCAGCCAAACAAAACACATCCCTGGAAAATTAAAGCAATTTAAGCTTGCAAACCGCAACCCATGGTGCTTTTTCTATGATCGCCATCAAGTGAGTCAAATTTCCGCTTAAATTGCATGGCACGTCAAAACCAGAAAGGATTTCTATTATGTGTTGGTCTGGACCGGGGCCTGAATGCGCCTACATAACCTCCAAAAATTGCGGCACCGCTGAAGTAATTTTCGAAAAAAGCGATAAACTTTACATCGAGTTGGCCCAGATGATCACTGAAAATGTTGACCCTGCGCTGATCGAAACCGCCGCGCTTATTGCGGAAAAAGTTTCCTGAGCATGTGTCTCACTGCAACAAAAACGCAGGCTGCTGATACATCAAGTGGCCTGCGTGGCGTAACCGCCGCTGATGTCGATTTTGTTCTGCAACACGTGAGAAGTGCAGATTTCGTTGAATGGCAGCTAATGTGTCCGGCACCTACTTTTGATTTGCGATCAATGATTATTGAGTCCGTCAATGGAAGCGCCTTTTCAGCAAGCGCATATTACGGAGACCAAATTGTGGTGATACTTGGCATCACCCAGCCCCAACCGGAAAGCAATACTGCTAAAATCTGGGCCATCGGCACGACCGCCCTGGAAAGGCCGGAAGTTTATATGCGCTGGGTCAAAGCATCCATTCAAATAATAGAGACCTTCGGAAAACAATTTGAACGGCTTGAAAACGTCGTTCACGAAAAGAACAAAAAAGCGATCAGATATCTGCGGCACTTGGATTTTGAATTCACAGAACCCGCTGTAACCATAAAAAATGAAGTCTTTTTGCCGTTCCACAAGACTGCCGTAAAGGTCCAGGCCTGAACTGCGTCTTCATTGGCATCAATTGACCCCCAAAACTCTTTCCAGTGGGGGGCAATCGAAAGCGTCAGCAAGGAACGCAGCGCAGAGGCGAAAATGCGGGCACGGTGCACAGGGGGTGCACGCCCGGCACCCCCTGTTTTCCTTGCCTCCTGCCGCATTCCTGATATATGCGCGCGCATGACCCGTACCCCGTCCAGCAACCCGCCCAGCCTCCGCCCCGACCTTGCCCCGGAACCGCAGTTCCGCGAGGCGCCCCGTGACGGCCAGCCGACCCTCGGCATGGTGTCGCTCGGCTGCCCCAAGGCGCTGGTGGACAGCGAGCGGATCCTGACCCGTCTGCGCGCCGAAGGGTACGGCATCTCCCCCGACTACGCGGGCGCCGACGCGGTGATCGTCAACACTTGCGGCTTCCTCGACAGCGCCAAGGCGGAAAGCCTGGAGGCGATCGGCGAAGCGCTGAAGGAAAACGGCAAGGTGATCGTGACCGGCTGCCTGGGCGCCGAGCCGGACTATATCCGCGAGCATCACCCGCGCATCCACGCGGTCACCGGCCCGCATCAGTACGAGCAGGTGCTGGACGCGGTGCATTCCGCGGTGCCGCCCAGCCCGAACCCTTACGTGGACCTGCTGCCCGCAGCCGGTGTGAAACTGACCCCGCGGCACTTCAGCTATCTCAAGATTTCAGAGGGTTGCAACCATAAGTGCAAGTTCTGCATCATCCCGGACATGCGTGGAAAACTGGCGTCGCGCCCGGTGCACGCGGTGCTGCGCGAGGCGGAAAAACTGGTCGAGGCCGGGGTGCGCGAACTGCTGGTGATTTCGCAGGACACCTCTGCCTATGGTCTTGACCGCAAGTATTCCACGCACCCCTGGAAGGGCGAAGAGGTCCGCAGCCATATCCTCGACCTCAGCCGCGAGCTGGGCAAGCTGGCCCCGGCGGAGGACCTGTGGGTGCGGCTGCACTACGTCTACCCCTACCCCTTTGTGCGCGACCTGGTGCCGCTGATGGCGGACCCTGAAAATGCGCTGCTGCCTTATCTGGACATCCCCTTTCAGCACGCCCACCCGGACGTGCTGCGCCGCATGGCACGGCCCGCGGCGGCGGCCAAAACGCTGGACGAGATCCGCGCCTGGCGCGAGACCTGCCCCGATATCACCCTGCGCTCCACCTTCATCGTCGGCTTCCCCGGCGAGACCGAGGCGGAGTTCCAGCACCTGCTCGACTGGATGGACGAGGCGCAGCTGGACCGGGTCGGCTGCTTCAAATACGAAAACGTCGACGGCGCGCGCTCCAACGACCTGCCGGACCATGTGCCGGAAGAAGTAAAGCAGGAGCGCTGGGAGCGGTTCATGAAGAAGGCCCAGGCGATCTCCGAGGCCAAGCTGGCGGCCAAGGTCGGCCAGACGATGCAGGTTATCGTCGACGACATCGACGAAGACGGCATCGCCACCTGCCGCACCAAATCGGATGCGCCGGAGATTGACGGCAACCTGTTCATTGATGAGGGAACGGACGGGTTGCAGGCCGGCGATCTGGTGACGGTCGAGGTGGACGAGGCCGGGGAGTATGACCTGTGGGGGCGGGTGTTATAACCCAGGAACCTGATTTCGAGTTTTTCCAAAAAGCTCACCACTATAGGCAAACGCTAAAAGGATTGCAGTCGAGTCTGCCTAATTGGCGCTTGGAGCTGACTGACTTGGCCTTCGCTAACGACTGCGCGTTTTCAGCAGTGATTTCGGTCTTTGAAAGGAGCGAGGGCATTTCCTTGCTTCAGATTGACGAAGACTTACAACGACGTAGCGCAGTTTCTGCAGCTATGTTTCAGAATATTGCTTTGGTAGAAGCGGCAATTCAGAACGCTCAATATGTAGGTGCGTCAACTTTAATCAGGCAGGAACTTGAGGGCGTAGAGTGCCTTCGCGGTATACTTGCAGGAAAGCAGGCTGATGGCAGCACACCCCGCCTAAAGGCCTTCGGTTCTTTAGGCAGAATCTACGGGCAACTTTCGGGGATCAGCCATCTTTCGTTGCACGAAGGGCTGGACCACCTAACAGGCGGCCTGCCTTATTCGTATGATGCAGCATTCAATCGTAGGTACGCTGAACATCTGTTGAACTGCCATGTGCTGGCTTTGTGTGGGTTAGCGTCCATGACTGCCTTTGACAGCAGGGGCATTGAAGACGCCATTCTTACTGAAATGGAAGAAACCCACCTAACGCTGGCATTGTCCGTTCTCTCTAACAGCGGCTTTGTAAAACTGACGCCTCCCAGCGCCTGACCCTGGGTGGGTGCGAAGCGCCCTCCCGTGGGGAGGGTCGGGCGCTGCCCGCGCCTTGCGCGGGCTTTGGGTTTCCCCCTCCCCTCACGCCAAATCCCTGCTACGCTCTCCTAAATCGCAACCAGCCAGGGAGAGCGCCCAGCTATGACAGACACTCCGGACATCGCCCAGAAAGCCCCCTTCCCCGTCGAGGTAACGGAAGGAAAGACCTATTTCTGGTGCGCCTGCGGCAAGTCCTCGCGGCAGCCGTTCTGCGACGGCTCGCACAAGGGCACGGATTTCGAGCCGGTGAAGTACACCGCAGAGAAGGACGGGAAAGTGTTCTTCTGCGGCTGCAAGCACTCAGGCAAGAAGCCGCTGTGTGACGGCAGCCACTCCAAGCTCTAGGATCAGGAACCGGGCATCAGCCGTTTGAACACTTCCGCGCTAGGGCAGAACTCCGGCATCGCGGGCGTATCATCGCGGCGGGCGGAGAGCCACAGGGCGCAGGACTTGCTGCAGCCGGCGCTGCGGCAGCTGGTGACCATGCGGGCGTAATCCAGACCGCTGAGGCAGCCAGCCTTCACCGACGCGTCCAGATCGACGCCCGCGGCCTCAGCCACGGCGCGCAGCAGCCACAGGTGGCGGAAGATATTGCCGGGGCCCTCTGCCTCCGTTGCCATGTCCTTCATGCGCCGCGGCCCTTCAGCTGCATCAGCTGTTCCGCATTGCGGCAGCCGGGCATCGGCGCACCGGCGCCGGTATTGGCATCCAGAAAGGCCGCGCACTGCGCGGGCGCATCGCAGCCCCGGCAGCGGGTGATCATCGCGGCCCAGTCCTCGTGGGTGATGGCGCCGGAGGCAAAGGCGGCGGCCAGGTCAACGCCCGTGGCCTGGCCCATCCGGGCCATCAGGCGCAGATGGTAAAGGGGATCGCCCAGCGGCTGCATGGCATCAGCTCCTGTTACGCCTGGCTCTCGTTCAGATAGCCGAGAAGGTCGCGGTTGCGGCAGAAATCCGGGGCCTCGGCGCCGGGGCGCGGGCCTTCGGCCAGCCATTTGCGGCAGGCGCCGACACCGCCGCAGCGGGTGCAGCGCAGCACCGCCTCGGCAATCTCGTCAAAGCGCAGATTGCCGGACACGGCCTCTTCCTCCAGATCAAGGCCAACGGCGCAAGCCATCCGGTCGAACAATTCGGCGTGGGTCTTCAGATCAGCTTCGGCGGTCATCGCGCATACCCCGTAATCATGCATTGCCGGGGCAGCTTAGCCGCAGGCGGCGGGTATGGATTTGACTCAGGTCAACCGCCGGGGATTTTCACGCCGGGCTAACCGGCCAGGTGGTCCAGATAGGCGCGCACCGCGTCCTGCACCCGGCGGAACCGGTCGCCGCCCAGTTTCTTGCCGCCGTACCAGCGGGTGACGATGATGACGTGATCCGTGATCCCCTCGCGCTCCAGCATCCGCAGGATCACCATGCCGGCGCCGCTTTCACCGTCATCAGCCTTGAGCCCGCCGGTCGGCAGCACCGCCGCCCAGGTGTTGTGGGTCGCCTTGGCGTAGGCGCGGTCCGTCTTGAGCTCCGCCAGGACCGCATCCACCTCCCCGCGCGAGGTGACCCGCGCGCCGGTGACCGCGTATTTCGAGCCGCGGTCGCTGAGCACCACGCCGAGCTTTTCCAGCACGGGGGCAGAGGTGTCCCTGGCAGGCACGGTCAGTTCAGGTTGTTGCGGTCTATGGTCGCCTGCACCACCCGCACCCGGTCCGGGTTGGCCGGGTGGGTGCCGAGGAACCGGTCGCCCGGATCCGGCAGCCGGTTGAAGAAGCGCACGCCGACGCTGGGCCGGTAGCCGGACTTATGGGTGATGATGGTGCCCAGCTCATCCGCCTCCAGCTCAAAGTTCTTGGAGTAGGTGCGGGCGCCGACAAAGCCGCCGAAATCCTGCGCGGTGGACACCGCGCCGGGATCCCCGCCGACCAGCGCCGTCAGAATCCCGGCACCGGCGCTGGCCAGCGCCGAGTTCGTCGCCTGCCGCGCCAGGTGTCCGCGGATGTGGTGGGCGGCCTCATGCGACATCACAAAGGCCAGCTCGTCATGGTTGGCGATCTGCCCCAGCATCCGCCGGGTGAAGGTGATCACCGGGCGGCCGTTGCGGTCCAGGCTCTGATAGGCGTTGGGAGCGGCGTTCGGATCCGGGTCGATGCGGATCAGGAAATCGCAGTTCAAACCCTGGGTGCGGCTGCGGCATTCCCGCTCCGCCACTGGCTCCACCCGGCGGGTGACGGCGGCAAAGGCGCTTTGCGCCTCGCCCGGCGCGAGACCCTGCACCGGCTGCTGCGGTGCGGTCCGGGCAGGCTGGGGCGCGGGTTCAACCACCATGTTGCAGGCGCTGGCGGTCAGGGCGATGAGACACAGAAAACGGCGCATGGCACATCCTATTGCAATTCGTCCGCACCGTACCGCGCAAGCCTTGGGGAAGGCAATTGCCTGGCGGCGGAAGTTCGCCGTTACATTGGAATGATCATGTGCAATTGCAAGGCCTTGCCAGCAGGCGGTGCGCAGTGCAGGCTGGGGGCATGTTTACCATCGAACATGAATTCGACTCGACGGTCATCACCCTTGTTGACGAGAACGGTGTTCCGCTCAACGAGGACGTGACCATCAATTCCTTTGCCGAATGCGTCACGGTCGAGCAATACGACCCGCGCACCGACAGCGTGCAGAAAATCACCCTCTCGCACCTGCAGGTGCGGGATCTCGCCGCCGCACTGGACCTGCCCGAAGGCGTCTACCGGCTGGTTGGCGAAGACTAGCGCTCAGGACCCTGTCTCTTAGCCCGGCCCGGTATAGGCAAACACCTTGTCCCGGGAAGTTGCGCCCCGGCGCAATTCCAGGTTCGACACCGCAGTGCCCATTGCCGTGGCCAGCAGGCTGCGGATGGCTTCGGTGGCCTTGCCGTTCTCCGGCGCCGCGGTGACAAAGACCTTCAGCACGCCCTCCGCCTGCACGACGGCATTGCGTGCCGCCTTGGGCGTGGCGCGCACCGCGATCTCCGCGCCCGGAACGCACAAATGGCCCAGATCCGGCAGGTCTTTCCTTTTCGGTTTCCCCATACCGCCACACATGCCCTTTACGGGCGGCAAAGGCCATAGACTTTGCCGCCCTCCGCCAGCTATCACCCGCACAGCGTAACCCAAGCCCCGCCGCCTGCGGCCTTTCCGGCACAGATGGCCTGCAAGGTCCCTTGGCTCTTGAAAAAACGCCCATGGCTGCCGAGATAGGCAGCACCAGATGTATAAAGGTTTCACATATGCCTGCACGCAATGACGCAGCCCTTGATTTCCTGCTGTCGCGCCGCTCGCGCCCGGCCAAGACGCTGGTGGCGCCCGCCCCCACGCGCGAAGAGCTGCTGCCGGTCCTGACCGCCGCCGCCCGCTCGCCCGACCACGGCAAACTGGAGCCCTGGCGCTTTGTCGTGGTGGAGCGGCCTGCGATGGCGCGGCTGGCAGAACTGACAGAGGACTGCGGCCAGCGCCTTGGCAAGAGCCCGGAGGACATTGCCAAGGGCCGCAGCCAGTTTGATCAGGGCCAGCTGGCGGTTGTGGTGGTCGAGGTGCAGAAGGACAGCCCCAAGGTGCCCGCCATTGAGCAGACCTATTCCGCCGGCGCCGTCTGCCTGGCACTTCTGAATGCAGCGCTGGCAGCCGGCTGGGGCGCCAACTGGCTCAGCGGCTGGGCCAGCCATGACCGGGGCTTCTGCGAAGCCGCCTTTGGCCTCGCAGCGAACGAGCGCATCGCCGGCATAATCCATATCGCCACCGAGAGCGCTGCCCCGCCGGAGCGCCCGCGCCCTGACCTCGACGCAATCACAACCTGGATGAGCGCATGATCTTCACCGCCTTTTTCAAGACCCTCGGCCAGACTGGCGATCCGCGCTTCCGCAAGGTGCTGTTTCTGGGGCTGGGGCTGACCATTGCCCTGCTGATCGCGGCCTGCTTGGGTTTCTATCTGCTGGTGCAGTGGCTGGTGGGGCCGGAGACAGCTTTGCCGCTCTTGGGGGAAGTCACCTGGCTGGACGACATTCTGTCCGTCGGCTCGGTTTTCCTGGTTCTGCTGTTATCTGTGTTTCTAATGATCCCAGTGGCCTCGGCCTTCACCTCGATGTTCCTGGACGAAGTCGCCCAGGCAGTGGAGGACAAGCACTACCCCGCCCTGCCCGCGGCGGCCAAGGTGCCGTTCTGGGACGCGGTCAGGGACACGGTGAACTTCCTCGGCCTGTTGATTGCCGCCAACATCCTGGCGCTGTTTCTTTACGTGATGTTCCCGCCCGCGGCGCTGTTTATCTTCTGGGGGCTCAACGGCTTCCTGCTGGGGAGGGAGTATTTCACCCTTGCAGCTGCGCGCCGGGTCGGCACCGCGGAGGCCAAGAAACTGCGCCGCCGCCACTCCACCACCATCTGGGCCGCCGGCACGCTGATGGCGGTGCCGCTGTCGGTGCCGCTGGTGAATCTGGTGATCCCGATCCTCGGCGCCGCCACCTTCACCCATATCTACCACGCGCTGGCCCGCAGATAGGCTCCCGCCCCGGCCGCAGCCGGGTCAGGGCCGGCGCCAGCCGCCGCGCTTCAGCGCGGTTCAGCCTTGACGCGGCGCAGGCCGGAATACACTCGAGTTGGCGTTTTAAGGGCAGACCTGCCCTTAAAGCGCGTCTCAGCAAATATCTTCAATTGATCAATTGTCCCCTGGCCCGCTCCAGCCCGCCGGGCTGGCCGCAACCGCGCCGCGCGCCAGCGCGGCGCCATGCCCAACCGGCCCTGAGGCATCTCAATGCCTCCCGGGCCGGGCGGGAGATCCTGGTGTCTTTCTGGTCAGATACGGAACCGGATCACTGCTGTTCCGGCATCATCCCCATCCAGTCGAAATCATGAACCGAGATCACGCCGGACAGGATGATCGCGCAGATAGCGGCCCACAGCAGCGCGGCGACGCCGGTGGTGATCCAGGCCTTCTGCTTCAGAAAGTGTTTCTCCGGGGCGCCTGCATGGGTGCCGGGCACCACGTCGCCCTTGTCACCCTGGGTTTCCAGCCGGACCGGGATGATCACCAGAAAGGTCATAAACCAGATCACCGCGTAAAGCACGATTGCGGAGGTAATGCCCATGTCCCTGATCTCCCGGAGTTGCCCTGCCCCGCAGCCGGGACAGGGTGCTCATAGCGTCAAACTTCCTCGAGTTCCACCAGGCAGCCGTTGAAATCCTTGGGATGCAGAAACAGAACCGGCTTGCCATGGGCGCCGATCTTCGGCTCGCCGGTGCCCAGCACCCGGGCGCCTTCGGCCTGCAGGTGATCGCGCGCCGCCAGGATATCCTCGACCTCATAGCAGACATGGTGGATGCCGCCGGCCGGGTTCTTTTCCAGGAAGCCGTTGATGGGGGAGTTTTCCCCCAGCGGATAGAGCAGCTCGATCTTGGTGTTGGGCAGTTCGATGAACACCACGGTGACGCCGTGTTCCGGCTCATCCTGCGGGGCGCCGACCTTGGCCCCCAGCGCGTTGCGGTATTGTGCCGAGGCCGCCTCCAGGTCGGGGACAGCAATGGCAACATGGTTCAAGCGGCCGATCATCTCTGTTGTGCTCCTCTCACAAACATTCCTCCGCTGCGGTTATGGGGATTTTGCTGCGCCGCGGCAAGTGCGCCAATCCGCACGGGGCGCGGCATCCGGCAACAGCGCGCGCTGCGTTAACGAGTAATTAGCCTCGATTCCCTAGCGTCGGATCATATCCCGCAAGGAGCATATGTTATGGACGATTCGGAACTGTTTGCTGCTGCCCAGCGCCTGCCCACCACCCGCCGCCCGCTTCTGGGGCTGACCATCCTGGTGGTGGAGGACAGCCGCTTTGCCTGCGAGGCGCTGCGCCTTCTGTGCTTGCGCAGCGGTGCCCGGATCCGGCGCGCCGATTGCCTGAAATCCGCCCGCCGCCATCTGCAGGTCTACCGGCCTTCGGTGCTGATCGCCGATGTCGGGCTGCCGGACGGTTCCGGCCTTGACCTGATCCGCGAACTGGCGGACGCCAGCCCGCGCCCCGGCGTGATCCTCGCCACCTCCGGCGATCCCGCTCTGGCGGAGGCCGCGATTGAGGCCGGCGCCGCAGGGTTCCTGGAAAAGCCGATCACCTCGCTGGCCGCTTTCCAGCAGGCGGTGCTGTCCAGCATGCCTGCAGACCGCCAGCCTTCCGGCCCGCGGCTGCTGAACGATGAAACGGTGCAGCCGGACCTGATCGCCTTCCGGGACGACATGGCCCATGCCGCCGATGTTCTGAACATGGGGCAGGAGGAAAAGACCCTGGCCTATCTTGCGCAATTCGTGGGCGGCGTTGCCCGCAGCGCCGGCGACCGGCCGCTGGCCGATGCCGCGGACCGTCTGGCCCGCTCGCGCAAGAAGGGCAAACCGCTCACCCAGGACGCCGCCACGCTGGCCGGGCTGGTGCAGGAACGGCTGCAGCGCCGCGCGGCGATCTGACATGCTGGAAACCTGCATCCTCGCCCTCGCCACACTGATCATCGTGCTCTACGGCCAGGTCCGCCTGGAAGCCCGCGCCATCCGCCGCAACCTTACCAGCACGGCCCGCGGCCAGGCCCTGATCCTGCAGCCGCGCAGACGCTAGGCCCTCTCAGAGCCAGCTGCTGCCGCCCCGGCAGGCTGCAGCAGGAAGATCCGCAGGCGGCAGGATCGCTCAGCGCCAGTCTGCCCGCATCGCACCGGTCCGGCAGGATCCGTCCGCGCCCCCTTCTCTCCCCTTCTTTCCCGCAGCGCTCCCGCGCCCGCAGCCGCACGGCTTGCGCCGTGCCGCTTGGCGGCCTTTGGCCCGGCACCGCCTGTCAGGCGGTGCCGGGCCGGGCGGGATGGGCCGGGCGGAGCGGGACGGACCGTTTCCAGAACGAAGCTGGACCGGCGCGCCCCTGGCTGTGCCCGCGTTGCGGCATGGATCGCACGCCCCTACAGCAGCAGCCCCGGGTTGCTCCCCATGTCCAAGCCGGGAAACACATCCGCCTCCAGCCTGCTCCGCCCGGCACCGGTCAGCCCATGCAGCAGCCAGGCAAGAGGGCTGCGCACATCTTCGGTGGGCATCAGGTCGCGGCGGTCATAGAGATCCGCCTCCGACAGCCCCGGCCAGCGGCCCAGCACCCGGCTGCCGCGGATGGCCCCGCCTGCCAGCAGCAGCGCGCCGCCAGTGCCGTGGTCGGTGCCGCCGGTGCCGTTCTCACGCACCGTGCGGCCGAATTCCGTCACCGCCGCCACCGCCGTCTTGCCCCAGGCCTCCGGCCCTAGCCCGCTCTGCAAGGTCAAGATGGTCTCTGCCAGCCGGCCGAGCGCGTTTTTCAGGCCATTGGCCTGCTGCTGATGCGTATCCCAACCATTGATGGAGAAGGCCGCAATCCGTGTGCCGCCGCGCAGCTGCTGCGCCGCATAGGCGGCAACCTCCGCATGCGCCTTGCCCTTGGGCGCCTTCATCATGGACATCATCATGTCTTCGGCATCACTGCCGCCGCCCCCGGCCCCCAGGGAGAGATCCTGCCGGGTCAGCTCCAGCGCCTCGTTCAGCGCGGCGTGGAACAGCGGATCCTCCTCCATCAGCAGCCCCGCCAGCCGCTCTGCCTGCGGGCTCATCACCAGGCCGGCGCCCGGCGCCCATTGCGACACCGGCGCGTCTCCCTCCATCAGCAGCATCCGCTCCTGGCCGATGGCAAAGGCGGTGCGCGCCTCGGCCCCCGGAATCAGCTGCAGCAGCCGGTTCAGCCAGCCGCCCTCCGCCTGCCCCAGCCCGGCAGTGCCCGCTTCCAGCAAATCCTGGCCGTCGAAATGGCTGCGCCGGTCGCGGTAGGGCGTGGAGACCGCCTGCACAAATCCCAGCTGCCCCGCGCGCCACAGCGGCAGCAGCGGCGCCAGCCCCGGGTGCAGCGCATAGAATCCGTCAAGGTCCGCCGCCCCCGCATCCGGGCCGCCCGCCAGGCTCTGCCGGAGCCCGGCATAATCCGGATCGCCATAAGGCTGCACCACATCCAGCGCATCCATGCCGCCGCGCAGGATGATCACCACCAGCCTGGTCTCCCAGGGGGCGGCGGCAAGAGTGACCGGGGTCAGCAGCGGGCTGGCCGCCAGCGAGCAGCCCAGCGCGGCAGAGCGGGTCAGCAGTGAACGTCGGGTCAGGTTCATCACAACGGCCTCCTGTCAGCGGCGCTGGAACGCAGGGGAGGAAAGGATCAGGCCGATCCCTTCGGTCCGGGTTTCCGCAGCGCGGGCCGCAAAACGCACGCGCTCATTGGCATAGGACCCCAAGGCTGCCCCAGCAAAGTCCCGCGGGTCCGGCAGGTCTTGCAGCAGCCGCCGCGGCGCCGTCATCGTCCAGCGCAACCGGGCGGCCAGGGCCTGCGGGGTGATCCAGGCAGTATCTGCTTCGGGCCAGCCATCCGGTCCGCCGGAAAACTCCCAAGCCTGCCCCATCGGCGTCAGCGGCGCCAGCAGCAGACGGTTCACCTGCCCCGGTTTCAGGCGTGCAACCCGCGCCGCCGGCACCGCCAGCGCCCGGCAGGCAGAGGCCAGAAAGTCGAACGGCGGCTTCACGTTGCGCAATTCCGGCGCCCAGGCCGCCGGATGCTCCAGCAGCGCCGCATAGACCTGCATCAGATCACCGCCGGTGGACTGATACCGCGCTGCCATGTGATCCACCAAATCAGGGTCCGGCACATCGGCAGTGAAATGCACCGCCAGTTTCCGGGCGGTATGGCGTGCGGTGGCGGGATGGCGGGCTAGGTCGCGCAGGGCGGCCAGCACCTGCTCCAGCTCCGGCTTGCCGCCACCGTATGCCTTTTCCAGCACTGTCTCGGCGCCAGGCTCTGCCATCCCGGGCCGGAAAACGAACCCGTCCTTGGCATTGAAGGAAAGCCCGGTGAACAATTCAGCCAGCTGGCGCACATCCGACTGGCTGTAGGGACCGTCCACCCCCAGCGTATGCAATTCCAGCACCTCGCGCGCCAGGTTCTCGTTCAGCCCTGACAACCGCTTGTGCCGCTTTGCGGCGCGGCTGGCCGGACCGGCAGAGTTCCTCTGATCCAGATAATGCAGCATCAGCGGGCTGGTGACGGCCGCAGTCAGCATATCCTCAAACCGGCCTGCCAGATGCGGCCGGATCACGGTTTCCGCGTAGGGTGCCGCCAAGACCCGCAAAGCGGCGTTCTTGCCTTGCGCCGTGAAATGGTCGGCCCAGAACAGCGCCAGCCGCTCGCGAAAGCCGTCACGGGTATGGGCATGGCGCAGCAGGTTTTGGCCGTGCCATCCGATGCGTGCGTGATTGCGCTGCCTCCGGAAGTCTTTGAAGGCCTTGTCCGCAGCCTCGTACCCGGGCTTGCCCTCTTGCTGCCTGCGCTCTGTCTGCAGCTGCCAGAAGGTCCGGGTCCCGGCCATTGCCTGATTGAATCCGGGCACCGGAAAGGCCCGCGCGGCATCATCAGGCCCTTCAAGCCGCTCCAGCATGTCCGCCGCCGAGACCGGCGGCGGCAGCAGTGGCGACAGCCCGGCGCCAAAGCGGATCTCGGCCAGTTCCCCGTCAAACCGCATCGCTCTGCTTTCTCCCTGGTTCGCCTGACTGCTCGCAGGTTAGAGCATCGCCGCTCCGGTCCACAGGCCAATTTCAAGTGATACGCAAGTTTCCGCGGTCTCCGTCGCCTGCCCTGCGGCTTTCATTCGCCGGAGCCGTTTCCCGGCGCGGGAAACGGCGCGGGAAACGGCGCGGAAAACGCATGTTTTCCGGGCCGGAATTTTCGCAAAATTCCGGCTGCGCACTGCCGCACATGAAAAAGCCCGGACGTTTGCCCGGGCCTCCACCAAAACTCTTGCAGAGCTTATTGATCCTGCGGGATCAGCCGCAGCCCCAGCTCCATCAGCTGCTCGGCCATCGGTTCCGACGGCGCCGACATCATCAGGTCCTCGGCGCGCTGGTTCATCGGGAACATGATGACTTCGCGGATGTTGGCCTCATCGGCCAAGAGCATCACCATGCGGTCGATGCCGGCCGCGCAGCCGCCGTGCGGCGGGGCGCCGTACTGGAAGGCGTTGACCATGCCGCCAAAGCGCTTCTTGACTTCATCTTCGCCGTAGCCCGCGATTTCAAACGCCTTGAACATAATCTCCGGCTTGTGGTTCCGGATCGCGCCCGAAACCAGCTCATAGCCGTTGCAGGCGAGATCGTACTGGTAGCCCTTGACCGCCAGCGGGTCGGACAACAGCGCGTCCATGCCGCCTTGCGGCATCGAGAACGGGTTGTGCTCGAAATCGATCTTGCCGGTTTCCTCATCCTTTTCGTAGATCGGGAAGTCGACGATCCAGGCAAAGGCAAAGCGGTCTTTATCGATGAGGCCCAGTTCCTCGCCGATGACGGTGCGGGCCTTGCCTGCGACGCCTTCAAACGCCTTCGGCTTGCCGCCCAGGAAGAAGGCCGCATCGCCGACGCCCAGGCCCAGCTGCTGGCGGATCGCCTCGGTGCGCTCGGGGCCGATGTTCTTGGCCAGCGGGCCTGCGGCTTCACGATAAGTCGTCAGATCGTTGCGACGATACTCAGCATTACCTGCACCTTCCATGGCTTGTTGTTCCGCCAGTTGGAACAGTTCGTGCTCCGGGTTCCCTAGTGCTTCCTCAGGCAGCTTCACTTCGCGCCAGAAGATATAGCCCATGCCCGGCAGGCCTTCGCCCTGGGCAAACTTGTTCATCCGGTCGCAGAACTTGCGGGAGCCGCCGGTCGGCGCCGGGATGGCGCGGATTTCGGTGCCTTCGTTTTCCAGCAGGTTTGCGAAAATCGCAAAGCCCGATCCGCGGAAATGCTCCGAGCAGTCCTGCATCTTGATCGGGTTCCTGAGGTCCGGCTTGTCGGTGCCGTACCATTTGGCGGCATCCTTGTAGGAGATCTGCGGCCAGTCGGCGGCTGCGTCCACCTTGCGGCCGCCGCCGAATTCCTCGAACACGCCCGCCATCACCGGCGCGATGGTGTCAAAGACATCCTGCTGGGTGACAAAGGACATTTCCATGTCCAGCTGATAGAAGTCCGCAGGCGACCGGTCGGCGCGCGGGTCCTCGTCGCGGAAGCAGGGCGCGATCTGGAAATACTTATCAAAGCCCGAGACCATCATCAGCTGCTTGAACTGCTGCGGCGCCTGCGGCAGCGCATAGAACTTGCCCGGGTGCAGGCGCGACGGCACCAGGAAGTCGCGCGCGCCTTCGGGGCTGGAGGCGGTGATGATCGGGGTCTGGTATTCGTTGAAGCCGATGTCCCACATCCGCTTGCGGATCGACTGGATCATATTGGCGCGCAGCACCATGTTCTTCTGCATCTTCTCGCGGCGCAGGTCCAGGTAGCGGTAGCGCAGGCGGGTTTCCTCGGGGTATTCCTGCTCGCCAAAGACCATCAGCGGCAGTTCCTCGGATTTGCCCAGCACCTCGATGTCGCGGATGAAGACCTCGACCTCGCCGGTCGGGATCTTGGGGTTCACCAGGCTCTCATCGCGGGCCAGCACGTTGCCGTCGATGCGGATGCACCATTCGCTGCGCACCTTCTCGATCTCGGCAAACACCGGGCTGTCCGGGTCGGCCATCACCTGGGTCACGCCGTAGTGGTCGCGCAGGTCGATGAACAACAGGCCGCCGTGGTCGCGGACGCGGTGGACCCAGCCCGACAGGCGGACGGTTTCACCGACGTTGGATTTGTTCAGTTCGGCGCAGGTGTGGCTGCGGTAGGCGTGCATGGCTCGGCCTTTCGTTATGCGGGTCGCGGGTCCTTGGGGACCGTCATTCGGGAAATGCGCAAAAGGGCGCTTGAATTCGTCCGGGGTGGTACACAAGGTTGCAGCGCGCTTGTCAAGCAAACAGGGCCATTTCGGCGCAGACGAACGCCTGAAATCGGCGGTTCTCTACGCTATCGGGGATCTCCCGCCCCTTCCCGGCCCATCGCTGGCGCGAACGGCCAGCAGGCGTTGGGCCAGGCGCCGCGCCTGCGGCGCGGCGCGCAGCGCACCCCAGGGTGCGCTGCCGGGCCCAAAGGGCAACGGCCCGCTGGCGCCAGCCGGCGGTCCTTTTGTCCGCGGGAGCGCGCCCGTTACACCAGCCGTGCCGGGATCAGCCCGCGCAGGGAGTTGCCCATATGGATGGCTCTTGCGCCTTTCAGGTCCTCAATATGCAGCACAGCCTCCTGGCAGCCCCCCCACTCCAGCACCACCTGCCGCAAGATCCCCGGCAGCAGGCCACAGCTGAGCGGCGGCGTCACCATCCGGCCATCCGCACGGGTCACAAAGAGAGTGGTGATGGTGCCCTCACAGACTTCGCCGCGCTGGTTGAGGAACAGCAGCTCATCCACGCCTTCCGGCAGCGCGGCCCGCGCAGTGTCATAGAGCGCGCGGCGGGTGGTCTTGTGCTGCAGCCACATGTCGTCCGCTTCCAGCCGGGTCTCCGCGACCCCCAGCCGCCATTCAGAAGGCGTGCCGCCCAGCGGAGCCGTGGTCAGCGCCAATTGGCCAGCCGCATCCAGCGTCAGGCGGCAGCGCAGCGGCGCTTCGCCGGCGGCCTCAGCCAGAACCGCCTGCACTTCATCAGGATCAAAGGGAATGCCAAAGGCCGCCGCGCTGCGCCCCATCCGCGCCAGATGCGGCTGCAGGTGCCGGAACCCCTGCCCCGGATACCAGCCCAGCGTCTCGATCAGGCGGAAAGCGGGATCGTTCTGGATGGCGTCACGCGGGCGAACCGGGCTTTCCATAGCGCTTCCTCATACTCCGATTCCGCGGTGCTGTCCCAGACCACGCCGCCGCCCACGTTGAGCGTTGCGCGGCCCTCTTCCAGCATCAGGGTGCGGATCGCCACGTTGAACTCGGACGCGCCATCCGGCGCTGCCCAGCCGATGGTGCCGCAATAGATGTCGCGCGCCCAGGGTTCCAGTTCCGCCAGGATCTCCATCGACCGGATCTTAGGCGCGCCGGTAATGGACCCGCAGGGGAAAAGTGCAGCAAAGATTTCTGCCAGACCCGCATCAGACCGCAGTTTCGCCCGCACCAGCGACACCATCTGATGCACCGTGGCGTAGCTCTCGACCGCAAACAGCTCCGGCACATGCACCGAGCCTGTTTGCGCCACGCGGCTGATGTCATTGCGCAGGAGGTCGACGATCATCAGGTTTTCGGCGCGGTTCTTCTCGTCCTGGCGCAGGAAGTCGCGGCGGCGGGCGTCCTCGACCGGATCGTCGCTGCGCGGCTGGGTGCCTTTCATCGGACGGGTCTCGATGACGCCCTCCGCGTCGGTGCGGAAGAACAGCTCCGGCGAGCGCGACAGCAGGTCCGGCAGACCGTCCTGTTCGACCAGAACGCCATGGCCCACAGCCTGCTTGGCCTGCAAGGCGGCATAGAGTTCCTCGGCAGTGCCATAGGCGTCCGCATCAATCGGGAAGGTCAGGTTGGCCTGATAGATGTCGCCCTTGCCGATATTGCGGTTCACCTCAGTGAAGGCCTCGGTGTAACGGTCGTAAGACCAGCGCGGGGTAACATTCTCCAATCCTGCATCGCACGGCGGCACGCCGGGCAGCGCCCGTCCCCCCCCCCGGGCGGGCGCTTCGCTTTCCGCCCGCGGACGGGCACAGCCCTCTGTGTCAGATTGCTTTGGCTCCCCATAAACCCCGAAGCAGATCAGCGGCAGCCGACGTTCTTCAGGCATCAGCCCCGCCAGTTTCGGCTCCAGCGCATAGCCCAGCTCGTAAGACGCATAACCCGCCAGCCAAAGCCCGGCGCCCCGCGCCGCATCCAGCGCCGCCAGTGCGGCAGGCACCTCTTCCGGCCCGTCCGCGCGGATCATGCGCAGCGGCTGGTCAAAGCATGTGCCAGCCCCCTTGGGGCCCCGGTCAAAGCGAATCCGCACTGAAAAAATCTCCGCGAGTTTCTTGCCCCCACATATATCTGTTCGCTATGCGAACAAAAGGGGTGGATGCGGCATTTCCAATTCCGTTTCCGATACCCCTTGAACCTTTCTGCGCGGTCCCTATAACGCAGGACAATTTGGGCGCACGCCAGCGTCCGTGATTCAAAGCTGCCCGCGCGTCAACCAAAGGAATATGGCCATGCCTAAAAGAACCGACATCCAGTCGATCATGATCATCGGAGCCGGTCCGATCGTCATCGGGCAGGCCTGCGAGTTTGACTACTCCGGCGCCCAGGCCTGCAAGGCGCTGCGCGAAGAGGGCTACCGGGTCATCCTGGTAAACTCCAACCCCGCCACCATCATGACCGACCCGGGCCTGGCGGATGCCACCTATATCGAGCCGATCACGCCCGAGGTTGTCGCCAAGATCATCGAGAAAGAGCGCCCCGACGCGCTGCTGCCCACCATGGGCGGCCAGACCGGCCTCAACACCTCGCTGGCGCTGGAAGAAATGGGCGTGCTGGAGAAATTCGGCGTTGAGATGATTGGCGCCAAGCGCGACGCCATCGAAATGGCCGAAGACCGCAAGCTGTTCCGCGAAGCGATGGACCGCCTGGGCATCGAAAACCCCAAGGCCACCATCGTCACCGCGCCCAAGCGCGAAAACGGCACCGCCGACCTGGACGAAGGTGTCCGCATCGCGCTGGACGCGCTGGACGAGATCGGCCTGCCCGCGATCATCCGCCCGGCCTTTACACTCGGCGGCACCGGCGGCGGCGTCGCCTATAACCGCGATGACTACATCCACTT
Organism: Leisingera sp. S132; assembly: GCF_025144465.1. Lineage (NCBI taxonomy): Bacteria > Pseudomonadati > Pseudomonadota > Alphaproteobacteria > Rhodobacterales > Roseobacteraceae > Leisingera > Leisingera sp. S132. Next base: position 2,486,480 of record NZ_CP083553.1, read on the forward strand.
CTGCCGCTCCGGCATGGATGCCTCGCCGGTGAACCAGATCCTGGTCGATGAAAGCCTGCTGGGCTGGAAAGAGTATGAGATGGAAGTGGTCCGCGACAAGGCGGACAACGCGATCATCGTCTGCTCCATCGAAAACGTCGACCCGATGGGCGTGCACACCGGCGACTCGATCACCGTGGCGCCGGCGCTGACGCTGACCGACAAAGAATACCAGATCATGCGCACCCACTCGATCAACGTGCTGCGTGAGATCGGCGTGGAAACCGGCGGCTCCAACGTGCAATGGGCCGTGAACCCCGCCGACGGCCGCATGGTGGTGATCGAAATGAACCCGCGGGTTTCGCGCTCCTCGGCGCTGGCCTCCAAGGCGACCGGCTTCCCGATTGCCAAGATCGCGGCCAAGCTGGCGGTGGGCTACACCCTGGACGAGCTGGACAACGACATCACCAAGGTGACGCCCGCGTCGTTTGAGCCGACCATCGATTATGTCGTAACCAAGATCCCGAAATTCGCCTTTGAGAAATTCCCCGGCTCCGAACCCTACCTGACCACCGCGATGAAGTCTGTGGGTGAGGCGATGGCCATCGGCCGCACCATCCATGAGAGCTTGCAAAAGGCGCTGGCCTCGATGGAATCGGGCCTCACCGGCTTTGATGAAGTGATGATCGACGGCGTTGGCGCCGGTGCGTGGGAGCCCGCAGGCGACACCGCCGCGGTGATCAAGGCGATCGGCAAGCAGACCCCCGACCGGATGCGCACCATTGCCCAGGCTATGCGTCATGGACTGTCTGACGACGAGATCCACGCCGTCACCAAATTCGACCCCTGGTTCCTGGCCCGCATCCGCGAGATCGTCCAGGCCGAGGCGGAAATCCGCACCGGCGGCCTGCCGTCCGACGCCGCGGGCCTGCGCGCGCTCAAGATGCTGGGTTTCACCGATGCGCGCCTGGCCAATCTGACCGGCCAAAAAGAAGCCGACGTCCGCAAGGCCCGCCGCGCCGCTGGCGTCAACGCCGTGTTCAAGCGGATCGACACCTGCGCCGCCGAGTTTGAGGCGCAGACGCCCTATATGTACTCGACCTACGAGGCCCCGGCCTTTGGCGATGTGGAATGCGAGGCGCGCCCATCGGACCAGAAGAAAGTCGTCATCCTTGGCGGCGGCCCCAACCGGATCGGCCAGGGCATCGAGTTCGACTACTGCTGCTGCCACGCCTGCTTTGCGCTGACCGGCGCGGGTTATGAAACCATCATGATCAACTGCAACCCGGAAACCGTGTCGACCGACTATGACACGTCGGACCGGCTGTATTTCGAACCCCTGACGTTCGAGCATGTGATGGAAATCCTGCGGGTCGAGCAGGACAACGGCACCCTGCACGGCGTCATCGTGCAGTTCGGCGGCCAGACCCCGCTGAAACTGGCCAACGCGCTGGAGGCTGAGGGCATCCCGATCCTGGGCACCTCGCCCGACGCCATCGACCTGGCCGAGGACCGCGAGCGTTTCCAGGCACTGGTCAACCAGCTGGGCCTGAAGCAGCCGAAGAACGGCATCGCCTCCACCGACGAGCAAGCGCTGGAAATCGCAGGCGAAATCGGCTTCCCGCTGGTGATCCGCCCGTCCTATGTTCTGGGCGGCCGGGCGATGGAAATCGTCCGCGACATGGACCAGCTCAAGCGCTACATCGCCGAGGCCGTTGTCGTTTCCGGCGACAGCCCGGTGCTGCTGGACAGCTACCTGGCCGGCGCGGTCGAACTGGACGTGGATGCGCTGTGTGACGGCAAGGACGTGCACGTCACCGGCATCATGCAGCACATCGAGGAAGCCGGTGTGCACTCCGGCGACAGTGCCTGCTCGCTGCCGCCCTACTCGCTTGAGAAGGACATGATCGAGCAGATCAAGGTCCAGACCAACGCCCTGGCGCTGGCTCTGAACGTGGTCGGCCTGATGAACGTGCAGTTTGCGATCAAGGACGATGAGATCTACCTGATCGAGGTGAACCCGCGCGCCTCGCGCACCGTGCCGTTTGTGGCCAAGGCCACCGACAGCGCCATCGCCTCTATCGCCGCCCGCGTGATGGCCGGCGAGCCGCTGACGAACTTCCCGATGCGCCCGCCTTATGAGCCGGATGCAGGCTATGACGTCAACACCCCGATGGCCGACCCGATGACCCTGGCCGATCCGGACATGCCCTGGTTCTCGGTCAAGGAAGCGGTGCTGCCGTTTGCCCGTTTCCCGGGCGTCGACACCATCCTTGGTCCGGAAATGCGCTCCACCGGCGAAGTCATGGGCTGGGACCGCTCCTTTGCCCGCGCCTTCCTCAAGGCGCAGATGGGCGCTGGCATGGTGCTGCCGTCCAAGGGCCGCGCCTTCATCTCGATCAAGGATGCCGACAAGGGCCAGCTGATGCTGGAGGCCGCGCAGATCCTGATCGAGCAGGGCTTTACCCTGGTCGCCACCCGCGGCACCCAGAACTGGCTGGAAGGCCAGAACGTGGCCTGCGAGCTGGTGAACAAGGTCTATGAGGGCCGCCCGCATGTGGTGGACATGCTGAAGGACGGCGACGTCCAGCTGCTGATGAACACCACCGAAGGCGCCCAGGCCGTCGAGGACAGCAAGGAAATGCGCTCCGTCGCGCTTTATGACAAGATCCCCTACTTCACCACCGCGGCCGGCTCCAACGCCGCCGCGCGTGCGATCAAGGCCCAGGCCGAAGGGGATGTCGAGGTAAAATCTCTGCAGGGGTAATCCCCGCAGCGATGCCCTGCGCGACACGGATCAGAACGAAAAAAGCCCCGGGATATCCCGGGGCTTTTTGCTTTGCGCTGCAGCCCTGACGCCGGGAATGGAAACAGCCCCGGGGGAACCAAGCGGGGCTGTTTCGCATTCTGATGCCGCGCGCTGGCAGCAACAGTATCTGTGTGCGGGCCCGCCTCACCCAGCCTCGCGCATCAGCACCTGCAGTTCACGTCCCAACGGGGCAGCCAGCGACACGCCGCGGCCGCTCATCCGCGCCTTGGAGGAAATCACCGATACCAGCTGCGGCAGCCGCCCCGGGCGGGTTTGCAGTACCGGCGAGCCGGAGGCGCCGAAATCGACCCGGCAAGTGGTGATGACCGACGTCTGGCGCGCCGCGATCACCTGGCAGGCGCTTTGCAGCCGGGGCGAGGTGGCGTTGCTGTGGGAATAGGACATCACATCCACCTGCGCGCCCTTCTGCGGCGCTGCGGCCAGCGACAGCGGGCGGATGACATCGCCGCTGATGGCCCGGTCCAGGCGCAGCACGGCAATGTCGGTTCCGGTCTGGAACTGGCTGGTCTGGCCATGGCGGTAGCCGGGGTGGATTACTGCCTTGGCCACCTTGCGCGCTGCCGTGGACTGGCGGCCGTTGAGTCCCGCCTCAAACTTGATGCTGCGCGGGTTCACGCGGCGGCCATGGCGGACGTCAAACAGGCAATGGGCGGCGGTCAGCACCAGATCCGGCGCAATCAGCGTCGCGGTGCACATGGCCCTGCCGCCGATGTTCAGCCGGCCCACGGCCTGCCAGCCCGGAACCGTCTGCACTGCGGCCCCCTGCCCATCTGCGGCGGCGCTGCCTGCGCTGCAGACGGTGGCGATGGCTACGGCGGCGGCAATTCCAAGCAGTCGTTTCATGTCACTCACTCCATGTTCCCACATCTCCAATGTCGGTGAGCTGTGCGGCTGGAATGGGGCCTGCTGCGGTGCCGCGCAGGCAGAAAGATGTGCAGAATAAGACAGGGTTAACAGTGCCTTAATAGGCGGGTATTTTGCCGCTGCCTCAGCGCGTAAACGCCTTATTTACTTAACGGGCGTGATCAAATTTCGGAAAAACCCCTGAAAAAGACGCGAAAATCCGATCTGTTTCGTTAGGAGGAAAATCCGCGGTTTTCGCTGTTTTTACGCCTTTTCCTCCACCGCTGGTAACACCGCAGCCCAATTGCGGCGCAAACAAGCCTTAACAACCCGCTAATGCGCGGCCTCTGTGCCTGCCCAATTGCTTAACCGCCAGCCACACCTATGGGATGAGCATGGAGGCAAGCGGCTCTCCCGTCTTTCCAGGCATGATCCGGAAACAAAGAAGCCCCGGCACCGCCGGGGCTCTGTCAGCTTGATGTCAGGCAAACCCGCCCGCCTATTTCTGCGAGACCCGCCTGTGCACCTCTTCCGCGCTCTCCACCCGCTCAGAGTAGCGGTCCACCAGATACGCCTTGCGGCCGCGCACCAGCCAGGTGAATTTGACCAGCTCTTCCATCACATCCACCAGGCGGCGGTAGAACGGGCCGTCGGGCAGGCGCTCGCCCTCTTCGAACTCCAGCCAGGCCTTGGGGATCGAGCTTTGGTTCGGGATTGTCAGCATCCGCATCCAGCGGCCCAGGATGCGCATCTGGTTCACGGCATTGAAGCTTTGCGACCCGCCCGACACCTGCATCACCGCCAGCGTCTTGCCTTGGGTGGTGCGGATGCCGCCCTGCAGGGACAGCGGCAGCCAGTCGATCTGCAGCTTCATGATGCCGGTCATCGCGCCGTGGCGCTCCGGGCTGGACCAGACCATGCCCTCGGACCAGACCGCCAGCTCGCGCAGCTCCGCCACCTTGGGATGCTCCGCCGCGCCCGCATCATCCGGCAGCGGCAGGCCGGACGGGTCGAATATCCGCGTCTCGCAGCCCAGGGCGCGAAGCACCCGCGCCGCCTCTTCCGCGGCCTTGCGGGAATAGCTCACCGCACGCAGGCTGCCGTACAGCAGCAGGATGCGCGGCGGGTGGCGCGGATCACCGGGTGCGGCCAGCAAGTCCACGTCAGCCGGATGCAGCTGATCCGCCGCTATTCCGGGCAGATCGCTCAGGTCAGGGCTGTCAGGCACTTTCTTCTTCCAGGTGCAGCTTCATGTCCAAGAGCACCTGCTGCAGCAGCACGGTTTCGCGCAACAGGCGTTTTGCCTCGTTGACGGTGATGATGCCGTCTTCCATCGCAGACTGGTATTCGCACATCAGCTGGGCAAACCGCTGGCTGAGGGCGATCACATCGGAATTGACGCCGCCGCTGCGGCCGGTTTCCTCAGCACTGCCGTTGCCGTTGTAGGACAGCGTGATGTTTTTCAGATCCGCCAGCGCCGAGGTCACATGCGGATAGGAGGCCGCGCTTTCCAGCTTGGCCACAGCATCCACCGGCATGAACCGGTCGGCATGTTCGGCATTGTCCGAATAATACCGGCCCAATGTGGCCTTGGATTTGCCGGTGATCTGGCAGGCAGCTTCAATGCCCACATCCTTGACCAGCGCCTCGGTGTGCTTTTTCAGATACGTCCCGATTTCCGCCATAAATTTCCTGCCTGGCTTGACCCGCCGTGCCCCCATGGGGAACGAACCAGTTAATTTCCCATATCCGAGTTGTAGAGGAATTGCGATACCTTATCCATCCCTCAGGTTTTCAGGGATTTAGCAAGTGACATGGTGCAATTGGCATCTGTTGTCCAGTGCAAAGCAGGATGGGTGAGTGACGTCCTGCCTTTCAGGGTAATTGGTCTGCCCGGAACTTGTGCTCTCCGGGGCAAATGGCGTTGGCCGCCAAAAGGGGTTTTGTTCCACCCTGGCCGCGCCTGCCCCGGGGGGCCTTCCGGCGCCCCGGCTGGGCCGCCCTGCCCTCCAAGAATCCGGTTTCCCCGGCGCCCCCTTGCAGGTAAACCCGCCGCCATGGCCAAGCTCTATTTCAACTATTCCACCATGAACGCGGGCAAGTCGACGGTGCTGCTGCAGGCGTCGCACAACTACCGTGAAAACCACATGGAGACCTACCTGCTGACCGCCCGTCTGGACGACCGGGCCGGCACCGGCAGGATCGCCTCGCGCATCGGCATCGGCGAGGAGGCGGACATGTTCTCTGCCGGCGACGACCTCTATGCCCGTATCGAGGCGCGCCTGGCCCAAGGCCCGGTTGCCGCGATTTTTGTCGATGAGGCGCAGTTCCTGGAACCGGAACAGGTCTGGCAGCTGGCCCGCGTGGTCGATGACCTGCGGGTGCCGGTCCTGGCCTACGGGCTGCGGGTGGATTTTCAGGGCAAACTCTTTCCCGGCTCTGCCACCCTCCTGGCGCTGGCCGATGAGATGCGCGAGGTGCGCACCATCTGCCATTGCGGCAAGAAGGCCACGATGGTGGTGCGCCAGGACGATCAGGGCCAGGTTCTGACCGAGGGCGACCAGGTGCAGATCGGCGGCAATGAAACCTATGTCTCGCTCTGCCGCCGCCACTGGCGCGAGGCGGTGGGCGATACCCCCAAAGACAGAACAGCCGCCCCGTAGGGCGGCTGCATCATTCCGGCTGCCCGTCCGGCTTGGCTCAGACCCGGTTCGGCAGCGCCGCGCCGGCCAGATAGGCGGCGACATTGTCCAGCGCCATATGGCCCATGTTGCTGCGCACCTCCTCGGTCGCGGTGCCCAGATGCGGCAGCAGGGTAGCGTTGTCCAGATCAATCAGCGCCTGCGGCACCTTGGGCTCGAACTCATAGACGTCCAGACCCGCGCCGCCGATACGGCGGTTTTGCAGCGCCTCGATCAGCGCCGCCTCCTCCACCACTTCGCCGCGGGCGATGTTGATCAGATGCGCATGGGACTGCATGGCGTTCAGCACACCGGCGTTGATCATATGCGTGGTCTCAGGCCCGCCCGGCACCGCCACCACCAGGAAATCCACCTCGCCCGCCATGGCAATCAGGCTTTCGGCGCGGTCCGCGGGGAAGTCCAGATCCTTGGGGGAGCGCGCCACATAGGACACGTCCATGCCGAACCCGAAATGGCAGCGCCGCGCAATCGCCTGGCCGATGCGGCCCATGCCGGCGATGCCGACGCGCTTGCCGGTGGCGTGCAGGCCCAGCATCTGGGTCGGGTGCCAGCCCTCCCAATCGCCCTTGCGCAGCATCCGCTCGCCCTCAGAGGCGCGGCGCGCCGACATCAGGATCAGCGTCATCGCGATATCGGCGGTGGCATCGGTCACCGCGCCCGGCGTATTGGTCACCTCGACACCCGCCGCCCGCGCAGCCTCGACGTCGATATGGTTGTAGCCAACGCCGAAGTTGGCCAGCAGCTTGCAGCGCGGTGTGCCCGCCTTGGCAAAGATCTCCGCCGTGAACCTGTCGCCCAGCGTCGGCACCACGATGTCGAAGTCGCGCAGTGCACGCAGCATCTCCGCCTCGCTCATCACCGCGTTGGTCTCGCGGATTTCCAGATCAGCAAAGGCCTCCCGCGCCCGTGCCGTGACCGCTGCCGTCATCGGCCGCGCAATCCAGATTTTCATTTCAGTGCATCCTCCCGCCCAGCGGGACCTGTCCATCGGGACCCGCCAGGAATATCTCTCCGTTTTCATCCGGCAGGCCCAGCACCAGGATCTCTGACAGGAACTTGCCGATCTGCCGCGGCGGGAAGTTTACGACGGCCAGAACCTGCTTGCCCACCAGCGTTTCCGGCATGTAATGCGCCGTAATCTGCGCTGAGCTCTTTTTTACGCCAAGATCCGGCCCGAAATCGACCCAGAGCTTGATTGCCGGCTTGCGCGCCTCGGGAAACGGCTCCGCACGGACCACTTCGCCGACGCGGATGTCGACCTTCATGAAGTCGTCGAAATTGATCTCAGCCACGCGACAGCTCCTTGGAGCGGTTGGTGGCCGCTGCCACCGCGCGGTTCAGCAGTGCCGGGAAGCCGTCGTCATCATCCATCAGCACCTCCAAAGCGGCCTGGGTGGTGCCATTGGGGCTGGTCACATTGACGCGCAGCTGGCTGGGGCTTTCCTCTGCCGCCTCTGCCAGCGCGCCGGCGCCAGCGACGGTTGCCTTGGCCAGCTGCATCGCCAGCTCTGCTGGCAGCCCCTGCGCCTCGCCCGCAACGGCCAGCGTCTCGATCAGGTGAAAGACGTAGGCGGGACCGGAGCCGCTGACGCCGGTGACCGCATCCATCTGGCCCTCGTTTTCCAGCCGCACCACCTGCCCCACGGCCTTGAGCAGCCCCTCGGCGCGGTCCAGATCCGCATCGCCTGCATGGGTATTGCCGATGATCGCGGTAATGCCCCGGCCCACGGCGGCCGGCGTGTTCGGCATCGCGCGGACAATGGGCGACTGCGCGCCCAGAACATCCTCAAAGGTTGCGATCGAGGTGCCTGCCGCCACCGAGATGAACAGGGTGGAGCCATTGCCGTAGCTTTGGAGCGTTGGCAGCGCCTCGCCCATCATCTGCGGCTTCACGGCAATCAGGACGATTCCCGGCGCTGCGGGCAGTTCTGCGTTGATACGGACGCCGGTGCCCTTCAGCCAGTCCGACGGGTTCGGATCGATCACCCAGACCGAGGATGCGGGCAATCCGCCCTCCAGCCATCCGGCCAGCATCGCCGATCCCATCTTGCCGCAGCCCAGCAGCACCAGGCCGCGTGCAGCAATATCCTGCATATCCATCTTTAGCCCCTCCCCTCGAATTCAGGTTCAGGGCAAGGTTTACGCCCGGCCGTAGGCCTCTGCAATGGCGACCTGCATCGCCTCCTGCGGGCTGCGCTGTCCCCAAACCGCCAGCTGGATCGCCGGATAGTAGCGTTCCGCATTGGCGACGGCTGCATTCAGCATCGCGTCGATCTGCTGCGGGCTTGCCATCTGGCCGCCGGACAGCATCAGCCCGTACCGGAACAGCATCAGCTTGTGGTCAGCCCAATAGGTGAAGGAGCCCTCCCAGCACTGATCGTTCATGCTGTTGATCAGCTCATACAGCCGCGGCAGCTCCGCCTCCGGCGGCTCCATCTCAAAGCTGCAGACCAGCCGCAGGCATTCCTCATAGCCCGACCAGGCCAGGGTCAGCGAATAGGTGCGCCACTGCCCTTCCACCGACATCGCGATCTGATCGTCCCCGACCCTGTCGAAGTCCCAGTCGTGGTGCGACGCCAAGGTCTCGACAATGTCGATCGGATGGACGTCTTCTTCCAGGTGAAGCTCGGATAGTGCCATGATGCCACCTCTCTCTTTTGCCTAGCACACCAGGGCCCATAGGCGCCCTATAGCTAGGTTTTTGTGCTACGGGCCGGGGAGGCATCCCCGCTCCCATACTAGATATGGTGGAGCTGAAAAGGTGATCTGGCAACCCTTTATTTAGGGGATAACTGCAATAACTTGTGGATGAACAATCCACAGCCCCCTAAATGCCGGCTGCGCGACTATGACGCCACCAGCCGCTGAGGTAAACCCCGGACAGCCGCGTGAACCCGGTCATTTGTATGCTGTGAAGGCCTGCGCTCAGGACAGCCGCGACACCTGCAGATCCATCGCGTCAAAGGACACCGGCCAGAATTCCGACAGGAATCCGGCCCCCTCCTGCTCGGAAGCCTCAGAGCGGTTGCCCGCGCGGTCATAGGCCCGGCCCATAGTATAGCGCAGCGCGGTCCCGTCACCGTCCGGCGTCAGGTGGTAAGTCTCAGGCAGCTCAACGCCCTCCCGTGCGGGGTCCTTGATCCGGGTCGAGAAATAGTCAAACGGCTGCCAGTCCGTGATCCTGTAGACAAACTCCGCCAGCGAATGGGCACAGTGATAGACCGATCCCGGCCCCAGGCGGCCCTGCGGGTTATCCATGTCAATGGCGCTGACGCTGTCCATCCACCGCAGCTTGAACTCCGGCGCGGTCAGCGCTTCCCAGATCAGCTGCGGCGCTGCGTCGAACCGGCGCCGGTAGGTCCAGACCCCATCGGCCTCCTCCAGGAAATCCCGCTCCTGCCCGGCACGGAAGTGCTCCCAGGCGCGGGCCAGGTCATAGACCTGCATGGAGACATCGCCGAAATGCTCGATGGCCTGCGCATAGGGCTGCATCGCCGCCTGCAGCTGCATCTCCTCTACCGCCGCATCGCTGAACAGCGCATAGCTGCGCACGCCGGTTTCCGCCGCGGCCTCTGTCTTGGTCATCCGGTGCACCAGGATCACGTCAGCCCCGGACAGATCCTTGACCGGCCCCACCTGCATCTCCTCAAAGGCGCCGTAGTGGACGATTACCTTCAGGTCCAGCCCGCCCGCATTGGCGCAGGCGCGGCAGGGGCATGTGGTATTGGCCACGATATCCTGCCGCCGTCCGGCAAAGGCATTGTACAGGTTCTCGCAAAACGTCAGCAGCAGATCGCCGGAGACCAGCTCAGCCCGGGATGAATAGGCCAGCACCGCGTCGCCTTCCAGCTTCCAGAAGTGCAGCGGTTCGCCAACCTGCTCTGCCACCGCCTGCAGCAGCGACTGCAGGATGGGATTGGCATGGTCCAGCTCCGAAGAGGTCAGAAACTGGGTGTACCCGGAAATATCCGCAATCAGCATATAGCCGTTTTGTGCCGCCATCGTCTCTGTCCCCCGCCTAACACACCCGGGCGCCGCCAAAGCAGCCCGGGACCAGTATAGCAGAACATATCGGACATGGCGCATGGGTGGCCGCCCCGTCCGCCAAAGACCGCAGGTCAAGGAGGGCAGTATTAATATGCATTTACAATGCCTATTATTTCACCTAAAGATTCTGAACAAGCACTGCGAATACCTATTAAACCCGCAAAGGAGCACGCCCATGACCCTCTCCGAAGCCTTCCTCTGGCCCGGAACCAAAGTCTGTGAACGCCTGGGGGTCGACCCGGAGGGCGAGGCCGGGCTGATCCGCTGGATGGTCAATACCCTGGTCTACCTGATCCTCAGCCTGACCGGCGTCTGGATCTTCGCCGTTTGACCGCAGGCCGGGCGCAGCCCCGGCTTCCCCGCAGCCGTCCCGGGCTTCTGTGCCATGTCCGGCGTCCGGATCTGCCCGCTTGCCGCCGCAGCAGGCGGGCAGTGCCTTCAGCGGAAGGCCGGACCGTGCGCCCAGACGGTCAGCGACTTGCGCTCGCCGCGGGTGACCGGCGTCACCTGATGCAGCAGGAAGCTGGGGAACACCGTAGCGCTGCCCTGCACCCGGCTGGCGGCCACCACATGGGCGCCGGGCATGATCTCCAGATCACCGCCGTCATAGGATCCGGGCTTGCTCAGCTGCACCACCAGGCTCAGCTTGCGCTTGCCTGCCACCGGACCGTCGCCAATGTCGGAGTGCCAGGCGAAATGGCCGCCGTCCCTGGCCTTGTAGCTGGCCGCCTGCGGGCTTTCAGCAAACTCGCGCAGGTCAAAGCCGAACCGCTCCTTGTTGGCGCGCCGCACCACAGAGATCAGCCGGTCCATCACCCAGCTGGTCCCCGGCACATCATCCAGCCACACCACACTGCCCCGGCGCAGGTTGTGATCGCGGGTCTGACCCACCAGCAGCGCCTCGCTGTCCGGCGCCTCCTCTGATTTGCGGATGATCTCCGCGCATTCCTGCGTGCTGAACGCCCCCGGCACCGTAAAGACAGACACCATGCTGTGATCCCTCTGATGAAGCTGAGGCAGCATGTACCGCGGGGCCCGCAAACTGCTGCGCAGTTTTCGACCCCGCGGACGGAAAGCGACCTGTTTCCATCCACGGGCCCGCAGGGCAGCCATGCGCGCAGTGCAGAGGTTTCCAGCCGGGCGGGCAGCCTGCACCGCCCGGGACCTCCAAGGCACAAAAAAGCCCGCCGCAGACCGCTCTGCCGCAGGCTCTCATTCGCCGCAGGGCAGTCAGCCTGCCCGCCAGCGCTTGGTCTTACTTCTGCGCCGCCTCCAGCGCGTCCAGACGGGCCTTCAGCGCCTCGTTCTCCTCGCGCGCTTTCTGGGCCATTGCGCGCACTGCGTCGAATTCCTCGCGGGTGACGAAATCGCGGTCGGCCAGCCAGCGGTCGATCATGCCCTTCAGCGCGGTGTCCGCCTCATCCTTGGCGCCCTGGGCCACGCCCATCGCATTGGTCATCAGCTGCGAAATATCGTCCAGGATCTTGTTGCGGGTCTGCATGTTCTTCTCCGTCTCGGGGTTGCCTCCTATATGGGGAAGCACGCGCGCGGCTGCAAGCCGTTGACTTCTCCCAAGGACCAAAGGCATTCAGTCGCACATGCAGGCCATGATCCCCTTCCCCGACCTCTCGCCCGAGATCTTCTCGATCGCCATCGGCAGTTTCGAATTTGCCCTGCGCTGGTACGCGCTGGCCTATATCGCGGGCATTGTCATCGCCTGGCGCCTGGCCGTTGCCGCGCTGCGCCGCCCCGCCCTTTGGCCCGCAAACCAGCCGCCGATGAAACCGGAACAGGTGGAGGATCTGCTGACCTGGATCATCCTCGGCGTGATCCTCGGCGGACGGCTCGGCTTCGTGCTGTTCTACCAGCCCGACTATTATCTGGCGAACCCTGCGGAAATCCTGAAAATCTGGCAGGGCGGCATGGCCTTTCACGGCGGCCTCATTGGTGTGATCGCCGCCTCTTGGATCTACGCCGCGCGCCACGGCATTCCGCGCCTGCAGATGGCCGATCTGGTGGCCCATACCGTGGCGCCGGGCCTGCTGCTGGGCCGTCTCAGCAATTTCATCAACGCCGAGCTTTGGGGCCGCCCGACCGATCTGCCCTGGGGCGTCGCCTTCCCTGGCCAGGCAGCACAGGACTGCGGCCAGGCGTTGGGCGAACTCTGCGCCCGCCACCCCTCGCAGCTGTACGAGGCGCTGATGGAGGGGCTGATCCTTGGCGCCCTGCTGCTGCACCTCGCCTGGCGCCGCAATGCGTTCCACACCCCCGGCCGGCTCCTGGGCGTGTTCCTGGCGGGCTATGGCCTCGCCCGCTTCATTGTCGAGTTCTTCCGCCAGCCGGATGCCCAGTTCGTCACCCCCGGCAACCCGCTGGGTCTGGCCTGGCAGATTGACGGCATCGGCCTCACCCAAGGCCAGGCGCTGTCGCTGCCGATGATCGCCATCGGCCTCTGGTTCCTGCTCCGCGCCCGCCAAGCGGCCCGGAGCACGGCATGAGCCTGAGGGACCACCTGACTGCCCGCATCCGCGCAGACGGCCCGATCTCTGTGGCCGAGTATATGGCCGACTGCCTGCTGCACCCGCAGTTCGGTTATTACACCACCCGAGACCCGCTGGGCGCCAAGGGGGATTTCACCACCGCACCGGAGATCAGCCAGATGTTCGGGGAGCTGCTGGGCCTTTCCCTTGCCCAGGCCTGGCTCGACCAGGGATCGCCCGATCCTTTCACCCTGGCGGAACTCGGCCCCGGCCGCGGCACCCTGATGGCCGACCTCCTGCGCGCCACCCGCGGCGTGCCGGGCTTTCACGCCGCCATGCAGATCCACCTGGTGGAAGCCTCCCCCGCCCTGCGCGGCGTTCAGGCCAGCACGCTGGAGGGCTATGCGCCCGTATGGATGGACAGCGTAGAGGCCCTGCCGGACCAGCCGCTGCTCCTCGCCGCCAATGAATTCTTCGACGCCCTGCCCGTGCGCCAGTTCCTCCGCGCAGGCGACGGCTGGAGCGAGAAACGCATCGGCCTGCAGGAGGGCGCGCTGGCCTTCGGCCTCAGCCCCGCCGCGCCGCAGCCCGCGCTGGCCCACCGCCTGGCGGACACAAGCGACGGCGATCTGGTCGAGATCTGCGAGGCCGCCGCCCCCGTTATCCAGGCCATCGCCGCCCGAATCGCGGCCCATGGCGGCGCCGCGCTGATCGTGGACTACGGCGACTGGCGGGCACTGGGAGACACGCTGCAGGCCTTGCGCGCGCATGAACCCGCCGATCCGCTGCAAGCGCCGGGCGAGGCCGATCTGACCGCGCATGTGGACTTCGAGGCGCTGGCGCTGGCCGCAAAAACCGCCGGTTGCGCCTTTACCCGCCTCACGCCGCAGGGGGTGTTCCTGGAACGGCTCGGCATCACGGACCGCGCCCGCGCTCTCGCCGCTCCCCTCCAGGGGGACGGTCTGGAAACCCTGATCGCGGCACATCGGCGGTTGACGCACCCCGGCGAAATGGGAAACCTGTTCAAAGTGCTCGGCCTCTATCCTTCGCAGGCCGCCCCTCCGCCAGGATTGAACCCATGATGGCTAACCATGACGCTTGAAATTCTCACGTCCGATCTGCTTGGCCCGGTGCGGCACGGGTTCTTCACCCGCAAGGGCGGCGCCTCTTCAGGTATCTACAGCGGCCTGAACTGCGGCCTCGGCTCCACCGACCAGCGCGAGGCCGTGCAGATCAACCGCAACCGCGTCGCCGCCGCGATGGAGGTGCCGCCGGACCACCTCAGCGCCGTGCATCAGGTGCACAGCGCCGATGTTCAGGTGGTGACGGAACCCACGCAAGACCGCCCGCGGGCAGACGCGATGGTCACCAATGTGCCGGGCATTGCGCTCTCGATCCTGACCGCCGACTGCCAGCCGGTGCTGTTCCACGACCCCAAGGCCGGCGTCATCGGCGCCGCCCATGCTGGCTGGCGCGGCACCCTGGACGGGGTGCTGGAGGCCACCTTGGACGCGATGGAAGGCCTCGGCGCCAGCCGCGGCAACACCGCTGCCGTGATCGGCCCGACAATCTCCCAGCGCGCCTATGAGGTCGGCCCGGAGTTCTTTGACGACTTCATGGGGCAGGACGATGCCTATGCCCGTTTCTTCGCCAACGGCGAAGGCGACCGCTACCTGTTCGATCTGCCCGGCCTTGGCCTCCACAAGCTGCGTCAGGCCGGTATCGGCGCCGCGGAATGGAGCCGCCACTGCACCTATTCCGATGCCGGGAAATTCTACTCCTTCCGCCGTGCAACCCACGCGAAAGAGGCCGACTACGGACGCCTGATCTCCTGCATCCGGCTTTAAGCTTCCAGCAACCACTCCAATTATGGCGGATTTTAATAAAATCCGCCGTATTCGCTGTTTCCGTTGCGGAAACCCTCCCAGACGCCTTTGTATTTTCGAATAAATTCAACCGCATACCGAAATGCCTTGTCGCGCGGCGCAGCGGCAGGTCCTCTTGCAGCGGGACTTAAAATGCCCTTTGCGGGCCATATTCAGGGCGCAAAGGCTGCCCATAAACAGGTCAGACCAGACAAAACTGCAGCCGCCCGAAACGACGGGCGGACCTGCCGGGCGAAGGACAGACTGACCATGAAAATGAACACGCGCTTCATTGCCTCGATCATCCGCTCCGCCAGGAGCGGCGCCGCTCCCCTGCCCTGGGGATCCCTCCGTTTCAGCAACGGCCAGGCGCCTCATCAGGGATCAGTACGCAAACTGGGTTAACGCCGGGGACGGATGCCCCTGCGGCGGCCACCCCTGGCGCATCTGCGCCAGCCCGGCCAGCCGCCAAGGGGGCATCCAACCGGCCTGGTCCTGCACACCGCTGGCGCTGCGTCAGCACCCGGCAGGATTTAACAAGTGCATTAACCAGTTTGCTTCAGATTTTTTGACAATTTGAGCTAAATCCGGGCAAGCTGGTGTCATAAATTGTTCAAGCACGTCTGTGTTGCCGGTGGGGGCCGATGCAAGCGGGCAGTTTGAAAGGAAAGGTCTGCTGTCATGACCATCCCCCAGTCGCTGCACAGGGCTGCAGCCAATGCCGTCGAGGCCACTGCGATCCTGCAGGACCCCGCCGCACTTCGCAGCACCATCAAGCCGCAGCTGCGCCGCTACGAGGTCAGCTGCCTGCTGCCCGGCGGCGGCATCTCGGAAACCCGTCACATCGCCCCGGCCCTGCCGCTGTTCGAGGACGCCTTCTGCGCCTTCACCCGCGGCTCGCTGGTGGAAACCGCCCAAGGCCCGATTGCGGTCGAGGATCTGCTGCCCGGCGACGAGATCCTGACCTTCGGCGGCGGCAGCCAGCCGCTGGTCTGGATCGGCCGCACCAGCGTGCTGCCCGGGCGCTCCGGCAGCCGCGGCCGCAGCTGCACCCTGACCAGCTTCATGGCCGACAGCCTGGGCCTGCAGAAACCCTCTGCCAGCCTGGTGTCCGGCCCTGCCGCACGCCTCCTGCGCACGCCGCCGCATTTGCAAGGCGCGGGCGACGAGCAGCTGCTGACGCTGGCTTCCGAATTTCAGGACGGCATGAGCATCTTTGAAACCGCACCGCCGGCGCCAGTGGATCTTTACCACCTCTGCCTGCCGCGCCACGCGGTGATCACCGTCGGCGGCCTGGCCTTTGAAACCTACCACCCGGGCCCGGACGCGCTGAAGCTGGCCAGCTATGCGATCAAGACGCTGTTCCTGAATCTCTTTGCCCATACCGACAGCATCCAGGGCTTCGGACCGCTGGCGCACCCAAGGGCCGACAGCATCAGCCAGCCGGGACTTGCGATGCTGTGAACCGGGAGCGGCGGGTATCAGGCCCGCCCTCTATCCGGCACGGCCTTTGTCCGGCCCGCCTTCTGACCAGGCCGCCCTTGCCGCGCCTCAGGCCTCGCGCGCCAGCCGCTCTTCCAGCACCTCAAACGGCACGCCCGGCTCATCCTTGGCGCCGCGGATCACCAGCGATGTCTTCACGCTGGCCACATTCGGGGTGGTCAGCAGATCGCCGGTCAGGAAGCTCTGGAAGGTGCTGAGGTCCGGCGACACGCATTTCAGGATGAAATCCACCTCGCCGTTCAGCATGTGGCACTCGCGCACTAGGGGCCAGCTGCGGCATTTCTCCTCAAAGGCGCTCAGCTCCGCCTCAGCCTGGCTCTCCAGCCCCACCATGGCAAAGACCTGCACCTCAAAGCCCAGCTCGCGGGCATTCACATCCGCGTGGTAGCCGTGAATCAGCCCGGCCTCCTCCAGCGCCCGCACCCGCCGCAAACACGGCGGCGCCGAAATCCCGACCCGCTTGGCCAGCTCCACATTGGTCATCCGCCCATCGGCCTGAAGCTCCGACAAAATCTTGCGATCAATCGGATCAAGACGGGTTGTGACCATGCCGGAAACTCCTGTGAGATTTGCGTTTCTTATAGCACCGCCGCCAGGCTGCGCAATATTGTTTCATCGCCGCGCAATATTCTGTGTGCCGCAAAGGCGCAAGACGCAATGCGCAAACCTGCGGCAAATTTGTATCCCGCCGCATGCCAAGCCTTGGGGGTTTAAGAGCGCGCACCCTGCCGCTATATGCATTGCCTGACGGCGGCACGCCCGCCAGGCTGCATTACGTGGGGAACACACATATGAGCGAGACGCGCCACACCAAGGTTCTGATCATCGGCTCCGGGCCTGCCGGCTATACCGCGGGGGTCTATGCCGCCCGCGCCATGCTGGAGCCGATCCTGGTCCAGGGGATCGAACCCGGCGGCCAGCTGACCACCACCACCGAAGTCGAGAACTACCCCGGCTTCACCGAGGTACAGGGCCCCGATCTGATGATCAAGATGCAGGAGCACGCGGCGGCGATGGGCACCGAGATCATCGGCGACTACATCACCTCGCTCGACACCTCCGTGCGCCCCTTCGTAGCCAAGGCCGACAGCGGCACCACCTTCACCGCCGACGCGGTGATCCTGGCCACCGGCGCCCGCGCCAAATGGCTGGGCCTGCCGTCGGAAGAGAAATTCAAGGGCTTTGGCGTCTCCGCCTGCGCCACCTGCGACGGCTTCTTCTACCGCGGCCAGGAGATCGTGGTGATCGGCGGCGGCAACACCGCCGTCGAAGAAGCGCTGTTTCTCACCAACTTCGCCTCCAAGGTGACCCTGATCCACCGCCGCGACGAACTGCGCGCCGAGAAGATCCTGCAGGACCGCCTGATGAAGAACGAGAAGATCGAGACCCTGTGGTTCCACACCCTGGAAGAGGTCGTCGGCACCGAAAACCCGCTGGGGGTCGAAGGCGTCGTGGTCAAGAACGTGCAGAGCGGCGAACTGAAGGAAATTCCCTGCAAGGGCGTCTTTGTCGCCATCGGCCACGCGCCGGCCAACGAGCTGGTCAAGGACGTGCTGGAGCTGCATAACGGCGGCTATGTGCAAGTCAAGCCCGGCTCCACCGAGACCTCGATCCCCGGCATCTTTGCCGCGGGCGACCTCACCGACCACAAGTACCGCCAGGCGGTCACTTCGGCCGGCATGGGCTGCATGGCGGCGCTCGACGCCGAACGCTTCCTGGCGGAACAGGAGTAACAGGGATGCCGCATGATTTCGCCGCGCAACGGGCCGGAACCGTTGCGGCATTCAACGATCTGCAGGCCGAACACGGCCTGCCGGAGGTGGCGGACGTGGATTATGTCTTCGTCCCCGCCCGCGACGGCGCCGACTGGCGCCCGCTGGCAGAGGAGCTGAGCCGCGAGGGCTATGCCTGCCAGTTCTTCGAGGCAGAGGGCGATGACCCCGCCTGTCTGACCGCCACCCTGCCCGATCAGATCATCTCTGCCACCGGCATCTGGATCGGCGAGGAAGTCGCCACCCGCGCCGCCCTTTCCCACGGGTTTGCACCGGACGGCTGGGGGCTGGAGGGCTGACCCCGCTTTTGCGGCGGGCACCAGCTCCGCGCCCGGAAACCTAGCGGCACCCCAGCAGCTGTTCCTGTGCCTTCAGCCGGCTGACCTCATCACGCTCCGCTGCGCTCAGCGGCACCTCTCCTGCGCGCACGCCGGGAATGCAGCCCGCATTGGAAAACGCCGCCTGCCCGCGTGCGCTTTGAAAACAATAGCCGCGGCGGGCAAAGATCGAATTGCGCTGAAACCACAGGGCGTCGCACTGGTTCTGCGCAACAGGCGCAGCGGCGCTGGCGGCGGCATCCTTGCGGATCCAGTTGGAATGCGCCCAGCCTTCCAGCCCGGTTTCGGTCCGCACCTGCAGCCAGCGCCCGCGTTGTGCCAGCACCGCCAGCCGCGTGCCCTCCACCATCTTGGCCAGCCGCCGCGCACCGGATGTGGTGCCGTCCCGCAAGGCAAGGAACCCGTCCCCATTCGGGTCCAGTCCAGCGACCCGGTAGCCGAACTGCTGCGCGCGCGGCTGGATCTGCCCGGACGGCACCGCCTGAACGGCGGCAGCAGGGTCGCCAGCCGGATCTGGCGCGGCCTGCCCGCGCGCCGCCAGATAGACCTCGTCAATCAGCGACGAGTTCTCCCACGGCACCTGGCTGCCGCCGGTTTCCGCCACCACATCAGCCCGCACCCGCCGCATCATCGCGTGCAGGTCCTCATTGCGCGGCAGATGCCGCAGCAGCGCCGCCGTGAAGGGGCTGTTGCGGCCGCTGCCGTCCAGCGCCACATTGCCCGGCTGGGTGGAAAACGCGATGTAGGAGCCGACGCCCGCATCCACCCGCGCCAGCCCCCGCGCCGCGCCGCCGAGGCTGCGCGCCGCCATCCGCGACTGGAACGGGTTGTTGCGGCAGGCATCCAGCACGATGATGTTGCGCCCGGCGCGCAGCTCCATCTCGCGCAGGATCGCCTGCAGGCTTACCGAGGCGGACTTCAGCTCCGGCTCATCCGATCCTGCAACATCAACCGGCAGCACGAAATTCTCTGCCCCCAGCTGCACACCGTGGCCCGAGTAATAGAACAGCGCGGTGTCGTCCTGCTGCAGCTGGCCAGTGACCTGCTGAGCAAGGCGCAGCGTATCCCGGCGGCTCAGGTTGTAGCCGTCATGCACCTCGAACCCGATGCTGCGCAGCGCCGCGGCGATATCGCGTGCGTCCCGCTCCGCGTTGGGCAGGAAGGAGGCGTTTTCATAATCCGAATTCCCCAGCACCAAGGCGATCCGCCGCCCGGCCTCTGCCAGCGGCGCAGACCACAGCAGCGCCAGCACACCCAGCAGCGCAGCCTTCAGAAAATTCAACACCATATTAATCCCCGTTAAACCAATGCCCGGCCACCGTGGCACAGGCCCAAGGGCGCAATCAACCCAGCCTCTGGCTTGACCGCCCCGCCCGCCGCGGCCAGTTTGGCAGCAGAACAGGCAAGCGGAAGGGCAGACCGTGGCAAGCGCACTCTGGCAAGGCAACTGGATCACCCGCGCCCGGATCATCACCGGGCTGGTACTGCTCACCTTTGCCTTCTTCCATTTCCTCAACATCGGCCTCGGGCTGATCTCACCCGAATGGATGGATGAGTTTCAGGACGCCCGCCAGGTGATCACCCGCAGCCTGCTGGGCAGCCTGATCCTCGGCACCTCGCTGATCCTGCACGCCGGGCTGGCATTGTGGAACCTGGCCCGCCGCCGCAGCCTGCGGATGCGCTGGGGCGAGGCGCTGCAGACCGTGCTTGGCCTCTTGATCCCGCTGCAGCTAATCGCCCACATCGTCTTTACCCGCTACTCGCACGAGGTCTACGGCACCAATGACGAGATGCCCTATCAGATCATCCTGATGTGGGCCTCGCCCGAGATCTGGCAGCAGAGCCTTTTGCTGCTGGCAGTCTGGATCCACGGCTGCATGGGGCTGCACTACTGGCTGCGGCTCACCCGCTGGTGGCGCCCGCTGATCCCCTGGATGGCCGGCATCGCCGTGTTCATCCCCGCCTTTGCCTTTGCCGGCCTGCTGACAGAGGGCCGCCGCATCTATGATCTGTTTGTCGAAGGCACCGAGCGCGCCGCGCTGATGGCGGACTTCAACTGGCCCAGCCAGCAGGCCTTTGCCGAGATGTTTGCAACCGAAAGCCGGTGGCTAATGATCTTCTTTGCGCTGCTCGGTCTTGCTGCCGCATCCTACCTTCTGCGCAAGCTCATCCGCCGCCGCCGGGCGGTCACCATCCGCTATGCCTTCGGCCCCGAAATCCGGGCAGAGCGCGGCATGACCCTGCTGGAGATGTCGCGCGCGGGCGGTGTCCAGCACACCTCGCTTTGCGGCGGCAAGGGGCGCTGCACCACCTGCCGCGTGGTGCTGGATGAGGGCGGCGAGCATCTGCCGCCGCCCGAGCCGCCCGAGGCCCGCAGCCTGGAACGCGTCAAGGCCCCCGCCAACATGCGGCTGGCCTGCCAGATCCGCCCGCAGGCGCCGCTGACCGTCACCCGCCTGTTCCGCCCCGACGGCCGCCGCGGCCGCGCCCATGCCAGCCAGGGCAGCGAGCAGCAGCTGGCGGTGCTGTTCCTCGACATGCGCGGCTTCACCGCCCGCACCGCAGGCCAGCTGCCCTATGACGTGGTGTTCCTGCTGAACCGCTTCTTTGACGCCATCGTGCCTGCCATCACAAATGCGGGCGGCACAGTGGACAAATACCTCGGCGACGGGCTGCTGGCACTGTTTGAGGCCGCAACCCCTGCCCGTTCCGCCGCTGCCGCGCTGGAGGCCGCCGCCGCCATCGGCAGCGCGCTGCAGGACTTCAACGCGCAACTGGCCGCTGACGGCGAACCGGAGGTCCGCATCGGCATCGGCATTCACCTGGGCGATCTGGTGCTGGGCGAGATCGGCAGCGCCGCCCATGCCCCGCGCACCATCATCGGCGGCAGCGTCAACACCGCCAGCCGGCTGGAGGCCAAGACCAAGGACCTGGGCGTGGAGCTGCTGATCTCTGCCCAGGTGCTGGAAGCCGCAGGCTATGATTCGGCCCATCTGGCGCTTGAAACCTTCCAGCTGCGCGGCGTGTCCCTGCCGCTGGACGCCCTGCCCGTGCCCCATGCCGCCGCCCTGCCGCGTACCCTGGCCGGAGAACAGCGTTAGGCCCGGGGGCCCCGGCGCAAAACACCTGTTTGCCCCGCAGCCCGCTGCCGCACCAGCCATCCGGCCCGGCACGCCGCGGGAGAACAATCCCCCCGGCCACCCGCTCCCGTTGCAGCCCTGCAACGCAGCAGAATTTCGCCGCCCGCCGCCAGTTTCTGCTTTGCATCCGGGGCGGATCATGCAATGCGTTCACGCGTGAACACACTTTTAACCCGTTGACCGTACTGCCGCCGCCCGTGACCGAACCCGCTTCCATATCCACCCCTGAAGGCGAAGACCTGCTGTTCCGCCTCCTGCGCCAGCTTGATACGGCGCCGGATGCTTCGCAGCGCGCGACCGCCGCCGCGGTGGGGATTTCTCTGGGGCGGCTCAACACCCTGTTGCGCGCTGCGGCCGATAGCGGCCTGATCACCATCAGCGCCCGCCCCGGCCCGGACAAGCGGCAGCGGTTCGCCTATTCGCTGACCACCCGGGGTGCGGCGGAAAAAGTGCGGCTCACCGATCAATTCCTTGCCCGCAAGCTCGCAGAATACAATGCGCTGCACGCGGAACTCACCGGCTCCGCTAGCGGCCTCCCCCCTCTCAAACACAGGACCAACCCGATGCAAAGCAATCTGGCTCCCATCCCTGAGCTTTATGTCTCCTACGAAAGCGCCCAGAAACTGAAAGTCGAAGCAGCCGACCTGGTCAGCTGGGACCTGACCCCGCGCCAGATCTGCGACCTGGAACTGCTGATGAACGGCGGCTTCAATCCGCTTAAGGGCTTCCTGTCCGAGGCTGATTACAACAGCGTCGTCGACACCATGCGCCTGACCGACGGCAGCCTGTGGCCGATGCCGATCACCCTGGATGTGTCCGAAGACTTCGCCGCCAAGCTGGACGCGGGCCAGGACATTGCCCTGCGCGACCAGGAAGGCGTGATCCTTGCCACCATGACCGTCACCGACAACTGGGTGCCGAACAAGGCGAAAGAGGCCGAGAAGGTCTTTGGCGCCGATGACGATGCCCACCCGGCAGTCAACTACCTGCACAACCAGGCCGGCAAGGTCTATCTGGGCGGCCCGGTCACCGGCATCCAGCAGCCCGTGCACTATGACTTCCGCGCCCGCCGCGACACCCCGAATGAGCTGCGCGCCTACTTCCGCAAGCTGGGCTGGACCAAGGTTGTTGCCTTCCAGACCCGCAACCCGCTGCACCGCGCCCACCAGGAGCTGACCTTCCGCGCCGCGCGCGAAGCCCAGGCCAACCTGCTGATCCACCCGGTTGTCGGCATGACCAAACCGGGCGACGTCGACCACTTCACCCGCGTCCGCTGCTACGAGGCGGTGCTGGACAAATACCCGGCCGCCACCACCTCCATGTCGCTCTTGAACCTGGCGATGCGCATGGCCGGCCCGCGCGAGGCGGTCTGGCACGGCCTGATCCGCAAGAACCACGGCTGCACCCATTTCATCGTCGGCCGCGACCACGCAGGCCCCGGCAAGAACTCCGCCGGCGACGATTTCTATGGCCCCTATGACGCGCAGGACCTGTTCCGCGAGTTCCAGGGCGAAATGGGCATCGAAATGGTCGACTTCAAACACATGGTCTATGTGCAGGAGCGCGCCCAGTACGAGCCGAACGACGAGATCGAAGACCGCGACAACGTCACCATCCTGAACATCTCCGGCACCGAACTGCGCCGCCGCCTGGCCGAGGGCCTGGAAATCCCCGAGTGGTTCTCCTTCCCCGAGGTCGTTTCCGAGCTGCGCAAGACCAAGCCGCCGCGCTCCAAGCAGGGCTTCACCGTGTTCTTCACCGGCTTCTCCGGTTCCGGCAAGTCCACCATCGCCAACGCGCTGATGGTCAAGCTGATGGAAATGGGCGGCCGCCCGGTCACCCTGCTCGATGGCGACATCGTGCGTAAGAACCTCAGCTCCGAGCTGGGCTTCTCCAAAGAGCACCGCGACCTCAACATCCGCCGCATCGGCTATGTTGCGTCCGAGATCACCAAGAACGGCGGCATCGCCATCTGCGCCCCGATCGCGCCCTACGCCACCACCCGTCGCGCCGTGCGCGAGGACGTGGAACAGTTCGGCGCCTTTGTCGAAGTGCATGTTGCCACCTCGATCGAGGAATGCGAGCGCCGCGACCGCAAGGGCCTCTACAAACTGGCCCGCGAAGGCAAGATCAAGGAGTTCACCGGCATTTCCGACCCCTACGACGTGCCGGCCAACCCGGAGCTGTCGGTCGAGACTGAGAACGTCGACGTTGACAACTGCGCCCACCAGGTTCTGCTGAAGCTGGAAAGCATGGGCCTGATCAAGGCCTGAGCCTGACGGCACAGCGAGAAACACAAACGGCCCGCCATCCGGCGGGCCGTTTCCTTTCCGCAACAGCAGGGCCGCCCGCGCTGCCGCCCAGGGCCGCACGGCTAGTGTGACGCGATCAGTGCCGCAATCTGCTTCACATGCTCCACCGTCAAAGGCTTGTTCAGGAAATCCTTCACCACGTCAAAACGCATGGCCCGCGCCTTGTCTTCCGGGTTCAGCGAGGTCGTGATCATGACCACGACGCTTTTGGCAAAGCCTTCGCCGATTTCCCGGCTCGCAGCCTCCAGGAACTGGAAACCGTCCATTCTGGGCATGTTGATATCCAGAAGGATGACATCAACTTCCAGCTGGGGGTTGGCCTTCAAATGCTCCAGCGCCTCATCGGCATAGGTGAACCCCAGCACCTCCTCCACCAGTCCCGACTTGTTCATGATGCGCTGGTACTGGCGCTGATCGATCTTCTCATCGTCGATCAGAACCGCCAGCTGAATGGGTTTCGTCATTAAAGCTCCTTGGCAGTTTCAAAAGGAAGGCTGTTCCGCCATCCAGTCCGTCTTGAATGGAAATCTCACCGCCATGATTTGAGATCACACGGCGGCAGGTGGCCAGGCCGATTCCCGAACCCTCATAGGCAGCACGCGTATGAAGCCTCTTGAACAGGCCGAAAATCTTGTCCCGGTGCTCCTGTGGAACACCGATGCCGTTGTCCGCCACTGTGACGGCGAAACATTCGGCCCGGGTTTCCGCAGTCAGGCGGACAATGGGTTTCACACCCGGCTTCCGGAACTTGACCGCATTGGCGATCAGGTTCTGAAACAAAAGCCGCAGCTGCGCCGGGTGCCCGCAGACCACCGGCAGGCGGCCTGTCTCAATGCTGGCGTCTGCGGCCCGGATGTCCGCCGCCAGATCCTTGACCACGTCCTGAACCAGCGTTGCAAGATCCACGCCTTCAGCCTCAAAACCGCTTTGGACAAGCCGGGCATACCCCAGCACATCATCCACAAGCGCCCCCATCCGCGCATTCGTGGCTCGCATGTCACCCAGGATTTCCTGCTCCTCCCCGCCCAGCGCGCCGGCTTCCGCCAGCTCATCGATCAGCATCGCCATGGTATTGACCGGCGACTTCAGGTCATGGGAAAGGGCATAGGTAAACTCCGCCTGCTCCTGGTTCGCGTTCCGCAGTTGTTCGGCATAGGTTTCCGACGCCTCGCTCCACCCGTTGATGGCCGCCTCCAGGGTGTCGAACTCGGACGTGCCGCCGCCCGGAAAGGACCGCGCCGTATCCAGCACCAGCCTCTGCCCCTTTTCCTCCGGGTCATAGCTGCTGGCAAATCTGGACAGGCTGGACAGATGGCGCCCGACAAGGTGCCGGAAAATCAGCAGGATCGCCAGACTCACTACCGCTGTCTTCAGGCAGTTGGTTGCCAGGATGACCAGCGCCCTGCTCAGGACCAGGCCCCAGATGCGGGCATAGTCCGCATGGACCGTCAACACGCCCAGAGTGTCTGTCCTGCCATTCACCTGGCGCAGGATCGGCAGTTCAATACGGTACCCCGTTGCGGATGCCTCCCCCACCGTGCGGTAGGAGATCCCGGCCCCGGTAATCTCGGCACTTCTGACCCCCTCAATCCGGGCAATCCCCGCAAGCTGGGTCCGGATCAAAGTGTCATCAAGCAGCCAGACACTCTCTGCCAGACTGGGCAAAATGGACACTTCGATTTTGCCAAGAGCCGCATCCTGATCGCGTTTTTCCCGGTGAAAGTCAGCAGCCAGCTGGGCGGACGTCATCAAAAGCGCCAGCACCGTGCTGCACAGGATCGTCCAAAAGGCAAACCTGCGCGCGACAGTGCTGCGCAGCCCTTCGGCCCAGGCAGAGGCAAGAAACCAAGGTGTCCACCCGCCGGAGCTGGCGGCAGCAGCCTGCCCGTTCTGATCATCCGCAATGGTCAACTCTGTACCCTTATGCCCTTGCCTTGATATCCACTCAGGGTTGATATCATATTAAGGCATTCATGTTAAAGCATATCCAGCATCCGTAAGGGAGACCTGTTGTGTCAAAAATTGCGCCGTTTCTGCTCAGCTTCCTGTTTGCCGCGCACGCAGCCCAGGCCGAGGAATTGCAGTTCTGCTACGATCCCTATCCGCCCTACACCCTGGGCACATACGGGCCGGCCAGCGGCGGATTGAAGGTTGCGCTGCTGGAGGCCGTCACCGCGCGGATTGAAAACCTGACCGCAACGGTGACCCTGCTGCCCTGGAAAAGATGCCAGCAAGAGGCCCGCGACGGCACCATGGACGGGGTTCTGCCGCTCTTCCCGAACCCTGACCGCGCGGAATACATGGCGTTCACCGACGCCACCTTTGACGAGCAATCGGTCCTCTGGCACCGGCCGGATCAATTCCCGGAGGGCTTTGCCTGGGACGGCAGCTTCAGCACCATCTCGCATCTGCGGCTCGGGATGCTGACGGGCTCCTATGTGGACGAGGGCATGGAGACCGCCTTTGAAAGCCGGCAGGGCATTACCCGCGCCCGGGATATCCAGACCCTGATGGAGCTTCTGGTGCTCGGCCGCGTGGACCTTGTGGCAACGGATGCAGCGGTCGGTCGGCACATCCTGGTAACGGCCGGCTGGCAGGACAAGGCCCGGCGCATGGCCACGCCAATTGACAGCCGCACATCCCATTTCGGATTGTCCAAAGCCTCGGGGGCCTCCCGGCATCTGGAGGAGTTCAACCGCGCCATAGCCGCCCTGCAGGCAGAGGGGGTGATCGCCGCCCTTCTGACCGGCGGCTAGGACCAGCGCGGCACTGAAAATGGCCAGCCTGAGGGATCAGGCCGCCAGGGACAGCCCCCGGCGGCCCTCAGCTACACCATCTCCGGCAGATCCGCCGTGCCGCGCATCAGAACGAAACCTTGCCCGGCAACCCGCACGCCTTCGATCGCATCCGGCGCGCCGATCCGTTCCACGCGCGCCTGGCCCGGGCGGCCCAGCCCGTGACCCTGCTCGGCGGTGAACCCGGCCTTGTCCATCAGGCCATGCGTCCACAGGTAAGCTGCCATCGCCCCGGTGGCCGACCCGGTAAAGGGATCCTCCGGCGGGCTCGGCGGCGCCATCAGCAGGCGCGAGAAAGTGTCTCCCGCCGCCGTCGCCCCTTCCAGCGTGACCAGAAACGGCTCCATCATGTCGATGCCATCGGCGCCCAGCGACTTGCCCAAGTCCGCCAGCGCCTCCAGGTTCAGCTCCGCCGCCTCCAGAGCCGCCCGGTCGCGCAGCACGGTGACGCAGAACGGCAGCCCGGTGGAGACCTTCTGCGGCTGCCCCACGATCGCCTCCACCGGCAGGCTCACCGCCGCCGCCACCAGCGCGGGATCGGCAAAGGGGCCGAACTCCGGCGCAATTTGCGTCATCTCGATCAGATCGCCGTCCAGCTTCACCGGCACGATCCCGGCGCCGGTCTCCAGGGTGAGGCTGTCCCCCGCGATCAGCCCGCGGTCCCGCATCGCCGCCACCGTGGCAATGGTCGGATGGCCGGCAAAGGGAATCTCGCGGCTGGCCAGGAAGTAGCGCACCTTGACATCCACCACCTCCGACGGGCCGGTGAATGTGCATTCCACCAGCGAGGTCTCCCGCACATAAGCGGTGCAGACCGCTTCCGGCAAATGCGCCCCGCCGTGCACCACCGCACATCCGTTGCCGCCGAACGCGCGGTCCGAAAACGCATCCACCCAGTCGAACTCATAGCGCGCCATCTGCATCTCCCGGCTTGAAAGGCATCAAAAAAGGCGGGCCAGCGCCCGCCTTCCGCATCATGGGGGCCAAACCCCCGGAGTCAATCCGCTGGCTCTGCAACAGGCCGCGGACTGGACCTGACTCTAACCGCCTAGTGCACCGGCACCGGTGTCATGTCGTTCTGCCGCGCCAGCACAAAGGCCAGGCTGCGGTCAGCCACCAGCGCCAGCTGGCCGCCCTCAGCATCATGCACGGCATAGAGCAGCTCGCGCCCGCCGGCGTTTGCCTGCACGTCCTTGGGAAGATCTGCCACCGCAACCGCCTTCACATAGACGGTCCGGTCTCCGGAATCCTTGAAGTCAAACGGTGTGTGCATTGCTCTTACCCCTTTCTGATACTGATTGTCTGAACCACGGTTTCAGGCCGCGCACGGGTCAGATCCACATGCAAGAGCCCGTTTTCCATCACCGCCTCGCCCACTTCGACGCCATCGGCCAGCACGAACATGCGCTGGAACTGGCGCGCCGCGATGCCGCGGTGCAGGAACACCCGCCCCTCGCTGTCGTCGCGCTGGCGGCCGCGGATCACCAGCTGGCGGTCCTCGACGGTGATCGCCAGATCCTCCTCGGCGAAACCGGCCACGGCCAGGGTGATGCGGTAGGAATGGTCTGATGTCTGTTCGATATTATAGGGGGGATAGCCTTCGTTGCCCGATTTTGCCGAGCGTTCCAGGAGGCGTTCCAGCTGCTCGAACCCCAGCATATGCGGGTAAGAGCCCAAGGTTAGTTTCGACACGCTGTTCGTCCTTTATGCCAAAGCGACGGATATCCGCGGCCCCGGTACCGGCAGCCGCTTCCCCAAGAATATGGGAAGTTCTTTATGGATTCACAAGACCATGTGCCCATAGGTCTAGCGGAAAAGCCCTTAACGAAGTATCTTCATTCTCACTTCATTCATAAGCCCGATTGAGTCCCCCATGAATGCACCCACAGATGTGTCGATGAAGACGGACGAGGTCCTGAAGGTCGAGCTCGAGGTTTTCCGCAGGCAGCACCGCGATCTGGACGAGGCCATCGCCGCGCTGGAAGAGCGCGGCACCGCCGACCAGCTGACGATCCGGCGGCTGAAAAAGCAGAAGCTGATCCTGAAGGACAAGATCGCCCTGATCGAAGACCGGCTGACCCCGGACATCATCGCCTGACCCCGCGCCGGATGCCCGGCGCGCCAGCCTGTGCCAAAGGCGCACGGGCCCCTGCTGCAGAACGCAGCTGTTTCACTTGATTGAACAGGGCCTCCCGCCCCCTTTTCCGCGCAGGCAAGCTGCGCCGGACAGGCGTTGGGCATGGCAGCGCGCCTTGCGGCGCGCTGCGGGCCGGCGCTGGGTCAGGCGGTTGCGTCCTGTTCTGCCCGGGTTTTGCGGTACCCGGCCGGCGTTTCGCCGTAAACCCGCTGGAACTCGCGGTAGAAATTGGACCGCGACAGGAAGCCTGACCGGGCGGCGATCTCCGTCACGCTGCCCTCGCTGGCGGCCAGCAGCTCTGCCGCATGGGCCAGGCGGAAGCCGTTCACATATTGCGAGACGTTCACGCCCTGGGTCCGGTTCACCGCTGCCGACAGGTCCCGCGCCGGGATGTGCAGCCGCCGGGCCAGCCGCTGCACCGACAGGTCCGGATCAAGATACAGCTGTTCGCGGTCCAGCAGCTGCCGCAGCCTTGCTTCGGTGCGGGCAGCCTCACTTCCGGGCGCGGCGGCAGCCGGCGTCCGGCGCGGCGGCGCAAACACTGCCGGCAGCACAGACAGCGCGGCCAGCAGCATGATCAGCAGCGGCACCGTCCCCGCCGAGATCAGCGCCGGCACATGGGCACCGCCAAACAGGGCGAAATCGGCGGCAATCGCGGTATCCAGCAGCAGCACAAAACCCAAGAGCCCGGCAGCCCGCAGCATCCAGCGGTGCAGCTGGCCTGCCCGGTCCAGCCGCGCCTGCGCCAGCGCATCAGGCCCCTTGCGCCACAGCCCGGTCAGGGCCGCCGCATACCCCAGGTAGCTGGCGCTGATCAGCCAGTCCAGATACCGCAGGTCCGCGACCAGCAGCCAGAACAGGGCCAGCCCGGCGGCCGGCGCTGCCAGATGCATGGCTGCCTGGCGGAAGAAACGCCCGCCCTTCGGTGCCAGCGCCGCAAACCCCAGATAGAGCAGCGGCCCGAAATACACCGGCAGGATGCGCTGCAGCGGGATCAGGGCGCTGATTCCATAGCCGAACCGCAAGCCGACCAGCAGCGCCGCCAGGGCGGAGAGACCAAAAAAGGCGGCAAACAGCAGGTTCGCCCGGCGGCAGCCCAGCTCCGCCCGCCAGATCAGCACCGCCAGCGCGCCGCACAGGGCCGCCGTCATCACCGGCAGCGGAAGGGAGAGCATTGTGCTGCTGTCCATCTGTCCTCTTTCCCTGCTGTCCTGTCCTGCATCAGGTTTCAGGACAGCTATAAGCCGCTGGAGGCATTGCTGCAATTGCGCCAGCCGCCCAGGGTCAGGGGCATTGGAAACACACCCCGGAGACGTTTATGAAACCCCTTCTCTTTACCCTGGCCTTCCTCTGCACCGCGGCCGCCGCCACGGCGCAATCCTACCTGCCCGGCCTGCAGGAGCTGAAGATCCCCGCCACTGAGGACAGCCGCCCGCTGGAGGGCCTGCTGTGGTATCCCGCAACAGGCGCGCCCCCGCTGACGCCGCTCTATGACAGCAAGGTCTGGGAAGCGCCGCAGGCGGCGCGTGGCGCAGCGCCGGCCCCCGGTCCGTTCCCGCTGGTGGTGCTGTCGCACGGCATGTACGGCAACGCCCTGAACCAGGCCTGGCTGGCCGCGGCGCTGGCCCGGCAAGGCTTTGCCGTGGCGGCCATCAGTCACCCCGGCACCTCCACCTGGTCGCGCGAGCCGGACCTCAGCCGCCAGCTGTGGGAACGCCCGCGCGACATCTCCCGCGTTCTGGACCACCTGCAGGCCGCGCCGGAGTGGCAGGGCCTCACCGAACCGGACCGCATCTATATGGCCGGGCACTCGCTGGGCGGCTTCACCGCAGCACTGCTGGCCGGCGCGCGCTATGATGCAGAGAGGTTTGCCCACACCTGCAGCCAGCTGCCCGGCGACCTGGTCTGCGGCATTCTGAAGGGCTGGAAGATCGCCGAAACGCCTGAGGACCGCGCCCGCATGGAGGCAGATCTGTCCGATCCCCGGATCAAGGGCTTTGCGCTGTTCGACCTCGGCGGCACCCAAAGCTTGACCAAGGACAGCCTGGCCCGGATCACCCGCCCGATGCTGGTCTACGGCGCGCCCGTCATGAACTCCGGCCTGACGCTGGACATCGAATCCCGGGCACTGGTTCAGGCCCTGCCCGCGGCCAGCCTGCGCTACATCGAGCCGCAGACGCTCTCGCATTTCGACTTTCTGGGCGTCTGCACGCCCGCCGGAGAGACCATTCTGGCTGCCGAAGAGCCCGGCGACGAAATCATCTGCCGCGGCGGCGGTGCAGAGCGGGCCGCCAAACACCAGCAGATCATCGCGGAAGTCGTCGCATTTTTCCGCAGCAACTGAACCGCCAGCCGGGTCTCCCGCCCCCTGACCGTGCAGCAAAGCTGCGCGGCCGAGGCGTTCGGCATCGCAGCGCGCCTGACGGCGCGCTGCGGGCGTGCGATGCGGCAGGCGTCAGAGATCCTTGCACAGCCGCAGCGCATCATAGACGGCGGCATGGATATTGCGCCCCGCCACCGCGTCGCCTGCGCGCGCCAGCCAGTATGCCCCCGCCGGGTTCGCTTGCGCAAAGGGGCTGCGGCCTGCAATCATCTCCTGATGATCCAGCTGCCCCAGATTGCGCGACCCGGGCTTCAGCGCGTGATACAGGTCCTCGGCGGGCGTGACCCCATGCTCCGAGACGACATGGTCCGCGAGCCGCTCCTGCACTTCTCCGGTCAGCACATGGCGCAGGGTGATGCGCTTGCGGCTGCCTTCGGCGGCCACAGACACCGGCTCCAGCAGGCTCTCGAACAGCACCCCCTGCCGCGTCAGATCGCGCAGGACCACGGCAGAGTTCGTCGGCCCCAGGTCGTGCCCCGCCATCCGGTCCGGCGTCGCCAGGGTGACCGCGCAGCCCATCCGCGCCATCACATCCGCGCAGACCAGCGCGGCGTGATCGCCGGCCTCATCCAAGAGCAGCACCTCTCCCGCAACCCGCGCCTCGCCGCTCAGCACTTCCCAGCTGGACGTCACCAGAGGCCCGCCGGGAATGTCCAAAGCCTCCGGCCAGCCGCCGGTGGCCACGATCACCGCATCCGGGGCCTCCGCCAGCACATCCTCTTCTTCGGCGTAAGTATTGAGGCGCACGTCCACCCCCAGCCGCTCCACCTCACGGATCAGCCAATCCGCCACGCCCCAGATCTGGCGCCGGGTCATGCCCTTGGCCGCCAGCGCAATCTGGCCGCCCAGGCGCCCGCTGGCCTCGAATAGCACCACCTGATGGCCGCGCTCCGCCGCCACCCGCGCAGCCTCCAGCCCGGCCGGGCCGCCGCCGGCCACCACCACCTTGCGCCGCTCCGGCGCGGGGGAGATCACATGCGGCATCACCGCTTCGCGCCCCGTCGCCGCATTATGCCCGCAGACCGCAGGCTTGCCCTGATTAACCCGGTCGACGCAGTAGCCCAGCGCCACGCAAGGCCGGATGCGTTCCTCCTCGCCGCGCTGCAGTTTCTGCACCAGATAGGGGTCGGCCATATGCGCCCGGGTCATGCCGATCATGTCCGCCTGCCCATCGCGGATGGCATGGCGGGCGGTGGCGATATCGGCCACGCCCCCGGCATGGAACACCGGCAGATCCACCGCCGCGCGGATCGCGCCCGCCACAGTCAGATCCGGCGCCGCGGGCATCCCCATCGGCGCCACCCAGCCCGCCAGTCCCAGATCGTCATACGGCGCACCCGCCAGCACGTTCAGGAAATCCACCGCGCCGGTGGCGGCGATCTTCTGCGCGGCTGCGATGCAGTCGGCGGCACTGAGGCCGCCCTCCGCCAGTTCATCCCCCGTGACCCGCATGCCGAGGATCAGATCCGGCCCCACCGCCGCGCGCACCGCCTCCAGCACCTGCAGCGTCAGCCGCAGCCGGTTGTCGAGCGACCCGCCGTAATCGTCCTCCCGGCAATTGACCAGCGGCGACAGGAACTGCCCCAGCAAATGCGAGTGAGACAACAGCTCGATCCCGTCGAACCCGCCCTGCCGGCAGCGCTCTGCCGCGGCGGCAAAATCCTTGATAACGCGGGAGATATCCTCCTGTTCCATCACCTTCGGAAATGCCCGGTGCGCCCGCTCCCGCCGCCCGGATGGCCCCAGCACCGGCAGCCAGTGGCCGTCATCCCAGGCGGTGCGCCGGCCCATATGGGTGATCTGGCACATCACCGCCGCGCCATGGTTGCGCACCCCGCCCGTCAGTTTCTGGAACCACGGGATGATACTGTCATCGCCCGCATAAAGCTGACCGAACACCGACGGGCTGTCCGGCGCGATATTGGTCGAGCCGCCAATCATCGTCAGCGCAAGGCCGCCCCGCGCCTTCTCCTCATGGTACAGCCGGTAGCGGTCGCGCGGATGGCCGCCCTCCTGGAACGAAGGCGCATGCGCCGTGCTCATGATCCGGTTGCGCAAGGTCAGGTGGCGCAGCTGCAAGGGCTGGAGAAGCGGGTCGGTCTGCTGGGTCATGAAGAAGGTTTCCGGGCAACATTTCCCCACCAGAACAACCGCCCGGCGCCGCCGCGGCTTGCAGAAAACCGGCATCTCCCGGCCCCTGTTGCGACACCCTGTCCGGCGCCTGCGGTTTCTCCTTCTGACCGGATGGTCAAAGCCGGATTTTCCGTTTAGGAGCAGCACAATTTTGCCAGCGGCACCTGTATCAGCCTGCCGCGGCAAGACTTCAAGGACCCGGGAAAAGACCGAAAATGACCTCCGCAAGCGATCACACTTCCGCGCCCCCCAGCCAGAGCGCAGATTACAAATTCACCCCGAAACAAGCCCTTGTCGGCGCCCAGATGCTGTTTGTCGCCTTCGGCGCGCTGGTGCTGGTGCCGTTGCTGACGGGCCTCGACCCCAGCGTCGCGCTGTTCACCGCAGGACTTGGCACGCTGATCTTCCAGATCGTGACCCGCGGCCAGGTGCCGGTGTTCCTGGCCTCCTCCTTCGCCTTCATCGCGCCGATCATCTACGGCGTGCAGACCTGGGGCATGGCGGCGACCACCGGCGGCCTTGCGGCGGCGGGCCTGCTTTACGTGGCGCTCTCCTTTGCCATCCGCGCCTTTGGCGCAGGCTTCCTGCACCGGCTGCTGCCGCCCGTGGTGGTCGGCCCGGTCATCATGGTAATCGGCCTGTCGCTGGCGCCGGTAGCCGTCAACATGGCCACCGGACTTGCAGGTGACACCCAGGTGATGCCGCGCAACACCGCCCTGCTGCTCGCCGCCATTTCGCTGGGCGCCACTATGCTGACGGCGATCCTGGGCCGCGGCATCATGCGGGTGGTGCCGATCCTCGCTGGCGTCGCCGCGGGCTACATCGCCGCGCTGGTCATCGGCGCCGTCTCTGGCGAGGCGCTGGTCAACACCGCCCCGCTGGCGGATGCCCCCTGGTTCAAGGTGCCGGGCTTTGTCGCGCCTGAATTCAACCTCGCCGCCATCCTGTTCATCCTGCCGGTCGCCATTGCCCCCGCGATTGAGCACTTCGGCGACATCATGGCGATCTCCAGCGTGACCAAGCGCGACTACATGGAAAAACCCGGCATCCAGAACACCATGCTGGGCGACGGCCTCGCCACCGCCGCCGCGGGCCTTCTGGGCGGGCCGCCCAACACCACCTATTCCGAGGTGACCGGCGCCGTCACCCTGACCCGCGCCTTCAACCCGGCGATCATGACCTGGGCCGCCATCTTCGCTATCGCGCTGTCCTTTGCGGGCAAGCTCTCCGGCGCGCTCTCGACCATCCCGATGCCGGTGATGGGCGGCATCATGATCCTGCTCTTTGGCATGGTCACCGTGGTTGGCCTGTCGGTGCTCGCGAAACTGGGCGAAAGCCTCTCTGAGGCCCGCAATATGGTGATCATCTCCACCGTTCTGATCATCGGCCTCGGCGGCCTGACCCTGCAATTCGGCGAAGGCTTCACCCTCGCGGGCATCGGCCTCTCCGGTGTTGCGGGCCTGCTTCTGAACCTGATCCTGCCGCAGCAGCGGGACTGATCCCTTGCGGGAGCCGCCACGGCGGCTCCTTCTACTTGTGAAATGTTCGCATATGGCCGCGCTGCCGAGCCGCAGCTTTCCAGTGCTTTTTCCGTGCCCCCTCCGGCTCAAGATGCGCATATTTACCGTCCGAAAACTTGGGCCAGTCCAACGCCAAACCACAGCGCACCATTTCCGCACTCAGATCGCAACCATCCGGCAAATAGCAGGTTGCGACCAATCGATCATATGATTGATCGGGTTCTACCTCTGCCGTGATGACCTGCCCTTTACACAGGCTCACAAGCTCCCATTTAGCTTTCTTCCCCCATGGATGGTCCAGCTCCGGCGCATCGATTCCGGCCAAACGGATGCTGACGCTTCCGATCCGGATGGTATCGCCATCGACCACAAAGCAATGTCCAGTCAGGGTTGATTTCTCGACAGCTTTTAGCCCAGAACCACTAGCAACAGTATTCCCGGCCTCTGATCGCACCGCCGATTTGGAAGCACTTTCTGTTTACACATCACTCCGGATAGCCGTCGCAACTGTCGGCGGCCTTCGACGACGCGGCGCTTCCCCGAACAACAAACGGATGAAAAACCTGATCATCCTCACCGCTCCTCAGGCTTCAGATGCCGGATGCGCGCCACATGCGCGGCGATATCCGCACGGGTGAACTTCGAATGCACCCGCCGGGTTGACGGCGGATGGTTCTCCAGCCCCAGCTTCAGCGTCTCCCGCCAGGCCCGCTTTGGCCGGATCGGCCGCGGCGCAAAGCCGCCGCCGCAGGTCGGGCAGACATCGTGCAGCTCCCGCTCCACGCAGTCCGCGCAATAGGTGCACTCATAGCTGCAGATCCTTGCATCCGCCGCATCGGGCGGCAGATCCTTGTCGCACAGCTCGCAATTGGGGCGCAGTTCCAGCATCTTGTCCTCCCTGATCCAGCCGCCACCCTGCCCCGCTTGCCAATGTCCCGCAAGCCCCGCCGCAAGCGCCCGCGCCGCGCGCCAGCGCGGCGCCACGCCCAACCGCGGGGGCGGTGCAGCTTGCCTGCATTCCCGCGCGGGCGGGAGCGCTCCCCTGCCCGCAGACCTGCGGCATAGCGCCGGCCCCTGCAAAACAGGGCAATTCCCGCGGTTTTCCGGCCTGGCCCGCATTGCGAAAACCGCAGCTTTCCCTATAGTGCGCGCTCCACAAGCCGTGACAGGAGCCACCATCCATGGGTGACATCAAAGTGGGCATCATCATGGGCAGCCAATCCGACTGGCCCACCATGAAGGAAGCCGCCAATATCCTCGATGAACTGGGCGTTGAATACGAGGCCAAGATCGTCTCCGCCCACCGCACCCCGGACCGGCTGTGGAGCTATGGCAAATCCGCGGCCGGCCGCGGCCTGCAGGTGATCATCGCAGGCGCCGGCGGGGCCGCCCACCTGCCCGGTATGGTGGCCTCCAAAACCCGCGTGCCGGTGGTCGGCGTGCCGGTACAGACCCGCGCGCTCTCCGGCGTCGACTCGCTTTATTCCATCGTGCAGATGCCCAAGGGCTTCCCGGTTGCCACCATGGCGATCGGCGCCGCCGGCGCCGCCAACGCAGGCCTGATGGCCGCAGGCATCCTGGCACTGCAGGATCCCGCGCTGGCCCAGCGGCTGGACGACTGGCGCGACGCCCTCTCCGCCTCCATCCCCGAGGAACCCGTTGATGACTGACGTTCTTGCCCCCGGTTCGACCATCGGCATCCTCGGCGGCGGCCAGCTGGGCCGGATGCTCTCGGTCGCGGCCTCCCGACTCGGCTTCAAGACCCATATCTTTGAGCCCGGCGCCAACCCGCCCGCAGGCCATGTCGCCGACCGTGTGACCACCGCAGGCTATGAGGACGCAGAGGCGCTGGCCGCCTTCGCAGCCTCTGTCGATGTGATCACCTATGAGTTCGAAAACATCCCGACCTCCGCGCTGGACCTGCTGGAATCGCAAAGGCCGATCCGCCCAGGCCGCGAGGCGCTGCGGATCAGCCAGGACCGGCTGACGGAAAAGACCTTCCTGCAGGACCTCGGCCTGAAAACCGCGCCTTTTGCCGACATCAGTGATCAGGCCAGCCTGGATGCAGCGCTGGCAGAGACCGGCGCGCCCTCGATCCTGAAAACCCGCCGCTTCGGCTATGACGGCAAAGGCCAGGCCCGCATCAAGTCCCCGGAAGACGCCGGCGAAGCGCTCGCCGCCATGGCAGGCGCGCCCTCGATCCTCGAAGGTTTTGTGAATTTCAGCCACGAGGTCTCGGTGATCGCCGCCCGCGGCGTGAGCGGCGAGATCGCCTGTTTCGACCCTGGCGAAAACGTCCATCGCGACGGCATCCTGCACACCACCACCGTGCCCGCCAAGCTCAGCACGTCGCAGCGCATGGACGCGGTGCTGATGGCAGGCAAGATCCTGAATGCGCTGGAGTATGTCGGCGTCCTCGGTGTCGAGCTCTTCGTCACGCCCCAGGGCCTGATCGTCAACGAGATCGCCCCGCGCGTCCACAATTCCGGCCACTGGACCCAGAACGGCTGCACCGTGGATCAGTTCGAACAGCACATCCGTGCGGTGGCCGGCTGGCCGCTGGGCGACGGCCAGCGCCATTCCGACGTGGTGATGGAAAACCTGATCGGCGCCGACGTGGACCGCATCCCGGAACTGGCGAAAGAGGCGGACTGCGCCCTCCACCTCTATGGCAAGGCCGAGGCCAAGCCGGGCCGCAAGATGGGCCATGTGAACCGTGTGGTTAAGGCGCAGGGGTAAGGCTTCGCGTCAGGAAATTTAGCGCATTGGAGCGGCAAGCGGCCTCAGATGAGGCCGTTTTTTACAATCTCCGCATTCATCCAATGCACTTCTGTCTGCACGTGGTCTGCCCGAACGTACTTTGCCAGAAGCGTCGTCATATCCTTCTCAGCGAATTTTCGGGCGGAGCGGATCACGAACCCTTCTTGTGTCTCCAAATCCAGCGCAGAGATGGTCTCCCGGATCACCTGCTCAGAGGGAGGCCCGCAGTACAGCAACGGCACGCTGACAATCCCCAATTCGCCAAACCGGGCTAGCGTTTCCTCCCAAGGCTGGATCACCCCGTTAACGATCCAGGCGAACCCAAGGAAATAGCTGGGCAGTGCTGAATAGGCGATGGCATGGCGGGCAAACATGTATTCACCCACAATCCGCTCCCCTTCCTTCAGTGCCGGGGAAATCCCCGCAGCAAAGGCTTTCATCCAGTCCCGCGACGGATGATACCGCGCATCTGGGCTGCGCGGATGGCAACCGCCGGGGTGGATTGTGGTGTTTTCACCGTCCATCTTCTCAGTAATTACCACCTGCGCCTCCGCCAGCAACGCTGAGGTATCCTGCAGGATCTTGTCATCGCTGGTTGCCCCTGGCGACTGCGGCAGGTGAAAGGTGCGGCCGTATTTTCGGGTCATGTCAAAAAATTCTTCTGCAGGAAATGGCTTTGGCCGCAGCCTATCCGGGGCTCCCCTCTGCGGCAATGCCCCCGGTGAAAGCGGGTCCGCCGGTTTCACGCGCCGCAAAGAGGGCCATCCGGCCTGATGCGCGGCGCTTCCTCCTCAGGCCAGAAAACGGCCCGCCACTTCCCCCGACATATAGCTGACCCGCCCGCCGGAAATTGTCGCCGCCACCCGCTGGGTTGCCTTGTCCAGCACCAGAATATCTGCGCGTTTACCTGCCTCCAGCGTCCCCCGGTCCGCCAGACCCAGCAGCTGTGCCGGCCCCTGCGAGACCAAGCCCCAGGCACCCGCCAGTTCCAGCAAACCCGAGCGTTCCAGCATCAGCGCCGCGCGGCGCGGGCTGGGGTAGTGATAATCCGAGGCCAGCGCATCGCACAGCCCCATGGCGATCAGTTCGACAGCGGA
This sequence comes from Leisingera sp. S132, assembly GCF_025144465.1. Classification (NCBI taxonomy): domain Bacteria; kingdom Pseudomonadati; phylum Pseudomonadota; class Alphaproteobacteria; order Rhodobacterales; family Roseobacteraceae; genus Leisingera; species Leisingera sp. S132. Next base: position 2,525,116 of record NZ_CP083553.1, read on the forward strand.
GGCATTGCCCTTGTGCGAGCCGCCCCGCACCACATTGGGGGAGCCGAGGATCACCGGATCACCCGCCGCCCGCGCCGCCTCTGCCGCCTCCAGCGTCTCCGGGAATTCCGCAATCCGCGCCCCGCGTTCGCGCCAGATCGCGCGGTCTTCAGCCGTCTGGTCATCATGGCTGCCGAGGCGCACGCCCTGCGCCGCCAGTTCGCGGCAGAGCGCATCCAAGCAGCCCGGCACCTCATCCCGGCGCGCGTGCATGTCCTTCAGCATCTGCCAGTGCACCTCCGGATTGCGCCCCGCCTTCAGCGCCTGGCCGGTCAGCCGCGGCGGCTTCTTGCCCGCTGCCAGCCGGTCATGCGGCAGGTGGTCGTTGAACACCACATAAGGCACCTGCCAGTCTGCCACCTTCGCAGCCAGCCCGGCATAGTCCTCCAGCATGTGGATCTCCAACCGCAGCTGCGGCAGCAGATCAGTGACGACAGAGCCGCGCACCGCCTTGATGCCCTCAAACACCTGCGCCGCAAACTCCGGGCCCCGCAGGCCGCCCTCCCAGGAATAGAACTGCGCCAGAACCGCCGTGGTGATGCCGTTGGCCGCCAGCTCCGCCTCAGCGGCCACGACGCCCTCTGCCATCTGCTTCATCGCGCCGCGCCGCGGTGCCAGGTGGCGTTCAAAGCCGTCGCCGTGCGCATCCACAATCCCCGGCAGCACCAGATAGCCCGACAGGTCCACCGTGCGGCCGGCGGGCGCCTCTGCCACCTGTCCGTCCGCGATGGCGATCTCACCGCCCTTGTCCAGCCCGCCGGGGCGCAGCACATCACCGCCCTGCAGAGTCAGTTCCAACGTCATTTCTCTGCCTCTTCACAGCCGCCATTCAGCTGGCACGCCTCGCCAATGATCTCTTCCACCGCCGCCAGCCAGCCCAGGCTGGGCTCAAACCGGCCTTCCTCCAGGAAATGCAGCGTCTGCGCCATGACCTGCGGATTGTTCATCATGTAGGTATGGGTGACCGGCAGCGTCAGATGCGCCGCCATGCCCTCCACCTTGGTGCTCTCGACAGAGACCTTGCCGTCATCCGGCCCCGGGATCAGCGCGGAAAACACCGGGTTCAGCGTCTCGCTGCCCGCAATCACGCCCAGCTCAAACGCCACCGGCGGCAGCGTCTTGGGCAAGCTGTCCGCCCCGGTGCCCAGCTGCAGCCCGGCGGGGCCGTTCAGATAGCCGAAAACCTCCCAGTCCCCCAGCTCATCCACCAGCTCGCTGCCCTGGTTGGGCGGCCCCATCATCACCACCCTTCCCAGGTTTTCAGGGTGATTGCCCTGCAGCCACTGGCGCAGCAGGATACCCCCCATCGAGTGGCTGACCACATGGGTTGTCTCCCCGCCGCAGGCGGCAAAGGCCGCGGGCAAGGTCTGCTCCGCCAGCGTCTCCACTGGCTCCTCCGTTGACGGGTAACCGGGCCGCACCACGGAATACCCGCGCGACTGCAGCACCTCCTCCATCACCGCAAATGAGGTCTCGGAGCGCGCCAGCCCATGCAGCAGGATCACGCAATCGGCCGCCGCGGGCAGCGGCAGCAGCACCGCAGCAGCGGTCAACAGGGATTTCAGAACATCACGCATGACGCCCAGATAAGCGCAAGCGGCGGCACAGGGAAGCCCCCGGTTCCTACTTCGCCGCCAGTGCTTTGCGTGCAGGCGCCCGCAGCACCACCAGTGCGATGCCGCCCAGCACCGCCGCGCTGCCAAAGACCAGCCGCAGGCCGATCGCCTCCCCCAGCAGGGCCGCCCCGGCAAGGATCGCGATCACCGGCACGCTCAGCTGCACGGTGGCGGCCACCGCAGGCAGGATCTGCGGCAGCAGCCGGTACCACAGCGCATAGCCGATGCCGGAGGTCACCGCGCCCGACAGTACCGCCAGAGACGCGCCATAAAGGCTCACCGTGCTGCTGCCCAGCCACAGCGCCACCGGCAGGAACATCGCCGTGGACCACAGGAAATTCACCGCCGTCGCCGCCAGCGGCTGCGCCGCACCGCGCCCCAGAATGCTGTAGATCCCCCAGCCCAAGCCAGCCGCCGCCATCAGCAGAGACGCCCCCAACGGCACCGCGCCGGAGCCATCCGGCCACACAACATAGGCAAGCCCCAGAAACGCCAGCACCGCGCCTGCCACCTGACCACCGCTGACCGGATTGCCCCGCAGCGCACCCCACAGGAACATCGTGACCTGCACCACCCCGAACAGCAGCAATGCGCCAAGGCCCGCATCAAGCTGCTGATAGGCCAGCGAAAACCCGGCGATGTAAAGCGTCAGCGCCGCCCCGCCCTGCAGGCTCGCCCGCAAATCCTGCCGCGCCGCCAGCCCCTGCATCCGGCACAGCATCAACAGCATTGCAGCCCCCGAGGCCAGCCGCAGCAGGCCAAAGCTGCCCGCATCCATATGCCCGGCCCCGATGGCCAGCCGGCTGAGAATGGAATTCGCGGCAAAGGCCGCCATAGTGAGAGAGACAAGAAGAAACAGGCGCATTTTCAATGGCTACCGCGGCTGCACACGGCACGCTACTGAATTTTTTGTGCAGACGCCGGAGTGCGCGTCGGCGGGTCCATGCAGGCCTGCGCCTGCGGCAAGACCGCAGATCCCTCATCCGTCCCGCGGGGCCAAAAGCCGCCACGCTTCGCGCACAAAAATGACAGACAGCCAAGGCACACCCTTCCGCAGAGCTTTGAACATTTTCTCCAATTCAAGGAACCATCCTTTGCGAAAAACCCTTCTGTGCGCCGCAGCTTTGGCCACCCTCCTAAGCGCGTGCGGCGCCTCTGAGCCTCAGGTTTACGAAACCTCCCGCCTGTCCACCGATCCCGTTCTGTCCAGCGTGCTGTACAGCTTCGAGCAGGGCTGCATAAGGAATGCTCCGGAGTTTTCCGTGGCCAGCATGAGGACATCCTTTGCCGCCTATCAGCCGCAACTGGCACCGGGCATGCATTTCTTTGCCTCCGGAGAGGAGGGGCGGAAATGCGAAGCTGCCGTCCTGAACTACGGCACCCGCCGGCCGAAACCTTCGGTCGGGGACATTAACCGGCTGGCCGAAGCCCTGGCACGGCACACCGGCGGCATGCTCAAGCCGGATATCCCCGGCGCCGGTGCCGGAGGCGCCAAGGTCAAGGTTGGCCGGACCACCTATAATGTCTCCGGCTATGTTTCAAACAAGGGCCGCCTTACCTTGATGGTCTACGACTGACGCCGAACGCCCGGGACACCTTGCTTCAGGGGCGGCTCATCGGGGCAGCAGCCAAAGCCATCCGGATGGATGGCTGCTGCCTGCGTCCTGCCCCCTCAGCGCCGCTCCTGCACAAAGTCCAGGTCCAGGTCCGGCAGGCGGTCCAGCGGGTAGTCCGGGTGCAGGGTCCAGATATTGTCGTGGTCGAGTTCCAGCGGGCGCAGGGTGCCGCCGGGAAAAGCCCGCGTCCTCAGCGCCAGCGCGATGTCGGACATCGCACCGGGGTTGTCCCGGAAATAGGAGTGGCCCGAGCCGCCCGCGCCTTCGACGCGGATGAAATGCACCAGCCCCACCTTCTTCAGCGACGCCAGTTCACCCGGGGCGAAATCGGTGGCATCCAGCCGCCCGAACCGCGACTCCCGGGTCAGAACCGAGGCCAGGGCCAGCGCCTGGTCTTCAGGGTTGATGTAGACGTTGACCTGCTCGAAGGCCGCAAAGACCCGCTCGCTCATCAGCCGCTGCCGCACGAACCCCACATCCAGATCAGGCGCCGCCAGGATGAGAGTACCGGTTTTCAAGGTCAGCTTCGGCTGCCGCCCCCGCCCCCGCTCGCGGATGACCAACTCGCGCAGTGCCGTGGTCGCAAGATCGCTGCCGCGGGAATGGGCCACGATGTCGATGTCCTCCACCTCCGGAACCGAGGCCAGCAGGTCCAGCATCTCCTTCAGGTGAAACACCGAAAAATCACCCGCCTCCCGGTCGCGGAAATACTTGAACAGGCCGGAATTGCCCGCAGGCCAGGAGAACATCATCGGCACAGAGCGGCGCCCGGCATAGTGCCAGATATTCGCCAGTGTGGTCAGCGCATCGTCAAAATCATTGTTGAAACCATGCACAAACAAGAGGATGCGGCCGGTACCAGCCCGCCTGACTTCTGCCGCCACCGCCTTGCGGAACGCCGCCGAATAGGCGGCATACTCCCGCTCCGCCCGCGCCTCTGTCACAACCCGGCCGTCCCGCCGCTCGGCCGGCAAGGGCGTCTTGGAAAAGCGGATGCCATCGCGGTATCCCGCCACCTTCAGCCGCGGCAGCCGCCCCTTTCCATCGGCATGGGTCAGCGCCACAAGTTCCGGCCAGTCCTGCACCCTGGTGAACTGCACCTGCGCCGTGCCGAAGGCCATGGAGTCCGACCGTTCCGCCAGATAGGTCACCGACCCGTCGCCGTTCAGCCGCTGCGACCGGTTGGTGACATAGAGCAGCCGCGGCGCCACCGAGCGCTGCGCCTCAGGCACCTCTTCCGCCTGATAGTTGAGCCCGGTTGTATAAAGATTTGGCGGCTTGGCCAGCCGGTCCACCGGGGAGACCGCACAGCCCGCAATCAGCAAGGCCAGCAAAAGACGGGCCAGCATCGGCCCTGCCGGTATCGCCATGTGCCGGACCCTTCCCTGTTGCGCGTCTCTCAAAAAGCTAGCCCGCTCCCCCACGCCCGGCCACTGAAATCTTCGTGTCAGGCGCCAGCAGAGAACGCCCGCGGATAGATCAGCTCCGCCTCCGGCACGTCATCGCCCCGGCGCAGGATCAGCGTGTAGTCCAGCGGATAGGGGCTCTTGAGCTTCTGCGCCCGCTCCCGGCTGAAACCATAGCGGCCATAAAAGGAGGGTTTTCCCAGAACAACGATGGTTTCAGGCAAACGTTTCCGAAGCCTTTCGGAACGTAATTCGTACCAGCTTTCAAGCTCCTGCAGCATGCGAGTGCCGAACCGCCATGGGCTGCGAAATAGTTCATCCTTAGGCCCACCAACCTCCATGTTCGGATTGTTCTCCGCCAGCCTGCCGCCCTGCCATTCCGGCCGTACCGCCATCGGCGCCAGACAGGCCCAGCCTTCCGGCGCCTGCATCCGGCTCAACGCGCAGTAGCCGCCGATCTTGCCCTCCCAGGGTTTGCGGCACTCATACAGCATGTCCCCGTCCACCCGCAGCTGCCGCACCAGCCGCGCTTCGGCATCAGTGGGAAAGGCGGTTAGCAAAAGCGCCTCGACCTCGTCAAAATGCTCTTCCTTAACGCTGCTCGAAAAATCCGGCCCGACAACCATCCTAAACCTCCCGCATTCACCTTTGCACAAATACTCCCGCCGGAGGCAGGCCCGCAAGGCGGGCCTTCTTGACCCTGCACCAAACGAAAAGGGGCCGCCCGAAGGCAGCCCCGAATTCGCATCATTGAGCGGTGCGGCTATCGGCAGATTGGCCCTAGGGGCCAACCGCCTGTCGCCTCATCCCAAATCCCAAAGGGATTTGTGATTACATCATGCCGCCCATGCCGCCCATGCCGCCCATGTCGGGCATGCCGCCGCCTGCCGCGCCTTCTTTGGCGGGCTTGTCGGCAACCATGGCTTCGGTGGTGATCAGCAGGCCAGCAACCGAAGACGCGTCTTCCAGCGCGGTGCGGGTCACTTTGGCCGGGTCGATCACGCCGAAGGAGAACATGTCGCCATATTCGCCGGTCTGCGCGTTGTAGCCAAAGGCGCTGTCCGAGGACTCGCGGATCTTGCCGGCAACCACGGCACCGTCAACGCCTGCGTTCTCGGCGATCTGGCGCAGCGGCGCTTCGATGGCCTTGCGGACGATGTTGATGCCTGCGTTCTGGTCAGCGTTGGCGCCTTCCAGGCCGTCCAGGCCTTTGCCGGCTTGCACCAGGGCAACACCGCCGCCGACGATCACGCCTTCCTGCACAGCTGCGCGGGTTGCGTTCAGAGCATCGTCCACACGGTCCTTGCGCTCTTTCACTTCCACTTCGGTCATGCCGCCGACGCGGATCACGGCAACGCCGCCTGCCAGTTTGGCAACGCGTTCCTGCAGCTTCTCGCGGTCGTAGTCAGAGGTGGTCTCTTCGATCTGGGTGCGGATCTGGGCAACACGTGCTTCGATCTCGGCCTTCTCGCCAGCACCGTCGACGATGGTGGTTTCGTCTTTGGTGATGGAGACCTTCTTGGCGGTGCCCAGCATGTCCATGGTGACGGACTCGAGCTTCATGCCCAGATCCTCGGAGATCACCTGGCCGCCGGTCAGGATCGCGATGTCCTGCAGCATGGCCTTGCGGCGGTCGCCGAAGCCCGGCGCCTTGACGGCTGCGATTTTCAGGCCGCCGCGCAGCTTGTTGACAACCAGGGTTGCCAGCGCTTCGCCTTCGACGTCCTCAGCGATGATCAGCAGCGGCTTCTGCGACTGGATCACCTGCTCCAGCAGCGGCACCATCGGCTGCAGCGAAGACAGTTTCTTCTCGTGCAGCAGGATCATGCAGTCTTCCAGATCCGCGACCATCTTGTCGGGGTTGGTGACGAAATAGGGCGACAGGTAGCCGCGGTCGAACTGCATGCCCTCGACCACGTCGGTCTCGGTTTCCATGCCTTTGTTCTCTTCGACAGTGATGACGCCTTCGTTGCCGACCTTCTGCATCGCGTCAGCGATCTGGCGGCCGATTTCAGCTTCGCCGTTGGCGGAGATGGTGCCAACCTGCGCAACCTCGTCGGAGTCTTTCACTTCGCGGGCCATGTCCTTGATGCCCTGCACGACTTTGGCGGTTGCCAGGTCGATGCCGCGCTTCAGGTCCATCGGGTTCAGGCCGGCAGCAACCTGCTTCAGGCCTTCTTTGACGATGGCCTGGGCCAGAACGGTTGCGGTGGTGGTGCCGTCACCGGCTTCGTCGTTGGTGCGGGAAGCAACTTCCTTCACCATCTGGGCGCCCATGTTCTCGAACTTGTCTTCCAGTTCGATTTCCTTCGCCACGGACACGCCGTCCTTGGTGATGCGCGGTGCGCCGAAGGATTTGTCCAGAACCACGTTGCGGCCTTTCGGGCCCAGGGTCACTTTCACGGCGTCGGCCAGAATGTTGACGCCTTTCAGCATGCGGTTGCGGGCATCGGTGTCGAATTTGACGTCCTTAGCAGCCATTTTTCACTCTCCTAGAGAAATTCTGTGTGTTTCAGCGATCAGGGATCAGAGCAGACTTGGGAAAATCCCGGGGTCTTACTCGATGATGCCCATGATGTCGCTTTCCTTCATCATCAGCAGCTCTTCACCGTCGACGGTGATCTCGGTGCCGGACCATTTGCCGAACATGATGCGGTCGCCAGCGGACACGGCCATCTCGATCAGCTCGCCGCTGTCCTTGCGGGCGCCTGCGCCGCATGCAACCACAACGCCTTCGCTCGGCTTTTCCTTGGCGGAATCGGGGATGATCAGGCCGCCCGCGGTTTTCTCTTCGCTTTCGGTGCGGCGCACCAGCACGCGGTCATGAAGCGGTTTCAATGCCATCTTTGCAGCTCCTTAAAAAGGCTCAAAGGTTGTTATCAGTTGGACCTCCGCCTCCCCGGCGGGGCCGTTATCACTCAACAAGGCTGAGTGCTAACGAGGGGAAGCTAGGCATGAGGTCTGAGGGAGTCAACAGGGAGAAAGAAGAATTTTTCCTGGCACCCGGAGAACGGCTCATCGCGGGTTTCCGCCCGGCGGAACGCCGGGCAGCGCCCGACCGCCCA